>DASPRI010000077.1:0-11505 GCA_035624535.1 Burkholderiales bacterium
AGCAAGGAGCCCATGAAATTGCGTCTTTGATCGCGAAGCGCCATATCATGTTTCGCTCACTTACGAAAAAATCGAAATATGCGCTCGACTTTTGGCCAGCGCTTGCCAGTTGCGGATCAGGTCTGCGGTCGGCCTGAGAGAAATCCACGTTTCGTTCAACAATAATCGCGTTTTTTTTGCACTTTTCGAGGTATGAGCTGGCTGTCAGTTAACTTTGAAACCGACGCGAAGCACGCCGACGAGCTGAGCAGCACTTTGCTGCAATTGGGCGCGCTTTCGGTGGACATCTCCGATGCCATGGCAGGCACCTCGGGCGAGCAGGCAATTTTTGGTGAGCCCGGCATGCGATTGCCCGTCGCCTGGCAGGCGAACCACGTGAGCGCTTTGTTTCCTGCAGATGTGGATATTCCTGGCATCGCTAAAAATGCTTCCGCTGCCTTGCGTTTGCCGGGCAAACCCTACACCGTGACAAAGGTGCCGGATCGGGATTGGGTACGGCTGTCGCAAGCGCAGTTTGCGCCGTTAAAAATGTCCTCGCGGCTTTGGATCGTCCCTACTTGGCACACGCCCCCTGACCCCGATGCGGTAAATGTCGTTCTCGACCCTGGGCTCGCGTTTGGCACCGGCAGTCACCCGTCGACGCGACTGTGCCTGCATTGGCTGGATGAGCATATTAGAGGTGGAGAGACGGTGCTCGATTTCGGCTGCGGATCGGGAATACTTTCCATCGCCGCGCTAAAACTCGGTGCACGCCGCGCTTTCGGGGTGGACAGCGATCGGCGGGCAGTGCTTGTGAGTCAAGCGAACGCCAAGCAGAATCGGGTAAGAGCGAAATTTTATTTTGCCGATTCGGTGCCACAAATTCATGCCGACGTAGTACTCGCCAATATTCTGGCAAACCCGTTAAAGCTTCTCGCCCCGTTGCTTGCGCAAGCTACGCGCCCGGGCAAAGCGTTAATTTTGTCCGGCATTCTCACACGCCAAGCGAGCGAGGTAGCGCACGCTTATCGCGACTGGTTTGATTTTCAGGACGTCTTCGAGGATCAGGGTTGGGTGCGGTTATGCGCAATTAAGAGGCTGTCGCAATGAGCATGGTGACTTCATGCCCGAAGTGTCATACAACTTTTCGCATAAAGCAAGAGGAGTTAGCGGCAAGTCGAGGACGAGTACGCTGCGGCCAGTGCTCGGAGATTTTTAATGCTTTCGATGCTCTGGCTGATTTGGATGAACCCACGCCCGAAACCGCACCACCTGTCCTGCCGATTCAGGATAGTGGCAGGGACGAAGTCCCGAGCCTGCAAAGGCAAGTGAGCTCGAAATTGGCCGAAGCGTCCAGGCCGCTCGCTTTTACCGATATGGCCGGTGAAAACATGGCATGGCAGTATCGCCACGGGTGGCTCTGGTTTATCGCGACTCTGCTGCTCGTGTTATTGCTGGCCGCGCAAGTTGCATATTATTTCCGTGCCCAAATTGCCGCCTATTATCCCCAGTTGAGGCCATCCCTGCAGAACTACTGCGAGTATTTGCGATGCACTGTGGGCTTACCGAGATTTTCTGAGCTGTTGAGCATTGAATCGTCTGATTTGCAGGCAGACCCGAATCATCCGAACCTGATCGTGCTCACCGCTCTGCTTCGCAACCGGGCCCCATTTGGGCAGGCTTATCCAGAGCTGGAAGTCACCCTCACCGATACCCAAGACTACATGTTAGCGCGCCGCGTGTTCAGTGCGTCAGAATATCTCGCAAGCAATACAACTCGGGACGCCGGCATGCAGGCAAATAGTGAACTTACCCTTAAGCTATACTTGGACAGCGATGAACTGAAACCCGCGGGTTACCGCTTGTTGCTCTTCTACCCGCGAGCCGAATAGCTGGCTCGCCGGGGTTGAAGCTTGCGCAGCTGTGACATCGGTTAAAATCGTGGAAGACTTGCATGCTGCCTGATTGAATTGCCACGATTGGCTGCGAGCTCGGGAGCACGCGAGGTAAGAATCAACGGCCTGTTCCGAAGTGTCGGTGTACAAAATTATCAAGCTAGCATGCGGCATTTGATGCCCAACTCATGGTGGACCAATACCGGGTTTGCAGGAGCGCGTCAGTATGCAAATCGCTGCCGGACATTGCTTGCGTGCTGGCGAGGCGCAAGGCATACTAAAACTAATTGCTTAGCGTAGGAGCATCAGTCATGGCAAAAGTTACTCTTGCAGGTAATCCGATCACAGTCGCGGGCACATTTCCCAAAGTCGGGCAAAAAGCCTCGGATTTCACACTGGTGAATAAGGATCTTAAGGACGTGAGTCTCAAGGATTTTGCCGGGAAACGCAAAGTGCTTAATATTGTGCCGAGCTTGGATACGCCAACTTGCGCCATGTCCACGCGGCGCTTCAACGAGGAGGCAAACAAGCTCAAAAACACCGTGGTTCTGGTGATTTCCGCCGACTTGCCATTTGCCCAGTCGCGATTTTGCGGTGCCGAAGGTTTGAAAAATGTGATTACGCTTTCCACCATGCGGGGAGCCGACTTTATGAAAAATTACGGCGTGGCAATTACCGATTCCCCGCTGGCCGGTGTCACCGCACGCGCGGTCGTGGTGCTGGACGCGGACGACAAGGTTCTGTACACGGAAATGGTGCCCGAGATCAAAAACGAGCCTAATTACAGTGCCGCCTTGGCTGCGCTCAAGTAAAGAATTCATCGGCTCGCGGCGTCAATACACGCACATTAAGCTGGCTGCCGGTGAAACGCGGACAGAAGAGAAATGGAGAACCACGATAACCCGCGTGAGCGCAAAGCCGGTTTAGTGCGCATCTGGCGCGCATTTCTTTATTCATTTGAGGGCATTTCTGCGGCAGTCAGGTACCAAGCGGCATTTCGGCAGGAAGTTCTCGTTGCCGTAATGTTGATACCGATAGCATTGCTGCTCCCGGTTAGCGCGAACGGCAAGGCGCTGATGGTGGCCAGCGTGTTGCTCGTGCTGATTGTAGAGCTCGTCAATTCCGCGATAGAAACGGTGGTGGACCGGATCTCGCCCGAGTACCATCTTCTGAGCAAGCGCGCCAAGGATTTCGGCAGTGCCGCGGTTCTTTTGAGCCTGGTAAGCGTTGCCTTGATTTGGACGCTGGTACTGTTTGCCTAGGATCGTTCGGTGAAATTCTTAAGGTTTTGAGGTAAGCGTGCGCGCGCTGATCTGCGGGTCGATTGCTTATGACACCATCATGGTGTTCAAGGATTACTTCAAGAATCACATCTTGCCCGAACAGATTCATATCCTGAATGTCGCGTTCCTGGTACCGGACATGCGCCGGGAGTTCGGCGGCTGCGCAGGAAATATTGCCTATACAATGCGACTGCTGGGCAGCGATCCACTTATCATGGCAACTGTCGGAGAAGATTACCAACCCTATAGTTACCGGCTGGAGAAATTAAATCTTTCCCAGAAGTTTATCCGCCGGGTGCCCGAAACGTTTACCGCCCAGGCATTCATCACCACCGATTTGGATGACAATCAAATTACCGCGTTTCATCCGGGCGCGATGAATTACTCGCATTACAATCACGTGAGCGAGGCCGATGGCGTGAATCTTGGCATCATTTCACCCGATGGCCGCGAAGGCATGCTGCAACACGCCAGGGAATTTTATGAGCAAGGAATCCCGTTTGTGTTCGATCCCGGGCAAGGAATTCCGATGTTTAGTGGCGAAGAATTGCTGAATTTCATGCGGCAGGCGGATTTTGCTACGCTTAATGATTACGAAGCACGGTTGGTGCAGGATAAAACCGGCAAAAAAATTGAGGAGCTCGCAAAACTTGTGAAAGCGCTGGTTGTCACATTAGGCGTGCGCGGATCCTTAATTTATGCCGGTAGTAAACGAATAGAGATTCCTTGCGTTACGGCGGAAACCGTGTTGGATCCGACCGGATGCGGTGATGCTTACCGTGCCGGCTTGTTGTACGGTATCTCGCAGAGCATGGACTGGGAAACTGCAGGACGGCTTGCCTCGCTCATGGGTGCCATAAAAGTAGCGCATCGCGGTGGCCAGAACCATAACGTGAGCCGGACCGATATCGGCAAGCTGTACCAGCAGCATTTTGGGACGCGTATCTGGTAGATTCGGAGGTCGTAGTTAAGGCTTTTTCATTAGTGCTTGTATTGTTCGTGGCAAGCTTAATTCTCGGCGGCTGCGCCTCAAGCATGTCAAGTAACGACTATACCCGTGCACAGACGCGCAAGGAGAATATAGTTAAAGACGGAACCGTGGAAAGCGTGCGTGCGGTAACGATCGAGGGTACCAAGACCCCGATCGGCGCGTTGGCGGGTGCCGGCGTAGGTGGTATCCTCGGTAGCACGATCGGACACAACACCGGCAGTGCAATCGCCGCGATCATCGGCGGGGTGGCGGGTGGTTTTGCCGGATCCGCCGCTGAGGAAGGGATCACCCGTCAGCAAGGCCTAGAAATCATCGTAAGGCTTGATAGCGGCACGACTGTCGCGGTTACTCAAAAAGCAGACGAAGAATTCAAACTGGGCGAACGCGTCCACGTAATCTCTGGTGGTGGCGGATCCCGCGTTACGCACATACAATAAGCTTGCTGGCCGAAGGTGCGATCGTCACAGCTGCCGCGGGCGGCGTTAACTGTTATGAGCGGAAATGAATGGGCCGTAACCGGACTTCCTACTTAGTGCGTTGCTACCGCTTCTGCCGGTTGTTGGTGCATGTTGCTTACGCCGTGATATTGGTCGCTTTCTTTTTCCCTCAATTCAGCAAGCAGCAGCGGGCCCTTGTCGTGAAGCATTGGTCCGTGACGCTTCTCAGAATTCTAAACGTGCGGCTCGACGTGAAAGGCAAGCAACCGGCCGCCATTCCCGCTAACACCGTGGTGGCCGCTAACCACGTTTCTTGGTTGGATATCTTTTTGCTGTACACACAGTATTACACGCGTTTTGTTGCCAAAGCAGAGGTGCGAACCTGGCCGGTCATCGGCTGGCTGAACAAGAGAGTCGGCACGCTGTTTATTGAACGAATCAGGCGGCGCGACGTCGGGCGTATGAACCGGGAAATCAGTCAGGCGCTGAGCGGTGGTGATTGCGTCACGATTTTTCCCGAAGGCACGACCAGCGATGGCACCTATATTCGCACATTTCATCCTCCGTTATTGGAGCCGGCGGCAATGTCGCAAAGCACGCTACTTCCGGTGGCCCTTCGTTTCCGCGACCCGGATGGTGAGATCAATACCGAGGTGGCCTACGCAGGCGAAACCACGCTAATGGAGTCGATATTGGGTGTTCTGGGGCAGCAGGATATACGCGCAGAACTGATTTTTACCGAGCCGATTCCGGCCTTGGGAAAAAGCCGCAGAGATCTGACCCAGGCCGCGGAAACTGCGATCGTCGCTTGCCTTAGGCTTTCTGGTCTTCGCAGGAAACCTGAAATAACCGGCGGTCTTCCAGGCACACTGCAGACAGATTCCCGCCCCACAAACAGCCGGTGTCCAGCGCCAGAAGGTTACCCCGAAGCAAAAGACCCAGCGCTGACCAATGCCCGCAAATAATCGTAGCGTCCCGGCTCACGCGTCCGGATACCTCGTACCACGGGAGATAGCCACGCGGCGCGTCTTCCGGCTTTCCTTTGTGCGCGAATTGCATCTCTCCTTTTTCCGTGCAAACGCGCAGTCGCGTCATGGCGTTGATAATCACCCGCAAACGGTCCTTGCCGCTTAAATCGTCACTCCATTGCAGCGGTTGGTTGCCATACATGCTTGCCAGGAGCTCGCGGTAATTTTCGGCACGCAGCGCCCCTTCTACTTCGCGCGCGAGCGAGAGAGCTTTTTTTACGGACCAGGACGGCAGCAAGCCTGCGTGCACCATAGCAAATCCGTCGCTGGCGTACATCATGCGCTGCCAGCGGAGCCAATCGAGCAGTTCGCGGCGATCGGGCGCCGCGAGCACTTCTCGCAGAGTATCGCTTTTTCGCAGGCGCGCTGAGCCTTCTGCCACCATCAACAGATGCAAATCGTGATTACCGAGTACCGTAATGGCCCGGTCGCCGAGCTCTTTTACAAACCGCAGTGTGGACAGCGAATCCGGTCCGCGGTTGACCAAATCGCCGACAAACCACAATCGGTCGCGCGCAACGTCAAAGCGGATTTTATCCAGCAGTCGCTGTAATGCGACGAAGCATCCCTGAACGTCACCAACCGCGTAAGTCGCCATTTATCGGGACTGGGGAAAAAATAAAAAAGCGCAGGATTAATTCTGCGCCCATCTTGTGCCCCGGATGAAATTATTTCGATTGGCTGACCATATAATCCACAGCAGATTGCACCTCCGAATCGGCAAGCGCGGAATTACCCCCTTTCGGTGGCATGGCATTTTTGCCGTTGATCGCACTTTTATAAAGATTTTGTATACCGCTTTGTATGCGCGGGTTCCAAGCTGTTTTATCCCCGAATTTTGGAGCACCCGCCGCTCCCGGCACGTGGCATACTGCGCAGTTCGCCTCAAATACTGTTTTTCCGTTTTTTGCGCCCGTGGGCGGTTTGGTTTCTACTTTAATCTTTACGCCAGACTGCCTTGCCATGTATTCCACGGCTTGCATTACTTCACGATCCGAAAGCCCCGGATTGCCGCCGCGCGCCGGCATTTGGCGGATTCCGCTAATGGCATTTTTTACCAGTGCCGCCTCGCCAACCTTGAAGCGTTCCGACCACGCTTTTTTGTCACCGATCTTGGGTGCATTTAAAACACCGGTCGCGTGGCATGCGGAACATACTGCCTTGACGACCTCTTCGCCGCTTCGTTCCATTTTCTGCGTGCCGGCGCTTTCCTGAATGATTACTTCCCCGACCGGCTTCAAACGTTTCGCTACCGCTTCCGGAGACATCGCGGAGGAATCCTTGCTGACCCCGCCCAGGGTGTCGACAGCCAATTGCGACAACAACACGATGGAAATGACAGGAACTAGGAAGCCGGCCAGTAATATGACGACGAAGTGCTTTACGATCTTACCTGCCGATTCGGGCTCGTCGTTCATGGAACATCCCGCTCGAAGAATGGCTTAAAAAAGCGCCAATTATATCGGGAATTTCAATGGCGTCATAGACGCGTCCTCAAGAAAAACGCTAAACTGGGCAACGCAATTTTACTGAATACCGCGCCCTTAGCTCAGTGGATAGAGTGTTGGCCTCCGAAGCCAAAGGTCACTGGTTCAAATCCAGTAGGGCGCGCCAGATTTGCCAAAGGCATTACACCGCATCTTTCTCTGGTGTGACCCGTAGCTTCTCGCATGCTGCGGACGCTGTTTCCGCTGCGTTTTCGCGTCAATTGCGGCATTAATTTCAGCTCCAGCAAAGTCCGGCACCCGGTCATCTCCACCGGTGCACCCAGCTGTCATAAAACTGCCATATGAGTTCTGTAGCGTTTTTTTCTTCATTCTAAATTCCCCAGGAGCTGAAGTTGAATTCGAGCGAGGAAGAGCTCCTCCGGCGCTTGCACGGCGAGCTGATTGACAGTTACGACGAAGAACTGGAGTTGGAGCTGGAGGACAGGCCATTCGACCAAAGAATTGCGGCCGCATCGTCCACGCGTACTCCAACTGAGAGGGAGAGCCGTCACCGGTACTTCAGCGAACTGCTTCGCTTGCAGGCGGAGCTGGTAAAACTGCAGGACTGGGTCGTAAGAACCAAACACAAGGTTGTCATTCTGTTCGAGGGCCGTGACGCGGCCGGCAAAGGGGGTGTCATCAAGCGTATTACCCAGCGTCTCAATCCGCGTGTGTGCCGTGTCGCTGCGCTTCCGGCGCCCAACGACCGCGAGCGAACCCAATGGTACTTTCAGCGCTACGTGTCACATCTTCCGGCGGCCGGCGAGATCGTGCTTTTTGACCGCAGCTGGTACAACCGTGCCGGCGTGGAACGCGTGATGGGATTTTGCACTGAAGAACAGTATGAAGAATTTTTCCATTCAGTGCCCGAGTTCGAAAGGATGTTGGTTCGCTCCGGCATCCAGCTGATCAAGTACTGGTTCTCGATTTCGGACGAGGAACAGCATCTGCGATTCGTGGCGCGCATTCAAGATCCGCTAAAGCAATGGAAGCTAAGCCCGATGGACCTGGAGTCGCGCCGGCGATGGGAGGAGTACACAAAAGCAAAAGAAGTCATGTTCGAGCGCACCCACATTACGGAAGCGCCTTGGTGGGTGGTGCAGGCGGTTGACAAGAAGAAGGCGCGGCTGAACTGCATTCGCCATTTGCTGAGTCAGATGCCGTACGAGGAGGTCGAACACCCTGCAATCGTGCTGCCTCGACGCGAGCGGCATGAAGACTATCTGCGCCACCCGGTGCCCCGGGAAATGATGGTGCCGGAAGTGTATTGACTTCAGCTGTATCGCTGACTCTAAAGTCGCGGGGGCGATTAATTCGATCACGAGCAGCAAAAGCATGGTCGGGACGGGGGCCAGTTATTGAGTTTTGCCAAGGCCGGCGCATGCACGTCGCGGCATTGTCGATTGATCTCCTATTGAAGTTGGAGAGTGCCAGCCAGGCGCTCGCCGGCGGCCTCGGCCTTGGTTACACAAGGGTGAGGAAGGCAGCAAATGCGATATCCACAAAGGGGGAAATTATGCTGGGACGGAGCCGTATCGGCAAAGCGATGTTAGCCGCACTGGCAGGAATGGTCACAGCGGCTTGCACTACCCTTGGGCCACAGGCCATAGACCAGACACGGCTAGAGTACAACGAGGTGGTCAAGCGCACGACTGAAGAGCAGCTGCTGCTCAACATCGTCCGGCTACGCTATAACGATACCCCGAGCAGCTTGGCGGTATCGAGCATAGCGGCACAGTTCGAGCGCTCGCAAAGCGTCCAGCTCGTGCCCTTCTTTACCTCCGCCGGGTCGGTTACCAATTCGAGCTACGCTGCGGTGCTACCCCAAGCGGGAGTCGCCGGCGCCGATCGTCCCACGATTACCCTTACCCCGCTCGATGATCAAGAGTTCACTCGCAAGCTGTTCACACCGCTGCCTTTGGACGGTGTGCTTTATCTGGCCAAAACCACTTGGCCGATATCCACTGTGTTCCGCCTGTACCTGGAGAATCTCAACTGGGTCTCAAACGCCCAAACCGCGAGTGGACCGACCCCGAGGGAGGCGCCAGTCGTATCCGAGTTCCTGCACGGCATGGCTGTCCTGCAGATCCTCCAGGACCGCTCCGAGATCGTGTTCGGGGTGGACGAGCGGGTGGAGCAATTGGGTGGCTCATTGCCGTTTCCCGCTGTCGGCGCGGGGGATATGGTGGAAGCCGCCAAAAACGGCTACGAATACCGCCCTGACAGTAAGGGTTCCGCCTGGACCTTGATTAGAAAAACTACGCAACCCGTCGTGCGTATCGACCCCGAAGCGCTCAACTCGCCGGAAGTGCAGGACTTCGTTCGCGTCTTCCATCTCAAGCCCGGGCTTACGCAATACAACATCACGGAGGAGAAACTTAACCCGTTTCCATCTACGTATCCTCCAGAAGGCGTTACCAGCCTCGACTTGGAAACCCGCTCGCTGCTGCAGGCCTTGTACTACGTATGCCAGGGCGTTGAGATCCCCCCCGAGCACGCCAGGCGGGGTTTCGTTACGACTACATTCGATCCGCGCGGTCATCCGTTCGACTGGGAAATTGTGATGCGCAATTTCTTTCGAGTCCGCTCGCTACGCGCGACGACCAACGAGCGACCACCCAGCGCGCACGTGGCGGTGAAGTACAAGGACTACTGGTTCTATATCGACGAAACCGACCAGGACACGAAATCGACGTTCTCGCTGCTGATGGAACTTGCGCGCCTAGAGCTGGCCGGCAAGCCTGGGCCGGCGCCGCAGCTTACCCTACCCATAGGCAGATAACGCCGATTTACAGGGCTCCGTCTCGGTCGCGGTTTCGAGAAGCATTTGCACCTGGAGGATAAGATGGGTACTGACGCAGCAGCATCGTGGTATGGTTCCGATGAAGCCGGCCTGGTTTGCGGATATTTGTTCTCTCCGGCCGGACGCGGACAACCTTTAGCCTCGGCGGAAGCAAGTGCGTGGCTGCACGATGCCGCGAGTCGGAAGGAGCGCGAATTCATCTGGCTCCACTTCAACGCCGCGAACGTCGCTGCCGAGAAATGGCTTAAGGATCATCTTGATCTGCCCGACGCTTTCTTCGAAGCGCTGCACGAAGGAGCGCGCTCTACCAGGATTGAGCACGCCGATGGAGCGCTGGTCGCGGTATTGAACGACGTCATCTATGACTTCACGTTTACCGAGTCGTCGCAGGTTTCTACGCTTTGGCTAAGCGTAGATGAAAACCGGCTCGTCAGCATCCGCAACCAACCCCTGCGGTCGCTGGATCGACTCCGCATGGCGGTGAAGGCAGGAGAGTCGTTTCCGTCTCCTCTTGCGCTGGTCATGCATCTCGTGGGTGACCAGGCTGAAGTACTGGCTCAAATCGTGCGCAAGACCACTGTTAAGGTCGATGGTATCGAGGACACGTTTCTCTCAGGTCGGCTGGAGCTCAAGCGAGCCGGCCTCGGCGGTCTGCGTAGAGATCTGGTCGGACTGCAGCGATTACTCGCCCCAGAGCCCGCGGCGCTGTTCCGGCTGCTCAATCGCCCACCTGCATGGATGCACGAGCCGGAAATCGTGGAGCTGCGGGAAGCGAGCGAAGAGTTCTCAGTGGCGATCCGAGACATGACCGGACTTGAGGAGCGAATCAAGTTACTCCAGGAAGAGATCGCAGCGCGTATCATTGAGCAAACCAATAAAAGCGTCTTTGTGCTAACCGCAGTGACTGTGCTGGCGTTGCCCATCAATATAATTTCGGGGCTTCTCGGAATGAACGTAGGAGGGCTGCCACTGGCCCAGCACGCCAATGGATTTTGGATCGTCGTGGCCTTGGTTAGCTGTTTCACGGTGCTGGCCGGATGGATCCTGTATCGTAATGCAGCGCGGTGAGCGAATACACGGGCCGCCGGTATTGGAATGGCAGGCTACGTTGACAACTGTTTCGGTGAAAATTGAGCGTTAGGGGACTGTTCTGAGTTTGCCGCGGCTAATTTTCCGATTGCTCGTGGAAATGATAATATCGCGCAAAGCCGACAACTACACATCATGATGCGCAACTTTCACACTATTTTATGCATATTGGCTTTCCTGCTGGCGCTGGTTGCTATTTCCTGCGCGTCCCCACAGCAAGATTCCTACAATACTTTCCTCAACAAGATAGCCAAAGCCTGCGATCCGCTTATCATCGGCTCTGACAACATGGGCCAGGCCATTACATTCAACGGTTTGGGCGCGAATAACGAGAATTACACGACCTTCCTCCGCCAGACACAGGCGCTTTACGAGGGGAGCATGTCGCCAGCGGTCTACCGCCAGACATTGACGGATAATCTGGGCGGCGGTTCATACAACGATCGTTCGTTCAACTGCATCATCGCGCACCTGCCGGGAAAACAAGCAGGCGCGCCTGCGGAGCCGGCTCCG
>DASPRI010000084.1:0-10966 GCA_035624535.1 Burkholderiales bacterium
TCGAAACCATCAGCCTCTTCAGCACGGTGCTCAATCACCCGGACCTGTCTCGGGTGATAATCCCGAATCGCAAGATTGTGGGAGAAATCTTCCACAACTACGGCAACATCCGGCAACTCGATGTCAGCGTTGCAGTTGCCTACGACACCGACCTCAACAAGGCGCTTTCGACCCTCAGCGGGATCCTGCAGGAAAACCCGCGCGCGTTGAAGGACCCGGCGCCGATCATCGGCGTGAATGTGCTCGCCCAATCGGCGATCAACATTGTGGTGAAACCCTGGGTAAATGTTTCCGACTTCGGGGCAGCACGCAACGAGATAATCAAGGCGATCGTCGAGACATTCCGCGGATGTGCAATCACTATTCCATTGCCGCAGCGCGAAGTGCGGTTACTGGGGAGTGCTGCCTGATCGCGCTAAAATCAGCGAGCCCTTTTCATTCGCGAGCGGGTGCGGGACTATCAGCCGCCCATTTGCCTAGGCCTTGACTTGGGCTGGGCAGAGGATGCACCCAATCTCCAGAGTACTCCTTGACTCGCTTCAAACGGTTATCAGGCCCGAACTCGAGGGCCAGGTAATAGTCGTTGGTGGCGGTGCCTCCGAGAGCAGTTGGAACGATGCCAAAGCCGGCGACTTGTTGCCAGTGATAAACGAAAACACGGTCATTCTCCGACCGTTCACCCGGTTCTCCTAATTTCAACAGCACGTCGGCGCGCGTGGATTTGCCTGGTCGAAACGACTCGATGGTCTTGTTCTCGATCTCGCTATAGCTGACGACCGAAGGGGTGGGAATCAGCATGCATCCGGCCAGTCCCAATACAGCGACGACCAGCAGGATCATGCGACACCCAATGTCGATTGTGCGGGTACAGTCGTATTTCGATGAATTCATTTGACGCGCACCAAGCTGTGTTTTTCTACTAGGTTCTGCGGCCCGAATACCAAAACGAGGTTATAGGCACCCGAGTCCATGCAACGAGTCTCTTCGGTGAATGGTACCTGTTCTTCCCTCGCGCACATCCACATTTTGTACGCAAGAATTCGACCGCCTTCGTGGCGGTAGTCCGGATCACCCAGACGATTGAGGACTTCTTTCTTGGTAGTCTTGCCGTCTTGAATGAACGGGAGCACTTGCTTAACCACCACCGGGTCGGCCGGGGCAACGGTCGATGCGGCGCAGCCGGCAACGACAAGTGCCGTGAGGAACAGGGAAGCTCTTGCCAGCCAAGCAAGGTAGATGTCAGGCAAGCACTTGAAATTATTACATCTCAAAGCCATTCTTAGCCTCGGCCTTTTTGGTATGGTTTACGGCTGAAATTATGGCCGCTTGAGATCAGTAAGTATGTGAGCTAGCCCACAAATTAATCATTTATATCTATCTGATTTTACGCTTTAAATTTTCAGCAAAGATGGCCGTAGGACATTGGATATTGAGCACGGCTAATTGTTGAGCATTTTTCACAAGAGTTAGGTGTTTCCAGTGCGGATTTCATGGCGGCCGGCAACACGAAAAAATTCGACTCGAAGTCTAGCCGCAGCTGAACGGACATCTTTCGCAAGCATCAAAACGCTAAAATGTACGCAACTGCAGATTTGCGGATTAAATTGCCATAGGGAGTCCAATGCAAACGGACGACGAACTATCTAAGCTCACAGGTAGTGACCCGCGCCTTAGCGCCAATGCGCCAGGCTTGCTGGTTAAGGTGCTGACGCTCGCGTCAGCTGCCGTGCTTTTGGTCGCGGCATTTACGTTCTCACTGCTGGTGTTCGCAATCTTGGTGACAGTCGGATTGCTGTCTTGGGCCTATTTGTGGTGGAGAACGCGTGAACTGCGAAGAGAAATAAGCGAGCTGCAGCAGGGCGGGCGCGTGATCGAGGGCGAAGCCACTCGTGAGGACGAGCCGTACGACAGGATTGAGCGTTGATCGCAAAGCATGGCTGACGGAAATGTCCGAAATTCAAGTTGAACCGGAAATTTCTCGGCCGGGAATCGCGAAACGCGAGGCGGCGCCACGCTTGCTGAAACGGCTGGCCTTTGCTGGATATCTCGTGGCGACGGTCTGCCTCCTGCTCCTCGCCCTCGAGTACCTCGTGCGTTGGTCCTTTCCAGAAATTAACCACCAGGATGCCGAACTATCGCTGTTGCTTCCGCCTGCCCCCGGGCAGAGTCTCGTCCGTTGGCGTCCCGGCGCCTCCGGAATCGTCTTTGGGGAGTCGGTGAGCATCGACCCGTACGGCTACCGGGATCTTCAAACTGGCACGCCTGTGTCCGGTCCATCCTGGCTGCTGGTCGGCGACTCGGTGACGTTCGGCGTCGGGGTGAATGCGAAAGAGACCTTCGCCGGTCAATTGCAAGCTGCGCATCCCGAGATCAAGGTTTGGAACAGCGCAGTTATCGGGTACAGCATCGGGGACTATCTCGACGTGATTAAAGAGTTTCTCGCGAAGCCCAAACCCCCGAGCCTCGTCATTCTGTTTTTTTGTCTCAATGACCCGGCGCCTCGTTTTCAATTGGCTGCAGGTCCAGTGTCCCTGCGGGAAAAAGTGCTCGGTTTGCTTCGGCGCCACTCGAAGCTCTACATGCTCATGAAAGGAACTTTCGCGGACCGGAGCAAAATCTACTTTTCAAATGACCTCGCCTATTATGATCCGGCAAATCCAGCTTTTCAGCAGACCGTGAATGTGCTGGGCGAGATTCATGGACTTCTGGCAAATGCGAGGATCCCGTTTCTGGTCGTCGTCCTGCCCTACGAGTACCAGCTCCGTCACAAGGACGCGAAGGACCTCGCACCGCAGCGATTGCTCGACGTTAAGCTCCATGAGCTAGGCATCCCCACGCTCGATCTCTACGATAGATTCGCGGCGACGGGGCGACCGAGCACGGATCACTTTCTCTACGCCGATGCGATGCATTTGTCGCGCGAGGGCCACGAGCTCGTCTTCAGGACCGTCAATTCGGAGCTCGAGAAGACCAATGGTGAAAAGCGAGCGCAGGCACCAGCAGGAAGCCACTAAAAAAGTCGCTATGTTCGAGAATGAGGCGTTCTGCTTCAATCCCGACGATTAGATCGAGGATCCATCCCAAAATTCTAAGGAACAAAACAACTGGAGGTTCCAATGAGTCATTCGCAAATGTTGAAAACCAGGCGAAGGAGACAAAAGGCCAAAAAGCGTCTCGCGGCATTAACAAAGCAAGCGAAGAGGCTGCGCGGGCAGAATACGAAAAAAGCCGGTACGCCTGTTCCGAAAAAAGTATCCCGCTAGCTTTTCCAAAGAACTAAACGCCTACGCCGGTTCCACGCGGTCCATTGCCGGCGCTTAACCTTATTTCAAAGCGCTATTTTCCGTGCGCAGAAATTCTGGAATAGCGGCATCGCGAATTAATTCAAATCTTGGTTTTATGCCTCGCGCTTAGCGCTGCCAAGTTTGTTTTTTTCTCCCGCCTTTCAGGAAAACCCTGGAGGCGCCTCATGTGACTAAAATCGGCAGTTCCCGCGAGAGACCACCGGCAGCGTTGCAATTCTCACTGAATATAAAGACTTTTCTATACGGTTAGCTAGCATGTAATTTGCTCTACATATAAGTGTGAAAAACTACCTGAGACCTGAAGTTCGGCGGGCGCAAAAAGCGACGCTGAAGGCTGTAAACGGAAAAACAGGATTAACAAGATGATGAAGTTGCGTGGACAAACGGTGCAGGCAAAAACTGCTTCCAGTGATACGGACAAGCAGGGAATCGGCACCGTGCGAGGTAAATTATGTGGGATAGACCGGATACTTTTATTGCCCTATGGGTGCTCCACATATTATGTGTGGCTCTATTTGCTGGCATCGGTGTAGCAATGCTAACGGCAACGCTGACGCTAATAGCATCAGAAGCGTAAACCAGGGTGGCTCAGTCGGTCGAGCAAATTGACCGACTCATTTCCTCCAGGTCGCGGTTGATTTCAACCTGGATCAGCAAGGTGTTTGTGATTCGCAGAAAAAAATCGTGGCGCACTCGATAAGCTTGTCCGACGATCGAAGGTTGGTTAAGACTGAAGAATCTGGCGCTGGAAAAATTGCCGCCCTCGTCCTGGCCCGAGTCAGGCTGGAATTTCACGGAGGGCCATTGATTTATTTAATCCAATCGCTTGGGAAGAGTAAAGTCGAGGTCGTTCGATTGCGGTTCCGTGTACTTGCTCGGTGCCTCTGGTGTAAACGAAGCGGTATTGCCTCGCATTTCGCGGCGGGTCCACTTGCGGCGGTCATATCCGGTCACGCCCCGCACATCCTTTGTGCGCCGGTCCTCTAGGACGCGTCTCTCCATCTTTTGCTCCTCCCGACGGTTAAGCGGCTTCAGTTTGTCGCGCTCCGGTTCGCATTTTGTGCCGACCCATCGCCATGCACGGGGGCTGCAGTCACAAATAGTCTACCGCAGGGAACGGGAATTGGGCACATGTTTTAATTTGCAAAGGCTCGGCGATGATTCATTCTTGAAACACCACTTGAATCGTGTCGCCTCTTGATTGGAAGGGCTTTAACAGGGCAAATCCGAAAACTCCGAGAATTGAACGCGTCGCTGAGGTTATGAGACCTAAGCAGTCGCAATTAGATCCTTAAGAGACTGGTTAACGTTTTTCCCCCTCCCTATTTTGAATTCGGCGCCAACTCGCAGGTGGTTTCCCGACCAGCCGCTTGAATGCGCGCGCGAATGCGGCTTCGGATTCATAGCCTACATCGAGTGCGATTGACGCAACGGGCGCATGGCTCTGTCGCAACAGATTTGCTGCCGCTTGCATCCGCCACTGCGTGAGGTATTGCATGGGTGGTTGTCCAATAAGCCGCACGAACCGGTCATAGAATGCCGAACGCGACAGCGCGATTTCATCCGCCAGAGCATCTATCGTCCATGCGCGCGCCGGATCCTCGTGGATCAGCGCAAGGGCCCGTCCGACGTGGCGATCGCGTAATCCGGCAAGCCAGCCGGAGCTTGCTTCGGGAAGGCGCTCGACGTAGCGGCGCACTGCATCGACGAACATCATCTCGCTGATGCGTTCAAGTACCGCATCACCACCGGGGCGCTTGTTCTGCGATGCGTTGACCGCCTGCCGCATGACTTGGCCGATCCATGCGCCCTCGCCGACTGCCGGCAGGTGCAGCAGTCGCGGCAGTGTCGCAATCAATGGATTGAAAGGCCGCAGGTCGCAACCGAGAAATCCGCAAGCGACATTGATCGGCGAATCCAGTGCAGGTTCTCCGTAGGAAAACTCAGTCAGCGTGTGAAATATGACAGGAATAGGCTTGGGATCCTTGCGTGTGGCATATACCCAATCCCGGCTCATACGCGTTGGCTGGATTCCAGGCGCGCTTGACAACACGTGCGCGTCACCTTGAGGAAACATCACGATGTCGCCCGTTTCCAGACGCACCGGTTGCTCACCGACGGTCGCCGCCCAGCCGCTGCCTTTGGTGATTACGTGATACTCCATCACGTGTTCCGCGCCGGGGATCACCGCTCCTGCAATCTCTTTCGCGGGCGGTGCCTCCACGGCCCATTCGTCTCCGAAGCTCAGGCAGTAGAACACCGCGCCGCGCAGGCGCACTGAGCGCAGCACATCGGACAGCGTATCGGTGGTCATCGTCTAGGCTCCCGGACGAACCGGCAAACGCAGCGGACGTTCAATCAAGTCCGCCATCAATTCAGGACATACAAGCAAATTTGAACGACGGCTGGTCAAGTGTCAAGTGCGTGCGAAGTGAATAATAGGCCCCGTTCATAGCCATGAACCGAGTAACCAAATCAAATTTTAAGGAGAGAGAAACATGACTACGCTAGCTGTATCTACAACTTCGACGCAAAAGGCATCCATACCCGCTGCGTCGGATTACGCAACTATCAAGCAGCGCCAGCAGGCGACCTGGGCAAGCGGTGACTTTGCAATCATCGGCACCACACTTCAAATCGTCGGTGAAACTCTGGCCGAAGCGGCCGATATCCGCGCCGGTGAGCGCGTGCTCGACGTCGCGGCCGGCAACGGCAACGCCACACTCGCTGCCGCCCGCCGCTTTGCCAAAGTGACCTCTACCGATTACGTACCGGCACTCCTCGAGAAGGGTCGCGCTCGTGCTGTGGCGGAGGGCCTGCAAGTGGACTTCCGTGTTGCCGACGCCGAAGATTTGCCGTTCGAGGATGGCAGCTTCGATGCAGTGCTGTCGACGTTCGGGGCGATGTTCACTCCGGATCACACGCGGCCCGCGCGCGAGATGCTGCGCGTGGTGCGGCACGGAGGCCGCATCGGACTGGCGAACTGGACTCCCGAGGGATTCATCGGACAACTGTTCAAGGTCATCGGTAATTACATTCCGGCGCCAGTGGGTCTGAAATCGCCAGCACTTTGGGGTACCGAACCACACATCGTCGAGCTGTTTGGCCCTCAGGCAACGAACATTCGCACCGTGCGCAAAAATTTCAATTTCCGCTATCAATCGGCAGCGCACTGGATTCAAATATTTCGCGATTTTTATGGGCCGACGCTCAAAGCCTTCGCGGCGTTGGATCCAGTGAGGCAGGATGCGCTTGAAAAAGACATTACCGCACTGCTTAACCGGTGTAACACCGCGGGATCCGAATCCTTGGTGGTGCCAAGCGAGTACCTCGAAGTCGTCATCACGCGCCACTGACTTCAACCATGAGTTCGCTGAACCACGAGTCCCGTACTATTCGCGCACCTCATCGAGCGGATCGGCCAGTGCCACCGCCGCTATCGCAACCAGCCCGGAATGCTGATTTCGGGCCACAGCGCTCAGTAAATGTGTCTCGGATGCAAGCAACTTCTCTTGCTCTCGATCATCTCCTGCGGGCAGCGGGCGATCCGATCGCGGATCTTTGCGACATTGGCCCCGGCCATCCCGAGTTCATTCGAGCGCAGACCATCCGCGCCGCGGCGGGTGTCTTGGCTAAAGTCCCGGACACCTTCCCTGTAATCGCCAAGGCGATCCGAGCAAATGACGCGCTTCCAATATCGCCACGAACGCGATCGCACTTTGCCGCAGCGGAGGCATGGCTATCTGGGAATCCGACCCTCGCCGCTGAAACCTATGCGTTCGTCTTAAGCAGGTGGCCTCGCGATCTACTGGCGCTGCGGCTTGCGCAGTCGTCCTACTTCTTTCTTGGCCAGCATGACCGGCTGTGCGCGGTCGTCGACTCTGTAATGAGGGCATGGGCGCATGATCAGGACGGGTTCGAATTTGTTCTCGCCACCGCTTCGTTCGCGCACGCCGAAAACGGCGACGCGGCGTACGCCGAAGCCTTGGGACGGGAAGCTCTGGCGCGGGACCCAGCGTGCCCATTCGGAGTGCACGCGGTGGCGCACGCGATAGCCGAGTCCGGGCGCCACGGCGAAGGTGCGCGGTGGATGCGCGAGCAAAGCGCACAGTGGGCCCGTGAGAGCCGCATGCGCACGCACAACGCATGGCATCTTGCCATGTTCGATGCGGAGGAAGGAAACATCGATTCGGCGCTCGGCATCTTCGATAAATGCTTGCTTCCCGCGAGCACGGAAGCGCTACTCGATGCGTGCGACGCCGCTGGTTTGCTGTGGCGCCTCACAACCGAGGGGGTCGACGACAAAGGCCGCTGGTGCGACGTCTCGGACGCTTTCGAGGGGAGAATGACACCGGGATTCTGGCCCTATATCGACCTTCATGCAGCTCTCGCGCACCTGATCGCTGGAAAGCAGATGCGCGTGCAACGCCTAATGCAAGCGATCAAGCGATGCGCGCACGGCAGCGATTACGCAGCCTTACGCGCGCGGCACGTTACCGAGCCGGGTTTGCAGGCGCTCACCGCCTGGGCTGAAGGCCGCTATGACGAGGCTGATCGACTTCTCGCAGGTCTGCAGCCATTTCTCGGTGACGCCGGCGGAAGCCGCATCCAGTTGGAAATCTTCAAGAGCCTCGCGCTTGAGGCCGTACACCGGCGAGGCGCCGCAGTTCAACCGTCATCGACGAGCGAACGAGCGACACCGTTCGTCGGCGGAAAACTCATTGAAAATGCGGTCCACGAATCGCGGAAGTGCCCGGTTACGAAGCCGCGGTACGCAACCGCACTCGCCGTGTCCACTGAAACGACCCAATAAGGAGACATGCAATGCAAAAGGGAAACAGCTACAACGGATCGTGCTTTTGCGGTGCGGTTCAATTCACGGTGAGCGGCGAACTAGCCGCAATGGGATATTGCCATTGCGATTCGTGCCGAAGCTGGTCAGCAAGTCCTGTCAATGCTTTTACTTTATGGAAACCCGAAGCGGTGAAGATCACGCGGGGAGCAGACAACATCGGCACTTACAACAAGACTTCGCGCAGTTATCGCAAATGGTGCAAAACGTGCGGAGGCCATATCTTCACTGAGCATCCCGGCTGGGGACTAATCGACGTGTATGCAGCAGTCATTCCTGACTTCCCGTATCACGCCGGCGTTCATGTCAACTATCAGGAGACCAAGCTGCGGATTAAAGACGGGTTGCCGAAGTTTAAGGACGTCCCGAAAGAAATGGGTGGATCGGGCGTTAACGTGGCGGAATAGTTTATTCGCCACTAACAGAGGTATCCACCAAACGAGCACCGAAGGTTAATCAAATGGCCGACAGGCCTTAACTTAAAAAGGAGAGAATCATGTCTGACATTAATCGCCTCAAATATCTACAGATCGCGCTGGTATCGGTTGGCATCACATTCATCGCGGGAATTTATCTGTTCATGATGGTGTGGCCATCCGGCTGGACCTGGCACACGGGCCATTCGCACTACCCGCTAATGATCCTCGGAGTTTACGCAACACTCGGCGTGTTCCTGCTCATCGCCGCGCGGAATCCACTCGATCATCTCAGTCTGATCCGGTTTACCGTCTGGTCGAGCGTGGTGCACGCTGGGATTATGGCCGTTCAGGCATTAGTAGATTCCGAGCAGCATGGCCATCTGCTGGGCGATGTGCCCGCGCTTCTTATCGTCGCCGTCGTGCTGGCAGTTCTAACGCCCCGAGGTGAATATGCCAGGTTGTCGCACCGCGCGGCCTAAGCAATCATTAAGAGGACCCAATGCTTAAACTCCGGCCGACCTGCGGAAACTGCAACAAGGCACTTCCTCCAGACTCACTCGAAGCGCGCATTTGCTCTTATGAATGCACTTTTTGCGCTACTTGTGTTGAGACTGTTCTAGGCAACGTGTGCCCCAACTGTGGCGGCGGTTTCGTTCCCAGGCCCGTTAGGTCATCGAAGAACTGGAACGGCGGCAACTTCCTCGGCAAGAACCCAGCAAGCACAAAGATCAAACATAAGCCGGTTGATCTCGCGGCCCACTCGGCATTCTCGGCACCGATCAGGAATATTCCACCGCAGAAACGCTAGACCTGGGACCGAAAAAGTCGTTCGCGACCGCCGGATCTTGGCCAAAAGCGGACTTCGGTGAAAGGTCGGATGCAGCGAATGACCCTTTTGCACCTGACCCGGGAGTACTGAGAAGCGCCGCAAGCTTGGAGCGCCGTTGTTTCTCGGGCGATTTAAGGTGTCTGCGCGCGCTGGTAGGCGATTGCGCCGTCCACAAGAATGATCAGTGCAATCAACACGAGCAAACCGCCTCCGGTAAACCAGCCGATCGAGCCCAACTTCCAGGAGTGGCCGGTCAGACCTGCTAGAAGACCGATTAGCCCGCAGAGAAAACCAAGCGCAGTGCCGACGCGAGCAACGAACTTCCTCTTGTCCCCGACTTTCATGATCTATCCTCCATTTAAAGACTGCCTCCCATTTCTGTAACTCCGTAACACCCGGACCTACGATTCCAATGCTACTCTCGCCGGTGCGAGGTAACAACGGCCCGGCGCAACAGATCCCAGGCGCGAATCAGGAAACCCCATTGGCCGCCAGTCAAATGTCCGATTTCGGCCAGCAGCGGACATTCGCCGAGGCATTGCGCCAATCCCGCTCGCCTTGCCGATTCGCGTCGTTGACCAACCTAGGAAAAAAGCCTAGGGCTGATCCGTTAAATTTCAATAGACGTTTTTCCTCCACGACGAAAATGGCAAAAAGCGGGCTGATTATTCTCGTGGAAATAGAGAATCGAGACTACGAAATGTCTTGTGAGTTTGTCGTAACAGGCTGTGATTAATCCTTCCGCTCAACTCCTCAAGATTGTGGTGGAGCGAGTTTTGTCCCACATTCCGAGCAGAATTTTTGATTTTCCTTAATCGGGGTCCCACACTCAGGGCAGAATTTTGGGCTGGAAACATTGCCGGTCGAAGACGGTGAGGATGTTGGATTCTCAATCCGTTGGCTTCTTTGTGCGGGGAAACCATCTGCCCCGGGGGACTGCTCCGCTTCAATTTCGCAGATAAAACCCATTCCTTCCAATACCAGCTTAAAATCTGCGGCCAAAGCTTTCTCAAGCGACCTCCAAACAACAAAGTACGTTGTCGTTAAGACCGGACGAAGCGCTTGAGGATCTTTTTTAAAAAGTTCGGCAAACTCTTTAAGCAGATTCTCGTGATCCGTGCCTTCTCGGATGCCTTTTAGAACAACACGGTACGTCGTCATGAAGAACCCTGCATTTGAACCGTCAACTGACCCAGAATCGCGGATATCATTCTTATATGCCTACCTGCCAAGTGCATACTCTAGATTATTGTATGCGATGCACGAATGGTAATAATTAGTTCACGTTAGGCAGGGATACCCATAAATGCGCAATTCAGCTTTAGCTGGCCCCAAGGCGCGTGACAAACCCCGTGAGATATCGGGACAGGGGACAAGGCGCGGTGTCGGCAATATGCTATTCAGGTGTCGCAGCGCACGGACGCCAGCCAGCCAGGCGCAGTTATGCCGTTCTGGTTCCTTACTCGGCAACCAGACGTGCCTTCTGGTGCGTTCTTAAAGCATAAATATAAGCAGTTACTACCGTTTCCCTGATTGCCAACCGAAACCCATGGTCGTCTGG
>DASPRI010000090.1:0-2747 GCA_035624535.1 Burkholderiales bacterium
ATCACTGGCAACAAGTAGCCGGCTTTGGCATCGTTCCAACTGCTCTCGGGGGCACCGCCACCAACGACTATTATCTTGCCCTCGAGTTCGGGCCTGATAACCGTTTGAAGCGAGTCAAGGAGTTCTCTGGAGATTGGGTGCATCCACTGCCTAGCCCAAGTCAAGGCATAGGCAAATGGGCGGATGATAATCCTACATCCGCTCGCCAGTGAAAATAGCCCGTTGCTTTTAGCGCGGTCACGCCGTACTCCCCAGCAACCGCACCTCGCGCTGCGGTAACGGAATGGTAATTGCACATCCGCGGAATGTCTCGACGATTGCCTTGCTTATCTCGTTGCGCGATGTCCCGAAGTTAGAAACGTTTACCCAGGGTTTCACCGCAATGTTGATCGCCGATTGGGCGAGCACATTCACGCCGATGATCGGCGCCGGGTCCTTCAACACGCGCGGGTTTTCCTGCAGGATGCCGCTGAGGGTCGAAAGCGCCTTGTTGAGGTCGGTGTCATAGGCAACCGCAACGCTGATATCGAGCTGCCGGATCTTGCCGTAGTTGTGGAAGATTTCCCCCACAATCTTGCGATTCGGGATTATCACCCGGGACAGGTCCGGGTGATTGAGCACCGTGGTGAACAGGCTGATCGATTCCACGCTACCTTCCTCCCCAAGCATTGAAACATACTCGCCGACCCGGAAAGGCCGGGTAAAGATGATGGTGAGGCCGGCCACTAGGTTACCCAAAACACCCTGCATGGCCAATGCGACTCCGGCGCCAGCTAGCCCGATGCCTGCAACCAGCGGCAGCAACTCCACTCCTAAATTCTGCAGGGCCATGATCGCGAATAAGCCCAGCAGCAAGATCTGCACGATCCGCACCAGCAGATCGCGTACCGGCGGCTCAAGTTCGAACTTGTTCAAACCGCGCAGCATGATCTTTGCCGTCCAAGCGGCGGCCACAAAACCGGCAGCTAGGATGAGGACGGCGACGAACAATTTGGGCCCAAACTTGATGGCCAGATCAATGACCGTGCTTTGAATTTGCTGCAATGTTGCGAGTTGGTTGTTCATTGGAATCCTTTAGTCAGTAGACGTGTAAATAATCACGGGCAAACCGCGCGCGATGAAGCGCCGCTAGCAAGAGATGGCCGCCGCAAAAGCCGATAAACAGTCGGTGTGAGCAGGTCATTAAATCTACCAGCGTTTGGCAAAAAGTCCACTTTTTCGCGCGCGCCTCAATCAGACCTGCGATTGATAACTTCATGCAAGGGGCGAATTTAGCGAGCTGGCTTGCTAAATCCGGATTTGCAAAATTCGCTAAGTCAAAGCAGTATATAGCCCGTCTTCAAGCCTGCATCATACTAACTTGAAATTTAAATCGTTCATCTGCAGCGCGCTGGCTTGCCTTGCTACCTTGTATTTTACTCCTGCCGTTGCGGCGACCACCGCCGGGGTAATCGAACTGGTCGAAGGCCATGTCATCATTACTCGAGCCGACAACATAAGTCTGGCGCCGATCGTCGGGGACTCGGTGCAAGAGGGCGACACCGTCATCACCGGGCCCGACGGCGAGTTGCATATCACTATGGCAGACAGCGGCTTTATCGCAGTGCGCCCCAATACCCGTATGAAGATCGAGCACTACCGCGCCCAGGGAGACAGCGATGACAAAAGCGAAATTTCACTTATCGAAGGGACTTTCCGTTCCATCACCGGGTGGATAGGCAAATATTCTCCGAAGAACTATCGCGTCACCACTCCGACCGCTACTTTGGGGATTCGCGGCACCGACCATGAACCGCTGTATATTCCGGAAGGCGCTTCCGGAGCTGAAGGCGAGCCGGGAACCTATGACAAGGTAAACCAGGGGGAAACCTTCATCCAGAATCCGCGCGGCAAGATATTCATTAAGGCCGATCACGCGGGCTTCGTGTCCTACAGCGGCCGGCTTGCGCCGAAATTATTGCCGCGAATTCCGAATTTTTTCCGCGCCACCCGAAATGAGCAGGAAATCGAGCGCAGGCGCGAAATCCTGAAGCCTCAAATCGATAAGCGCCGCCTCGAGCGACGCCAGCATGTGCGGCAACAGCGCACCGCCGAGCGCCGCCGCTTCACCGAAGGCGGCAAAAAGCAGGAGCGCAACAAACAGCACCGCAAAGAAACCGAAAAAGACAAACGATGACAATTGACATAGGAGATTCTGGCGGCTAATTAAAACTATGCGTTTTGCGGAAAGTGCAGGCCAATCGAACTCAACCCTTAATCCGGCTTCATTTGCAGGCTACCTGTGCAGAACCACGATTCACGAACCGGTTCGAAAATTTTGGCGGCACGCGATCAATCGGATTGGAAACAGCCAGCGGGTCATTCCCAACTTCAATTCATGTTCGTTTTTCATCCGATGCGTACAGCTGGAAAAGATAGGTCATTGCGCTGGATCCCGCGCCGATCATCCAAAACACGAAAAATCCGATGGTATAAGCGGCAATCCGGTCTGCGGGAATCAGGATACCGAATAAAGTGAGGTCAACGGGGTCAAAGAGCGAAAAGTAAACGCCAGTTGCCGGGATTGCCATCAAGAACGACGGCCACAAAATCCATATCAGTCGCTGCATGGGTTCACCTAATAAAAAATTGTCAGATTACTCCGGGGTTGCGACCACCGTGTCATCATGCGATGAGGGATCCCACCACGCGGTAACACGCCATGTCGCCTCCCCGTCTTCCAGCACCAGCAGATGACGACCCGTTCC
>DASPRI010000205.1:0-10805 GCA_035624535.1 Burkholderiales bacterium
ACTCTCATGGTGCGGCCACGCGGATGGCATCTTCCCGAAAAGCACATACAAGTTGACGGGCAACCGGTTTCCGGCGCGATTTTCGACTTTGCACTCTACTTTTTTCACAACGCCAAAGAGCTTTTGACCCGCAACACGGGAGCGTATTTTTACTTGCCAAAACTCGAAAGCCATCTCGAGGCGCGGCTGTGGAACGATATTTTCAACTTCGCTCAGGACGATTTACAGATTCCCCGCGGCAGCATCAGGGCTACGGTACTGATTGAAACCATTCTTGCCGCTTTCGAGATGGAGGAAATTCTTTACGAACTGCGGGAACATTCGTCCGGTCTCAATGCCGGGCGTTGGGATTACATCTTCAGTTGCATTAAAAAATTCCGCAATGACCCGGAGTTTGTCCTCGCTGACCGCAGCCATGTCACTATGACCAGCCCCTTCATGCGCGCGTACGCGTTGCTGCTCATCAAGACTTGCCACAAGCGCGGTGCCCACGCAATGGGCGGCATGGCCGCACAAATTCCAATCAAGACTGATGCCGCAGCAAACGAAGCTGCGCTGGCAAAAGTGCGAACCGATAAGGATCGTGAAGCGTCAGATGGATATGACGGCACCTGGGTAGCACACCCCAAGCTGGTGACGGTTGCGAAAGCGTCATTTGACGCGGTGATGTCCACGCCAAACCAGATTCACAAGCAGCGGGACGATGTCCGGGTCGAGGCTGCGGACCTTCTTGCTTTCGGGCCGGAGAAACCGATCACTGAGCAAGGTCTGCGCATGAACATCAATGTCGGTTTGCAGTATTTGGGTTCCTGGCTCGCCGGGATCGGGTGCGTGCCGATTTACAATCTCATGGAAGATGCCGCGACAGCTGAAATTGCGCGCTCGCAGATCTGGCAATGGATCAGGAGCCCGAAAGGCGTACTCGATGACGGGCGTAAAGTAACGAACGAACTGTTCCGGGAGTTTTTGCCGCAGGAACTCGCGAAGATTCGGCAAGAGCTCGGGGAAAAGCAATTTAGCGAGATCGGACGCTATGAAGAAGCTGCCAGCATCTTCAACGAAATCACTACCAACAACGATTTCGTAGAGTTTTTTACCCTGCCGGGTTATGCCCATCTGAATCGTGCGGACTGAAACGGCATTGTTTGTCAACCAAACATAGGTTTGGCCGTTATTTAGACCGGCACGGTTGTGCCTATTATAATTTTTTAATTGGAAGGAAATACCATGAGCAAATTGTTGTCCATCATGGTTGCCGCTATTTTTGCTGCGGTGACCCTGTCCGCCGTTGCTGCAGAGCCAGCCGCTCCGGCCGCAACTGAAAAAAGCGAAGCGGCTCAGCCCGCCAAAACGCAACAGAAGACGGAGAAGAAAGCTGAAAAGAAAAAAGAAGGCAAGAAAACCGCCAAGAAAAAAAGCAAGCGTAATCCAGAAGAAAAGAAGTCCTGAGCCGTTTTTTTCGGCACTAAAAGGCAGGGCACTTGCCCTGCCTTTTTATTTTCGGCATCGCTGCAACTTTTGGCTTAGTCCAAGAAACGATAAAATCCCTAATCTAGTTTGGGAAAACACCGCATGATTTGGAGACCAAACGTTACCGTAGCTGCTGTGGTGCAGGAGAACGGCAAATTTTTGCTAGTCGAGGAGCAAACGGATGAAGGCATGGTACTTAACCAGCCTGCAGGTCACCTGGAAGCGGATGAAACCTTGCTTGAAGGTGTAATGCGCGAAACCTTGGAAGAAACGGCTTACCGGTTTCAGCCGCGGTTTCTACTCGGTGTTTATCGCTGGCAAAGGCCAGGTAGCGATGTCACCTACCTGCGATTCGCATTTACCGGGCATACCTCGGGTTTCGATGTGCAACGCAAGCTGGATCATGGGATCGTCCGCGCGGCTTGGATGACCGAAGCAGAGATCCGTGAACAAGCGCACCGCCATCGCAGTCCGCTGGTTCTTCGCTGCGTGCAGGATTATCTCGCAGGCAAGCGTTACCCCCTCGAGATCCTGATCCATTTTCAATGAGCAGATGCACAGAACCATTTTCTCGCTGTTTCTTGGCTGTTGTGCGATGGCCCGCGCCGATGTGATTTACCTGCCTAACGAATGCTCAAAAAGTGCGGAACCGGATGCCTAAAAAACACGTTATCGTCGGCATGTCCGGAGGTGTGGATTCATCGGTTGCCGCTTTGCTTCTCCAGCAGCAGGGTTTCGATGTCCGCGGACTTTTCATGAAGAATTGGGAGGACGACGATACCGATGAATACTGTTCTTCGCGGCAGGATTTGATCGATGCCGTTGCGGTCGCAGATCGCCTCTGCATTGACATCGAGACAGTGAATTTTTCAGCCGAGTACAAAAAACATGTGTTCAGCGATTTTCTAAATGAATACCGCGCTGGCCGCACGCCGAATCCCGATGTGCTATGCAACGCCGAAATTAAGTTCAAGGCATTTCTCGACCACGCGCTGCAGCGCGGCGCGGATTACATCGCCACCGGACATTACGCCCAGATTTGCGAAACCGATGGGCTTTTTCAATTGTTAAAAGCCGAGGACGGCACCAAGGATCAAAGTTATTTTCTGTACCGGCTCAACCAGGCCCAGCTCTCGAGGACGCTTTTCCCGCTCGCCAAGTTGTACAAGCGCGAGGTCAGGGAGATCGCGAAGCATCGCGGGCTGCCGGTTCACGACAAGAAGGACAGCACCGGCATTTGCTTTATCGGCGAGCGCCCTTTCCGCGAATTCCTGAACCGTTATCTGCCGAAAGATCCCGGCGCTATGGAGACCCCTGACGGTGAAGTAGTTGGCGAACACATGGGTCTCATGTACTACACTATAGGGCAACGGCAGGGTTTGGGCATAGGCGGCAAGGGGGAAGCATGGTATGTCGCAGCCAAGGACCTAGCGCGCAACGTACTCGTGGTAGTGCAAGGTCACGAACACCCTGCATTATTCCGCCAGGCAGTGACCGGTACCCGTCTTAGTTGGATTAGCGGGCGAGCACCGCATTGCAACTGGGTGTACTGCGCGAAAACTCGCTATCGGCAAGCGGATGCAGCGTGCTGCATTTCGCATGTGGACGAACGCAGCTGCCGCATCGAGTTTGCGGAGCCGCAATGGGCAGTCACGCCCGGGCAGTCGGTGGTAGTTTACGAGAGTAAAGTATGCCTCGGCGGAGGGATTATCGATGCCTGAGCCCCTATGTGGCGGGCGGCACCGTATCTTTGAACGATGCCCTTTGCATCAATTTGCCGTAAAGCTTTTCCAGATTAGGATAAGAGGCGCGCCAATCTATATCAGGCAGGCGCAAATCAAGGAAACCGAGCGCGCAGCCCACTGCGATATCAGATAAGTTATAGGTATCGCCCGAACACCAATTCTTTTCGCCAAGGTCGATTGAGGCGGCCTTGAGGCCGCGCACAACCTTGCCACGTTGACGGGTCATCCAGTCCTTGCTTTGCAGCTTTGCCGGGCGCCTTGATTCGACAACAATCGCCGCGGCTGCTTCGGATATGCCATCTGCCAAGGCTTCCCAGCGCTTGACCAATGTGCGTTCGCGGCTTCCTTCGGGAATAAGTCGCCCCAACGGAGTAACGGTATCCAAATATTCGGCAATGACTCGCGAATCAAACAGGCTGGTCCCTTCGTCCATGAGCAAGACTGGGACCTTTCCCAGCGGATTATATTCGGGCACTTTCGTGTCCTCGCTCCACGGGACATCAACTTGCATCTCGTAATCAATGCGTTTTTCGGCGAGTACCACGCGCACTTTGCGCACAAAAGGGCTGGTCAGTGATCCAATCAATTTCATGGGAGTCCTTGTAAGAGTAATCGCGTGTTTATTATAACATTTCCGCCTCCTCGGATGCCGCGCGTCCCCGCGTGCAGAGGTGAATGTGCTGCAGCATTTATCGCGATCACTTAATTAAAGTGGAAACCAGCAGGCGAAGTTGCGGTATGACATTCTTCTCAAACCATGAATTGCTTTTTAGCCAGCCGCGATTGCGCGGGCTGGGGTGCGGCAGCGGAAAAAATTCCGGCAGATATTCCCGGTACGCACGCACCGTCTCAGTAAGGTTACGTTTCGCACGCTTGCCCAGGTAATACGCCTGCGCGTAATTTCCAACTAGTAGGGTCAGCCTGATATCCGGCAACGAAGCACGCAAGCGCGGGTGCCAAAGCGGCGCGCATTCGGGCCGTGGGGGCAAATCTCCGCTTTCTCCGGTTCCAGGATAACAAAACCCGGCAGGAATGATCGCAATGCGGCGAGTATCATAGAATTCAACCCGCTCGAGCTTAAGCCATTCGCGCAAACGGTCACCCGAAGGATCATTCCAGGGAATTCCGGTTTCATGCACTTTGCGCCCCGGAGCCTGCCCCACGATCATGAGTGTTGCCGTCACTGCGGCAAGCAGTATCGGTTTGGGCGGATTGGGCAGATGGGCTTCGCACAACCTGCAGGCGCGGACTTCGCGCAATAAACGGGCAAATCTGGTTGCATTTTGGTGAGGCGTCCGCATATTTTAGCTGTGATAAAATGCGCTTGTTTGCTAAAGGCACAAAATGAAACCCTTGACCGCGCTCTCCCCACTCGACGGGCGCTACTATAAAAAAGTCGAAGCCTTACGCGGGTATTTCAGCGAATTTGCGCTAATTCGCTACCGCGTCCAAGTCGAAATCGAATGGCTGAAAGCCTTAAGCCGCGAGCCGGCGATCACTGAAGTCCCTAAGTTCTCGAGTGCCACGCTGAAACAGCTCGATGCGATGGCGGCCGACTTTTCCGAAGCCGATGCCGAAGCGGTAAAAACAGTCGAGTCGCGCATCAACCATGATATCAAAGCCATTGAGTACTGGCTCAAGGAGCGCCTCTCCGGCAACCCGGAAATTGCGCGGATTTCCGAGTTCATTCATTTTGCGTGCACTTCGGAAGACATCAACAATCTCTCCTACGCGCTGATGCTTAAAAACGCGCGCCAACAAGTGATGCTTCCTGCCGTAAATGAGATCGTCAACACCTTAACGGACTCCGCGCATCGATTCGCGGCCACGCCCATGCTGGCCCATACGCACGGTCAGCCCGCCTCGTCCACCACCTTGGGAAAGGAACTCGCCAATGTCGCTTACCGTCTGCGCCGCGCCGAGCAGCGCGTCGCCACAGTCAGGATCCTTGGCAAAATCAACGGCGCGGTCGGCAATTACAATGCACACCTTGCGGCTTACCCCGAATTCGACTGGGAAAAATTCGCTCAGGTTTTTGTCACGAGTTTCGGGCTTGAGTTCAATCCCTACACTATTCAAATCGAACCACACGATTACATGGCTGAACTGTTCGACGCGTTTGCCGGCGTCAATAACATCCTGCTCGATCTCGATCGAGACATGTGGGGCTACATTGCCTTAGGCTACTTCAGACAAAGCGTGGATGAACGCGAAGTCGGCTCATCTACCATGCCGCACAAAGTCAATCCGATCGATTTTGAAAACTCCGAAGGCAATCTTGGGCTCGCCAATGCGCTGCTTCGGCATTTGAGCGACAAACTTCCGGTATCGCGCTGGCAACGCGACCTTACCGACTCCACAGTATTGCGCAATATCGGTGTAGCGTTGGGCTATACCTTGCTTGGCTGCGAGTCCTGCCTCAAGGGCTTGCACAAGCTGGAAGCCAATCCGCAACGGCTGATGCAGGACTTGGAACAGAATTGGGAAGTGTTGGCCGAACCCATCCAGACAGTAATGCGGCGCTATGGTGTGGCCAATTCTTACGAACAGTTGAAACAGCTTACGCGTGGTAAGCATGGCGTCACGCGTGAAACGTTGCACGGCTTCATCAACAATCTGGCTATTCCGACGAAGGAAAAAAACCGCCTGCTGCAAATGACGCCTTGGGAATATATCGGTAAAGCAGCCGAACTCGCAAAAAGAATCTAGCGTCGCTTACCGTGCCCGCGCCTGGGCACGGAAATATTCGATCACGCCGGGCAAAATGGAAATCACGATAATCAGCACGACAAATGCTGTCAGATTCTGCTGCACCACCGGAACATTCCCGAAATAGTAGCCTCCGAAAACAAAACAACTGATCCAAAACACACTTCCGCCCAGGCTGTAAAGCAGGAAGCGCGGATAATGCATGCGTCCGATTCCCGCGACGAAGGGCGCGAAAGTGCGAATGACGGGCATAAAGCGCGCGATCAGGATGGTTTTGCCGCCGTGCTTTTCATAGAATATTCGGGTTTTTTCAAGGTAGGCGCGGTTAAAAAAAAGCGACTGCTCCTTGTGAAACACTTTGGGCCCCAGGTAGCGGCCAATCCAGTAATTGGTATTATCGCCTGAAAATGCCGCCGCCATCAGCAGCGTTGCCACGCCTTGCACATTGAGCGCGCCTGTCGCCGTCAATGCTCCGGTCACGAACAGCAATGAGTCTCCGGGCAGGAATGGGGTCACGACCAGCCCGGTTTCGCAGAATATGATCAGGAACAAAATTAGATATACCCAGCCGCCGTAGGCATTCAACAGCGCCAGAAGATGCTGGTCCAGATGGGCCAACAGGTCGAAAATGCTCGCCAAGACTTCCACGTCGGGCGCCGCTACAGGGTTCCTACCGCGGCTTTCTTTTCCGGCTTGACGAAATCTTCACGGGTCACGCCAAGCCACATTACGATGGGACTCGCCACCAGCACCGATGAATAAATGCCAAACAGAATCCCTATAGTAAGCGCCAGCGCGAAATAATGCAGCGCTTCACCGCCAAAAAACAACATCGAGGTCACCATCAACTGGGTACAACCGTGAGTGATGATGGTACGCGACATTGTGCGGGTAATTGCATTATTGATGATTTCCGGAGTGCTCGCGCGTCGCATCTTCCGGAAGTTTTCGCGGATCCGGTCAAACACGACCACCGATTCATTTACTGAATAGCCGAGAATCGCCAATACGGCCGCCAGCACCGACAGGGAAAACTCCCATTGAAAAAACGAGAAAAAGCCCAGAATGATGACCACGTCATGCAGATTGGCAATTATTGCGGCGAGCCCGAATTTCCACTCAAAACGCAGCCACAGGTACAACACAATGCCGATGGAAACCAAAAGCAGGGCCAATGAACCGTTGTCCACCAGTTCCTTGCCGACTTCAGGCCCGACGTATTCTACCCTGCGCATTTGCACGGTCTTGTCGTCCTCCCGCAGCGCGTCCAGCACTTGCTCGCTCAGTTTGGCGCTAGTTATGCCGGCTTTGACGGGAAGCCTGATCAATACGTCCTGCGACGTGCCAAAATTCTGCACGCTGGCATCGTTAAAACCGAGCTTCGCGAGGGCCTCACGGATTTTGGCCGTTTCCGCCGCCTGCGGGTAATGCACCTCCATCACCGTGCCGCCGGTGAAATCGACCCCGAAGTTCAAACCTTTTGTGGCAAGAAACACCACCGCGAGGATGAACGTGATGAGCGAGATCACGTTGAACACCAGCGCGTGGCGCATGAACGGGATATCGTGTTTTATTCTAAAAAATTCCATGGAACTCTAAGCTTTCAGCCCTTGCTTTCACCCGGGCGCCACACCTGGCCGATGGAGAGCTTCTCCAACTTGCGGCGGCCCCCGTAAATCAGATTGACCATGCTGCGCGAAACCACGACGGCGCTAAACATCGAAGTCAATATTCCCAGGCAAAGCACCACGGCGAAGCCGCGCACTGGACCCGAGCCGAACATGAACAACGCAATGCCCGCGATCAGCGTGGTAATGTTGGAGTCGAGAATGGTCCCGAACGCGCGTTCGTAGCCGGCGGCAATAGCCGCGTGGGGCGTGGTGCCGTTGCGCAGTTCTTCGCGGATGCGCTCGTTGATCAGGACGTTGGCGTCAATCGCCATGCCCACGGTAAGGGCAATGCCCGCCATTCCGGGAAGGGTGAGCGTTGCCTGCAGCATGGAAAGCAGCCCCACAAGGAACAGCACGTTGACCGCCAGAGCTATGACCGAGATTAATCCGAATAGCAGATAGTACGCGATCATGAAAATGGCGATGGCGGAAAAACCAATCCAGGTGGAATGAAAGCCCCGCTTGATATTGTCGGCGCCGAGGCTCGGCCCGACGGTGCGTTCCTCGATGATCTCCATGGGCGCGGCCAAGGCGCCGGCGCGCAACAGAAGCGCGATATCGCGCGCTTCCTCCACGCTCATGCGTCCGCCGCTGATCTGTACCCGGCCGCCGCCGATTTCGGTGCGAATCACCGGCGCGGTCACCACTTCGCCTTTTCCTTTTTCAATAAGTATTATGGCCATGCGCTTGCCGACGTTCTCGCGAGTGACCAGTTGGAAGATGCGTGCACCGCTGCCGTCTAGGGTAATATGCACAGCGGGCTCTCCGGTCTGCCCATCGTAGCCCGGCTGGGCATCGCTGATGCGCTCGCCCGTCAGAACCACGTTCTTTTTCACCAGCAGCGGCGCGCCGCTTCTATCCTTGTAGAACTCGTCGCCGATCGGAATTTGCCCCTGCTCCGCAGCCTGCAGCGAAGCCGGGTCCAGATGCTCTTCGTCCACCATGTGCACTTCCAGGGTCGCTGTGCGTCCCAGTATGTCCTTGGCTTTTGCCGTATCCTGCACTCCAGGCAGTTGCACGACCACACGGTCAGTCCCCTGCTGCTGAATAATCGGCTCAGCAACGCCGAGTTCATTGACGCGGTTGCGCAGCGTGGTGATGTTCTGCAACAGTGAGTACTCCTTGACCCGGATCTGCGCCTGGGGCGTGAGCGTGGCAACAAGCTTCTGCTCTCCATCGTCGACTTCTTTCAGCGCCAGGTCTGGAAAGGTCTTGCTGATTTCGTCCTCGCCCTTGGAACGGGATTCCCGGTCCCTGAATTTGACCGTGACCACCTGACCTTCGCGATTGACGCCGGTGTAGGCTACGCGCTTCTCGCGCAAGCTGGTTCGGATGTCGCTGACATAGCGCTCCGCCGTTTTGTCCAGCGCGGCTTTCATGTCCACTTGCAGCAGGAAATACACGCCGCCGCGCAAATCCAGACCGAGATACATGGGAAGTGCGCCGATTCCGGATAGCCAATGCGGCGAGCTCGACAGCAGGTTGAGCGCAACGATATAGTCACTGCCTAACTGCGATTGAAGCACATCCTTGGCCTTGAGCTGCGTATCGGTATCTGCAAAGCGTACTTTGACGGTATTGACATCGAGGAAAGCGCCTTGCGAACGGATACCGGCCTTATCCAGCGCACTTTCCACGCGCTGCAACAGACTGCTACTGACTTTTAGCTCAGATCGGGCCGGTAAAATTTGCACCGCGGGGACTTCGCCAAACAAATTGGGCGACGCATAAACAAATCCCAGCAACAGCGCGACACCAACGAGAATATTTTTCCACAGAGGGTAACGATTCATATTACTTCAGTGAATGACTAAACCTGAGAGGCATAAGCTTGATGGTCCCAAGCTTGATCTCCACGCTTGTTACTTTTCGCTTTTTATCGTGCCTTTCGGCAGCAGGGTCTGGATCGCTGCCTTCTGCACCTGAATTTCTACGTTGTCGGTTATTTCCAGCGTCACGTAGTTGCCCCCGACCTTAGTGATGCGGCCGAGCACCCCGCCGCCGGTTACGACTTCATCGCCCTTTTGCAGGGCCTCGGTCATCACCTTGTGCTCTTTGGCGCGCTTCATTTGCGGGCGTATCATCAGAAAATACAGGAGCACAAACAACAACAGCAAAGGCATCAGCCCGACCCAATCCATCCCCTGTTGCCCAGGCGCGGCGGTTTGTGCAAGGGCTTCTTTCATCGGCACGTTCGCTCTCCGTATGCAAATAACGGCGCTATTTTAGCACGCTGCGGCGCGCGTGCTTGAACTCCTCGACAAAATCCAAAAAGCGGCCAGCGGATATGGCAGTGCGCAGCCCGCGCATTAATTCCAGGTAGTAATACAAATTGTGAATGGTATTCAACCGCGCCCCCAGAATTTCATTGGTTCGCTGCAAGTGATGCAGATAGGCGCGCGTAAACTGCTTGCAGGTATAACAGCCGCATTTCTCGTCAATGGGTCGCACATCGTCGCGGTATCGAGCATTTCTCAGCTTTATCGTGCCATGGCGCGTGAAAATCCAGCCGTTCCGGGCGTTGCGTGTGGGCAAAACGCAATCGAACATATCCATTCCCTGGGCAACCGCGCTGACAATATCCTCCGGTGTGCCCACTCCCATGAGATAGCGTGGCCTGTCCTGAGGTAATTGTGGAGCAATGTGTTTAAAAATGCGCTGCATGTCGCGCTGCGGTTCACCTACCGAAAGTCCCCCGATCGCGTAACCGTCAAATCCGATATCGATCAAACCGCGCAGCGATTCCTCGCGCAAGTGCTCATACATGCCGCCTTGCACTATCCCAAACAGCGCGTTGCTGCGTTCTGCGTGGGCACGCTTCGAACGTTCTGCCCAGCGCAGGGAGAGCTGCATTGATTTCCGCGTCTGGCTTTCTTCCGCGGGGTAAGGCGTGCATTCGTCAAGCACCATGATGATATCGGCGTTCAGCACGTGTTGGATTCGCATCGATTCTTCAGGCGAGAGAAAGCAACGGTTGCCATCGACCGGCGACTGGAACTGCACCCCCTCGTCTCCGATTTTGCGCAGCTTGGCGAGGCTGAAAACCTGATATCCGCCGGAATCGGTGAGCAGCGGCCCATCCCACCCCATGAAGCGGTGCAGGCCGCGGTGTTTTTCAATAACCTCCAATCCCGGCCTCAGCCACAAATGAAAGGTATTGCCAAGCACGATCTCGGCGCCAATTTCCTTGAGCTCCTGCGGGCTCATGGCT
>DASPRI010000127.1:0-14113 GCA_035624535.1 Burkholderiales bacterium
TGCAACCACACCGCTAGATGGACTCAGGCCCGGCAGCAAGGAACGCGGGATCTCGAATATCGCCAGCAGTTTGTCGTCCCAGTCGCCGGTGCGGATGTTGTACAGCAGGGTGCGCGAAGCGTTGCTGGCGTCCGTGACATGCGCAGCGCCGCCCGAAAGTTTCCAGATGAGCCAAGTATCCACTGTACCGAATGCCAAGTTTCCGGATTCGGCCTCTTTCCTCGCGCCGTTGATGTGGTCGAGTATCCAGCGCAATTTCGTCCCTGAAAAATAGGGATCGAGCAAAAGTCCAGTCTTGGCGGTAACGCGGGAATTAAAGCCTTTCTTTTTAAGTTCCTCGCACTCGGCTGCTGTGCGGCGGTCCTGCCAAACAATGGCATTGCACACCGGCTCGCCGCTTTTGCGGTGCCACACCAGCGTGGTCTCCCGCTGATTGGTGATGCCAATGGCTGCAATAGCGGACGAGGTAACTCCTGCGCGTTGCAATGCCAGACGCGCCACGGTTAATTGCGTCGACCAGATCTCATTGGGATTCTGCTCCACCCAACCAGGTTGAGGATAATACTGCGTGAGTTCCTGCTGCGCTTGCGCCCTGATCGATCCGGTATGGTCGAAGACAATCGCTCGCGAACTGGTCGTGCCTTGGTCCAGGGCCAGGATGAAAGACATGGAGTTATTTTTTCAAGTATTGTGGAAAATCGGTGATCAGGCCGGCCAGATCCAGTCCCGCACAATGCCGGTGTTCGAACCGCGTGACCGCGCCGTAAGCAAACGAACTCCAACCTGCAGCCGCGGTATCATGCAGCATCTCTTCATCGATTATATTGTAGTCCCAGACAATGCTCCTGATATTCGGTCGGCCGCTGTGGCCGTTCAACAATTCCCGCAATCGCACCGGATGATGCGCAACCAAAAGCCCACATTGCACATTCAGCAATTCAGCGCAACGCGCCACGAGTTCATGCCGGAACGAAGTCACAAGAAGCCGGCGGCTTTGCAGATAGCGGCGCAGGATTTCCACCACGGCTGGAAACACATCTGCTGTTTTTATTTCGATGTTCCAAAGAATGTTATCGAATCGCTCCAAGGCCTCGGCCAGGGTCGCAACGGGATGGCCAAGCACCTGATCGATTTCGCGGCGGGTCAACTGCGCCACCTGCCGGTCATCTCCGAGCACGCGGTCGTGAATCAAAACGGCCTGCTTGTCGCGGCTCAAACGCACATCGGCTTCAATTCCATCTACGCCCATTTCAACTGCGGCATCGAAAGCAGCGAGCGAATTTTCCGGCGCAGCATGATGGTAACCGCGGTGGGCTAACAATAACATGGCTGATGACTCTGAAAAAACCCTTGAAGCGCGAGAATTTTTTCTTTTATGCTTTATCTTAGCAGCACGGCCCATTGTTTCCGTGGGAGCCGACACAATATTTTGCTGCTATCGGGAATGCCATAAGCTGCCCTATAATAACAGTTGCAATAAATAGCTAGGGCAAACAATGGTTAAGCGCTCCTGTCGAAGGAGCGCAATATTATTGAGATCAGAATTGAGCAAATGAACCTGAAAACCATATTCACCAAGACCGGCAAGGGCATGCTGGAAATGAAGAACAAAGCTTTGCCCAAGGACATCAGCCGGATTTTGACGCTCGTCGATGGCAAATCCAGTGTCGGCAATTTGCTCGACAAAGACGATAAGCTCACTGAGGGCAAACTTCGCGAGATGCTGAAAAAGCTCGAAGACGACGGTTATATCCGCATTTTTTCCACCGGCCCGGAAACCATATTTCAGGCCGACCTTGATTTCACCAAAGGAAAAGGAGGAATGGTTGTCTCAGAAGTCAAAGCCGATGTTTATAACGAAGCGAAGGCAAAGCAGGCCCAAAGCCAGCCGCCTCCCAGAGTAGGAGCAACGCAACCGCCTCCCAGACCGGGGGGAACTCAACCGCCTCCTAGGCCAGGGCTGACCCAACCGCCCCCCAGGCAGGGATTAACCCAGCCGCCCCCCAAGCCGGGAGTGACTCTAGGCCCATCCATACACGACTTGGCGCGCGCCGAAGCGGAAGCAAGGGCAAAACGGGAATCGGAAGAAAAAATAAAGAAGGAAGCCGAAGCCCGCGCGAAAGCGGAAGCGGAGGCGCGCGCAAAAAAAGATGCGGAAGCAAAAGGCAAAGCAGATGCAGAAGCCCGGCTTCGGAGTGAAGCCGAGGCTAAAGTCAGGCGAGAAGTTGAAGCAAAGGCAAAGGCCGAAGCAGAAGCGCGCGCCACGGCGGAGGCGGACGCCAAGGCTAAACGCGAACTCGAAGAGCGGCTAAGGGCGGAAGCCGAAGCGCGCGCTCGCGCCGAGGCGGAAGCCAAAGCCAAGGCGGAAGCCCAGGCCAAGGCAAAGGCGGAGGCGGAAGCTAGGACTAAACGCGAACTCGAAGAGCGGCTAAGGGCGGAAGCCGAAGCGCGCGCTCGCGCCGAGGCGGAAGCCAAAGCCAAGGCGGAAGCCCAAGCCAAGGCAAAAGCAGACGCCGAAGCCAAGGCTAAGGCAGAAGCAGAGGCGAGAGCCAAGGCGGCAGAGGAAGCCAAGGCCCAAGCGGAACTAAGGGCAAAAGAGGAAGCCGCCGCCAAAGCACGCATTGAGGCCGAGGTCAAATCCAAGTTAGCGGCCGAAGCGCGCTCCAAAATGGAGGCCGAGGCCCGCGCAAAGAAAGAGGCCGAAGAGAAAATCCAGGCAGAAGAGCGGAGAAAAAAGGAAGAAGCAGCTTTAAGAGCTAAATTTGAACAGGAGGCCAAAGCCAAGATCGAAGAGGAGGCCAGAATCAAAAAAGACGCGGAGGCAAGGGCCAAAGCGGAATTGAAAAGAAGGGAAGAGTCGAAGAGCGACGCAGACCGGCACATGCAAGCAGAAATCGAGGCACAGCTCAAACTTGCGGACGAACCACCACCACAGCCTGTAGACGAGGATAAAATAAGGAAAGAAGCACGCGCCAAAGCAGAAGAAGCCGCCTGGGCCAAAGCTGAAGCGGAAATCCGCGCGAGCATTCAGGAGAGCGCCAAGAAAGAAGCAAAAGCGAAACCCGGGTGGATGGAGGAAGCCGAAAAAGAAGAGGAAAGGAGACAAGCCAGGGAACGCGAGGAATTCGAGGCCAAAGAAAGGGCCAAGGCCGAGGAAAAAGCCAGGGCGGAAGCAGAGGCGCTGCGTGTAGCAAAGGCCAAAGCCAAAGCGGAGGAAGAAGCGAAGGAACGGGCAGTAGCAAAAAAATCCAGAGGGCGCAGGAAACCGATTGACTGGAAACCGGTGGCAGCAATCGTCGGGGTGCTGCTGGTGGCAGCCATCGGTCTAGTGAATTTCATACCGTTCAACAACTATATTCCACGCATTGAAAAGCTGGCGTCCGAAACCTTGCATGAGCCCGTCACTATTAATAGTCTGCACATAAATATTCTGCCGTCCCCGCAAGTTAAACTCGAAGGCTTGACGGTCGGCACGCTCAAAGACATCAAGATTGAAACGATCACAGTGTCCGGCCTAGATTTGGTACTGAGCGAAAGCACTCAATTGGACTCGGTGGAGGCCGATACGACCACCCTGCAACAGGACGCCCTCTTGAGAGTCGCGCGGTGGGGAAAGCCGGCGGGTGGCGCGCCCGGGCTGCAAATCGCCCGGGTAAGTTTTAGGAATGTGAGACTTTTGATGAATAAAATCCCCCTGGCACCCTTGCAAGGAACAATCGGCTTGGCCAAGGACGGAACTGTTCGACAAGCGTCGTTGCGGACCTCCGACGGCAAAATTACCGCAGAGGTGGCCGCTAAAGACCAGTTGTATGAAGTGACGGCGAGCGCCAGAAATTGGCAACTACCGCTCGGCCCGGAATTAGCATTCGACTCGGTCGAGGCCCATGGCACGGCGACCAGCAATGGGATGCAGTTGAGCAAAATTGAGGCCAAGCTTTACGGCGGCTCGGCGAAAGGCACCGCCGACATTCACTGGGGCAACGGTTGGGGGCTAAGCGGCAATTTCGAGGCCGGCGGATTGGAATTGGCCCCCGTGATCGTGATATTTGCCCGCAATTTTATCGCCAGTGGAACTTTGGATACCAGGGGCCGTTACAGCATGCAGGCGAAAACTCCGGAAGGGCTGTTCGAAGCCCCGCGCGTCGAGGGAAGCTTTAATGTCAGCAGAGGTTCACTCAATAACATGGATTTAACTCGCGCCCTGCAAGAGCCAAGCAGAAACGGCGTACGCGGCGGCAAGACTCTGTTTACCGACTTTACGGGTAACCTGATATATAGCGGGGGTGGTTATCAGTTCAAGGATTTGCGACTCGTCTCCGGTCCTTTGAGCGCCACCGGCAGCGCCGAAATCACGTCCGGCAACATACTATCGGGGCGCGTCAATGTTGAGCTCAAATCGGGCGCGACCTCGATCAAGAACTCATTTGCAGTATCGGGCAGTATTAATGACCTGGTGCTGCGTAGCAATTAGTCAAATCCCCAGTACATCCGGCCATTTCTGGCGTCTGACGAATCGGAAATGATGAATCCTTTGCCTGCGGCCATGCGCGCGGTCGAGATCAGCGCTTACGGCGGGCCCGAGGTGCTAAAGCCTGTAATGCGCCCGCTGCCCGAAACAAAACCCGGCGAAGTGCTAATTAAAGTTGCAGCATGCGGAGTGAATCGTCCCGACATGCTGCAACGACAGGGGTATTATGCGCCGCCGGCAGGCGCTTCTGATTTACCCGGCCTGGAGGTCGCTGGAACGATTGCCAAGCTCGGTGAGAAGGTCAGCAACTGGCAGCTTGGCAACAATGTTTGCGCGCTGCTCGCAGGCGGAGGTTATGCCGAATACTGTTCGGTTCCCGCGGGGCAATGCCTGCCTGTTCCCAAGGGCCTAAACCTCGTGGAGGCGGCATCCCTTCCCGAAACTTTTTTCACCGTATGGAGCAATGTGTTCGACCGGGCGGCACTGCAGACCGGTGAAACTTTGCTCGTTCAAGGCGGCACCAGCGGTATCGGGGTGGCGGCGATCCAGCTGGCGCGCGCATTTGGCCACCGCGTATTTGCTACCGCAGGCAGCGCGGAGAAATGCGCCGCCTGTACAGCGCTGGGCGCCGAGCGGGCGATCAATTACAAGACGGAAGATTTTGTGGAGGTTGTCAGAAGTTCAACCGGCGGCGTAGGCGTCGATGTGATACTCGACATGGTGAGCGGCGATTATATCCCGCGCGAACTCAAAGCCCTAGCGGACGATGGGCGCATAGTGATGATCGCCTACCTTGGCGGTTCGAAAGCGGTTGTGGATCTGGGTGAGATAATGCGCCGCAGGCTGACCCTCACTGGCTCGACCTTGCGCGCTCGCCCGGTCGAGTTCAAAGCACGCATTGCCGACGCGCTGCGCAGCAAAGTCTGGCCGCTCATTGAGTCGGGCAAAATCAAGCCCGTCATTCACGCGACGTTCAAGCTTGTGGAGGCTTCAAAAGCGCATCAGCTCATGGAAAGTGGCGCGCACATCGGCAAAATCATGCTGGTGCCATGAATTCAGGCGTTGCGACGTGCAAGGCTTGGGTCCGTTCGCTTTCGTCGCTTCTTGTCGGCGCGGATCCCAAATTTGAGACTGGAAGTTTGCGTCGCAGCAGGGACATATCGCGATTTTCCCCGATGATCCTGGCAAAACGGACATTCCGCTCCATTTCTTCTAGGTAGAGGTTCTGTCCACCAAAGTGGCGCTGCACGTAACGGTAGGCGCCGCCCAAGGTTTCATCCATGCGCTTGGTGGCGCTGCGGTAAAAATTGGGGGTTTTAAGGACCAGATCATCCGCCGATTCGAAAACCACCTCTTCGCTACCATCGCTCTTGCGCCGGCGGGCAATGCCCCCGAGCACGAATTCCGGATACAGACGCTCGTGGCATTTCTCGAGATAACAGCGGTCCGCCATCTGTGCGACGATGTCAGCCGAGCCAAGCAAGTTGCCGAGCAGGCGGAAAACCAGACTTGGCACCCGGATTTGCTGAACCGGGATTTCGTAGCCCGTGAAATGCACCAGCTGCGCTGCTACACCCGCAAGATCCGGCATGCCTACCTTGGGAAGGTATTCTTCAAGAAAACTCGCGCCGCGGGATACGTGGACCAGGGTATATTCCGCTCCATTTTGATGTTTGGTGTCGTTCCTGTGACGGATGTACCCGCAGTCGTGAAACAAGGCCGTTATGATTCCCAGCCGGAACAGTCTTTCTCCAAAGCGTTCAGTACCATGCGCAGCATGCTCGTACCCATCCATCAGACGCGCCATCGCCAGGGTCACGTCCAGTACATGCTGAATATCATGGTATGAAGTCTCACAAGACATATATCCGGGGTATTTGCCAGCGTAAAGACGGGTGAGATCGGCAAATGCCTGGGACAATACGTCTGGATTGGGATCCGGATACAGCTCTTGGTAGATTTTGCAGACTTCGTTGCTGACTGCAATCGAATCGGTTGTTTTTACCTGGTTTGTAACATCGTATTCGTTGCGGCGTGTTTGCATTATTGTCCCCCCGAAGATTCAGATTATTTTTTTAATTAGACCCGGAATTGCTGAATTTTTCAAGAATATTTCGATAAAAATAAATCAAGCGTGGAATTTTATTGTATTCAGCGGCTTCTCTGGAAAAACGCGATGTCTAATTAATTTTTTTTGGTAACTCCTTAATCCAATTGCGCAAGCAATGCAATACAGCTTGGTCGATCTTTTGCTATAGTAAAAAGCATGGAGGAATTCAACGATGGATGAAGCCGATATCATAGCCATCAAACGCAGGATCAACGAGCTGAAGGTCGAGCACCGCGATCTGGATCAGATCATCACCAGGCTGTCCGAATCACCGACGGTGGATCAGTTGCAGCTGCAAAGGTTGAAAAAACGCAAGCTTCTACTGAAAGACCAGATCTTCATGCTTGAGGGCCAGCTCACTCCTGACATTCCGGCGTAGCTGCCGACTTTGGCAAATCGCCACAGGCGTCAAGCGTTTGACAAAACCGGCTCATCAAACAAGCGAGGGAAGAGGGCGGCTCGTGCCAATCTACGAATAATTCGGCTCGTTCCCTGGCCGAGCGACTTGAAACCGGTATTGGTCACCGGCCGACGGGCTTGAGCAAGCCGTTGCCGCTGCCTTCGTCGCGCATTTTTTCGCATTGCGTGGCAGCGAGCTTTATGTTGCGTGGAGTGGTTTCTTCGCGCATCAGGTTTTCCGGCTCATCAACATGTTCGCCGCTATTCATCAACAAATGCACGAGTTCGTGAGCGAGGCTAACCCCCAGGTCCTTCGCGCCGAAGGCAACCCAAATAGTATCGCGTAGCTCCGGTCGATTCAGACTATTCGATTTGCCGATCGCCTCGGCATCAAAGCGCTCCACTTGCAGGCTGTCCTTGACAAAGTAAACGGTGGGCTTGGGATACGGCGCGATTCGCGCGAGCTCCCTTGAAACCGGAGTCAAGTAGTATTTGAACTCGGTCGGCGCGTCCAGAAGGTGCAGTTCCGCGCCTTGAATTTTGATTCCGCACTGATCAAGAATCCGCGCAGCGACCTTCACCGCAGCGAAAATGGTCTCTTTGCGCCACGTCGTGGCAGTGAAATACACCATCGTGAGCTTGAATTGATATGTCGGCCTGGGGACGCTGTCTGGGGAATAAATTTCGCTTGCTGAAAGCGAATAACGTTTCACTTCCTGAACCCGGTGGTCAGCGGCGGCGCCGGACAGCGGCGCCAGCAATAAAATTACGCAAAAAAATGCAATGCGAAATCCGGGCACGACGTACTAGCCACGTGGAACAGCCGGTTTTTCAGATTTCGATTTCGATGTCGTTTCCCGACACCCTGACTTTGTAGGATAAAACGTTTTCGGACGCTGGTGGCCCCAGCACTTCACCGGTGGTCACGTCGAAAACCGCGCCGTGCCATGGACAGGTCACTTGCGTGCCGTTCAGCTCGCCCTCCGAGAGCGGGCCGCCCTGGTGCGAGCATGTGTCGTTGATCGCGTAGTACTTTCCGTCCACGTTGAAGAGGGCGATTGTCTTCTCGCCCACCTCGATTTGTTTACCTTGCCCAGGGGAAAGCTCTTTGGTTTTCGCTACCTTTACAAACCCCGCCATGAGTCACCTCCTTTGGAACCTCTGATCAAGTCCTTCGTGAGCCGCGTTGCAGGCAAAATGCGGATGGACGCGAGGCGCGCGACGAAGGTCGTAGCGCGGCTGCGACCCGTTCGCCGAAGGCCCGCTTGCGGGAGCAGCCGCATAAGCTCCGCTCCATGCTATCGAACGCAGCCTTCCGCGCCCCTGCCCGCACCACGCTGCGCGAGACCGATTCCGGGGCGCACTACGATGCCGAGGAGCGCAACGAAGCAGACGCAGTATTTTGCCGCAACCCGAAGGAACGGAGCAATCCGCGCGAATGACTTCGTTGTTCGTCGCTGGTTTGGCCTCAACCAAACGGCGCTCCTCACGCCTCGCCCTGCATCCGGATTGCAGACCGTCGCAACCGCGTGGGACTTAATCAGAGGTTCCTTAATACCCATCGAATTTCTCGGAGCGGACCCGCGCAGGCTCCGCACCCGCTTCGATCACGGCTTTATTGATCCCGGTGACCATGCCCGGTGGGCCTGCAATATAGAAAACCGGTGCCATGATATCCCCGATATGCTCGCGCAGAAAGTGCGCGTCCACAATCCGCCTTAGTCCGGACCACTGCCGATGTGATTTATTTGCTTCCGTCATGGTCGGTATATATTTGAATTTCGTGTGCGCCTCGGCAGCCCGCAGAAATTCGTCGTGAAACGCGGCGCCTTCCAGATTTCGATTCGAGTAAACCAGGGTGATTTGATGCGTTAAATGGCGCGCGAACGCATCATTAATCATGCTGCGAAAAGGAGTGATGCCAATACCGCCGGCGATAAACACCGCCGGCATGGACGAAGCCTTGTGCAGCACGAAAGAGCCGGCGGGACCAAAGAGTTCAACCGGCGTGCTGAGCGGCAATTCCGCGAGACTGCGCTTTAATGCACTGTCCGTCATGCGGGTCGCGATTTCCAGGTGTGCGAGCTCCTGTGGCGGTGACGCGATCGAGAACGTCCTGCGATTGCCCTTGGCGTCGCTGAATGGCGGGTTCGGAACAATCACCGTCAAGAACTGCCCGGCGGTGAAGTTGAAATCCGATGGCCGCTCGAATGTGAAAGCCATGGTGCCTTCGGCCACCTCATTGCGTTCAATCAGTTTGGCGGCGAATTTTGGCATAATTTTCCTGGCTCACAGCTCGCGCGATCCGCTAACCGCCGGTCAATGCTTGCAGAATGATGACCTCGTCTGTAGTTCGCAATGGCACATTGAGTTCTCGCACTTGCTCGCCGTTGATGAAAATTCGAACGTGACGGCGAATGGCGTCCTGTTCGTCTATCATGCGGAAGCGTATTCCGGGGTAGCGCGAATTGAGGTCATCGAGCAGCGCGGCAAGCGTCGCGCCCGCGGCTTCGACACTGCTGCGCTCGCCAGTGTAGGAGCGAAGCGGGCTTGGAATCAGTACGTTCATCGCACAAGATCGGCGGTCTCGACCGCGTAGATCTCAGGCAAATGGCTGGCGATGCAGGTCCAGTTTCCACCCTCATTTTTACTCGCCCATACTTCGCCGCCGGTCGTGCCGAAGTATAACCCGACTGGTTCATGCGCGTCCGCAGTCATCCCCTGTCGCTTTACCGTGAACCAGCCCTGGCTGCGTGGCAGACCCTTATCCAGCCGCGTCCACGTTTTGCCTGCGTTGCGTGTCACATAAGCGGCGGGCTTGCCGCCGGGACTGGTACGCGGCCATACCGTAGTGCCGTCCATGGGGAATACCCAAAGGGTGGCCGGATCACGTGGATGCAGCGCCAGCGGAAAACCGATGTCGCCGATTTTCTTCGGCATATTCATTCCAATGCGGTCCCAGCGTGTTCCCGGGCGCTCCAAGCGGTAGATGCCGCAGTGATTCTGCTGATACAGGATATCCGGCGCGAGCGAATGCAGCCTTACGCAGTGCGGATCATGTCCGTACTCCGGGTCCGGAATCGGCAAAAAATCAGCAGCGACGCCGGAATTGAGCGGCCTCCAGTTTGCGCCCTTGTCAACGCTTTCGAACACGCCTCCACCCGACATCGCAATATAAATATGCCTCGAGTCGCGTGGGTCAACCAATATCGAGTGCATCTTCGGGCCATCCGGCGTGCCGGCCTGTTCTCCACCCGACCACTCCATGTACATCGGATGTTCGTTAAAGCCCGCCACCGGCGCCCAAGTGTCGCCCGCGTCTTCACTCCTGAATAAGCCTTGCGGGGACGTTCCCGCGTACCATGCGCCCGGTTCGCTTGCATGCCCGGGAGTCAACCAGAACACGTGATCCACCACGCGCCCTTTCTGCCCCTCCGGCGCCTTTTGGAAAGCCGGCGGTTTGGACGCTTCTTTCCAGTTCCTGCCAAAATCGGTGGAGCGGAACAGGGTCGGGCCCAAATGACCGGTGCGCGCGGTAGCAAGCAATGTGCGCTTATCGCGCGGGTCGAGCACCATGTGATGCACAATATGGCCGAAGAACATGGGCCCTGCGATTTTCCAGGCGCGCCGAGCCTTGTCCGACCTAAAGATGAAAGCACCTTTGCGTGTTGCGACGAGCAGAGCTACAAGTCCAGTCGCTGGTTTTAGCTGCCCGGGTCTTAATGACGGGGAGCGGTTCATAATAGTGGCAAAGGAAGTCGAAATTGGAAAATGTGTTCATATTCTCTCACTAATGGGAAAATAATTCGACTTCGGGAACTGCTGTTCTAGGCGCTACAATCGAAGCAAAACCGTACGCACCGCTCTAGCAACGCGCAGCGCATTGGCGCCGCGTCGGAGCGCCTTGGTGAGTTCGAGCTGCAAGCCTTTACTCGATTGACCGCGGTTGCAGATATTGATCGGATCCGTTGCCTGGAAATGATGTCCGTCAAACTGCACGTCGATACCGGCGTGCCGGAGACCTGCGGCTACTTTGGCCTTCAACGAATGGTCGAGTCCCCCGAGCAGGACTCTTTCCTCGCGACCCACGCAGCCGTGAATCGCAACCACGTATGAGCAAATTGACAAAAGCTCGAGACATAATGGCTCGTCGAAGCGACGGCTGGTGACATGGAGCGCCGCATAATTCCCCCGTCTTTTGATGCCTTCAAACAGGTAAAGATTGAAATCCTCAGCTGCAATTGCACGGGCGATTTCCGAGGTGCGCGATTCGATCCCGCCGCCGTGCGGGGCTATGACAGCTACTGGTGAAAGCGAGCGCCGAAGCACGGTGCGCTTAAAATCCATTCCTTCGATTTCATGCCTCGCGAGTTCGTTATAGTTACCATAGCGATCAGCCTTCACCGCAATCGCTCCCAACCCTACGGATCCCGTGAAGCGCGCGGCTAGGCACTTGTTCTCAGCCAGCCTAAGACTTCTTCGGCGCTTCTGTCTGGCGGGAATACCGGATAGAAAACCTTTTCAATTCGTCTTCCCTGGATGATCAGGGTCAGACGTTTGAATAGCTCCATTCCCGCCACCGAAAATGTCGGCAATTTCATGAGATTCTTGAGCTGTAGCTTGCTATCACTCAACAACTGGAAAGGAAGGTTCAGCCGGTCTCTGGCTTCGCGCTGGTACTCAGTGGTCTGCGCGCTGAGACCGAATACGCCGGTATCCAAGGCCCGGAGCTCCGAAAAATGGTCTCGGAAACTGCAAGATTGGGGCGTACAACCCCGCGCGCCGGGAATCGCGTCCCATCCTTCGGGCAAAGGAACACCTGGACGTCCCGTCATTGGGTAGACATAAATCACCCACCGTCCCCGCAGTTGCCCGAGGTTAACAGTCGAGCCATCAGTGATTGGGAGCTCGAAATTGGGCAATGCAGTGCCAAGCAGATGGCTGGCCGCCCCGTCATTGCGAGGAACTGGGAGATCTCTGGGAAGCTGGGTGAAATTTGTGCTCATAAAACTTGTTGTAAGCGGTTATCCGTAGACAATTGCACCTACAATGACAGCACTGTTCAATGCTATCCATCCCACGCATGGCAAGTAAATATTCTTGTCGCGTTTCAGCAAACCGAACCAAAACCAGAGAAGCGCAGACAAGAGGTACGCGCCCCATGACCATACCGAAACTCCCGCAGCCTGTTGACCGATCCATATGATGAGGACTTGCGGAATTGTCATCAGCAAAGTGAAGATAGACATTCCTCCCAGCAGGCGGCGCAGTACAGTCTCTGAGTCTGCGCTAACGGCTGCCGCAGGTGTGGGATCTGGAGCCATAGTTACCTCCGACAGATTGCAGCATAACGTTTAATTGTAACGCCGCTATCGGGACAAACCGGCATTAAGCTCCTGCGACTGCGCGACGGTTTGCTGGACCAATTTTTTTAGGCGGCGTTATTTCTTTCCCACAACGATGTCGCTATAGGTGCTTTGGACAATCGCTCTCAGTTCCGCTTGCTCGGGGGCCGGGACTTTGAACTTATTCATCGTCTGCTGGAAGTCATCCATAAATGCGTCCCACTCCTTCGGCGTGATGTTCAGGTGCTGATGAGAATCGCGCATCGAGCGTCCGGTATATTTCTGCGGGCCGCCAGTGGCCCAGCCGACCATCTCAGTCACGAGATACTTGAAACCAGCCGGCGGCACTTTATGGTGCGCTTCGTTCACGGCCGGATTGCCATTGAGGCGCGCATCTGCCATAACGCGGTCGATAAAGTCATCGACCACGACGGCAATGCTGTAAATTCCGCCGAGGCGGTCATAGAGGCTGCCTCGCGGTTGATTATGGGATGGCATGATGTTTCCTTTCGTGTTGCGACGGTTGCTGACCAGGAAGACCGTTGAACCGCGTGTCCCTGAATGCGGCTCTTTACGACCCCATTATAGGTATTTCTAAAGTCCTCGTCGGCACCAATGTGCAATTAGGCAAATCTGACGCTAAAGCTACCAAGCTTATGCCAATTTGCTCTTTCAACTTGGAGCATAGGCGGTGATGCGCTTTCGTTTCTTATCCCTGGAAGATCAGCATCAGGTAGGCAAGAAACAGGAGCAAGTGCACCGCCCCCAGTAAAACATTAGTTCGTTCGCGGGCAAAAGTCAGTGTGCTGACCACCAGCGTCAATAACAACAAAACCATATTCGCCGGGTTGAGGCCGAGAATGATGGTCTTCTCGGTAATGAATCCAATAGTGAGAACCGCCGGAATCGTAAGGCTGATGCTCGAAAGTGCGGTTCCGAGAGAGAGATTGATGGAACGCTGAAGCTGGTTAGCCAGTGCCGAGCGTATCGCGGCCAGCGATTCGGGAGAGAGTATAAGCACCGCCACGAGCAAACCGCCGAGCGCGGCAGGCGCACCCAAAACCCGGATTCCGTAATCAATCGGCACTGCGATCTGCTTGGCCAGGAGAACAATCGGGATAACGTATGTCAGCAGAAATAAACCGTGATATCGCACGGAAGAAACTTCACTTTCATCACGCACTTCTGCACTTGAGTGGTTCATCGCGGTTTCAGGGGCGTTGGGCGAAACAAAATAGTCGCGATGGCGTCGGGTCTGGATCGCAAGGAATACGCCATACAGACCGACCGACATGACCACTAGAAACGCGGATTGCAATGGGGAGAGGGTAGGCCCCGGCGACGATACTGTGAAGCTTGGCAATACCAGTCCAAGCACCGCCAACGGAAGAATCACCGCCAGAAATGCATTTGCCCCGTAGAGGTTGTACGTTTGCTCGTGGTAGCGAAGCCCGCCAAGCAGCAGGCTTATGCCCACGAGCCCGTTTAACACGATCATCACGATTGCAAGCATCGTGTCGCGGGCCAGAGAAGATTCACTCGGGCCGGTGTACATGACTGCCGCAATCATCATCATCTCCATGCCGCTCATGGAGAGCGTTAACACGAGCGTGCCAAAAGGTTCGCCAAGCCTTACGGCGAGGGCTTCAGCATGGCGCACCACTGCAAACGCGCAAACCAGAATCGCAGCGAAGAGCCATCCCATTAGGAGGGCGAACCAGGCCGAGTTGGAGAGATCGGCAAGCCAACGGCTGCCAAACGCAAGAAACAGCGCCGTGGTGACAATGCCTA
>DASPRI010000130.1:0-32780 GCA_035624535.1 Burkholderiales bacterium
TTGATTTACGGCTTGCCCTACCAAAACATCGTGAGTTTTAACGAAACGCTTGATTGCGTTATCGCGATGGATCCGGACCGGGTCTCAATATACAGCTACGCGCATCTCCCCAACTTGTTCGCGGGGCAGCGCAGGATCAACGAAGCCGACCTGCCCGATGCCGGCACCAAATTGCAGTTGCTCGGTTTGGCGATTAGGCGCATGACCGAGGCCGGATACATTTACATCGGCATGGACCATTTTGCCAAGCCGGATAATGAACTGGCCGAAGCCCAGCGCCAAGGCCGCTTGCAGCGCAACTTTCAGGGCTATTCGACTTACCCCGATTGCGACATGGTGGGACTGGGAGTATCCGCTATCGGCAAAATCGGTCCTACCTATTGCCAGAATTTCAAAAAATTGGAGGAATATTACGAGCGCCTTGATCATGGCCAATTGCCTATCATGCGCGGTATTGAATTGACGGCGGACGATTTGGTTCGACGCGCCGTAATTCAGACCCTCATGTGCCATTTTGAGATGTCTAAGGAAGCGATTGAGAAAGCCCACGTGTTGGATTTCGACAGCTACTTTGCACCGGAGCTGGCGGAGCTCAGAGGATTGGAGCAGCAGGGGCTGCTTGACCTCGAAGACCGCTGGATCAACGTCACAAAGCGGGGCCGATTCGCTATCCGCGACATCTGCATGGTGTTTGATAAATACCTGCGCACCGACCGGGAACGCCGGCGCTATTCCAAGCTGATCTGAACGCGGCCGCCAAAGATCGCCACGATTTGCGGCCATCCGCCTAAAGTCGCTTGCTCACATACATCAATTTCTGATCTTCTTCGCTGGTCGATAAATCGAAGCCCATCGCCTTTGCCAACTGCAGCATTCCAGTGTTCTGTTTCAGAACCCACCCCTCGACCAGCTTAATGCCTTTGTCTCGTATGCATTCGACAAGTTCGGCGAGAAGCCGCGAACCTATTCCTTTGCGCTGCCAATCGTCCGCGACGACGACCGCAAATTCGCAGCTGTTGCCGTCGGGATTGATGCTGTAGCGCGCAACGCCGATTTCCGTTTCCTTGCCGGCCGCGGGAACCGTGGCAATCAGTGCCATCTCCCTGTCGTAGTCAACCTGCGTGAGACGCGCCAGGAACTCGGGCGACAATTCGCGTATCGGGTTGAAAAACCGGAAATACCTCGCTTCTGGCGATAAGCCGCGCACGAACTGCTGCTCGATTTCCGCATCTTCGGGTCGTATCGGACGGATGGTGATGCAAGCCGCGTCAGGCAGGATCCATTCTTTCTTAAGATAGGCCGGGTAGGGATGGATGGCCATATGCGAATACCGGCCGGTTCTTGCCTGTAGCCGATGCCCGAGCACGATTCTGGCATCGGCCGCTATTGCGCCGGTCTCGTCGAGGATCAAGGGATTGATATCCATTTCCTTGAGCTCGGGCAGTTCGCAAACCATTTCCGATACACGCAACAGCACGTTTTCCAGGGCAGCCCGGTTAACTTCCGGCATATTCCGGAAATTACCAAGCATCTTTGCGATCCGAGTGCGGCTGATGAGGTTTTCGATGAGGTGATGATTAAGAGGGGGCAGTGCAATCGCCTGGTCCTGTTCGATTTCCACCGCAATGCCTCCCGCCCCAAAGGTTATGACCGGCCCGAAAATCGGGTCGGTGCTGACGCCGATCATCACTTCTCGAGCGTGCGGCTTGCTCAACATCGGCTCGATCGCGATGCCTTCGATACGCGCTTCGGGCCGCACCTTGCTGACCTGATTGATAATGTCCTGATACGCGATCAGCAGATCCTTTCCGTTTCTTATATTCAGTCTGACTCCTCCCACATCGGATTTGTGCACGATGTCGGGAGAATAAATCTTGATTGCGATCGGAAATCCGATTTGTTCGGCGAGGACCAGGGCATCGGCAGGGGAGCGCGCAATCAAGGTTTCTGCGACCGGAACATGAAAAGCGGCGAGCAGGGCCTTGGCTTCCGCTTCGTCGAGCATCAGCCTCTTCTGGGCAAGCACGCCGTTGATTAGTGTTTGCGCCCCTTCGATATCGGGCGGTTCCTGATGGGACAGCGGGCTGGGCGCCTGCAAAAGCAGTTGCTGGTTGCGGCGGTGGGCGGCAAGGTAACCGAAGGCTTCAACGGCGTTTTCCGGGGCGGAAAAAGCCGGTATGTTTTCGTGTTCAAAGGCTGCGCGGCTGGATTGAACTGCCGCCTCACCCATCCAGCAGGCAAGAATTGTCTTGTCAGTTTGCTTGGATAGCCGGATCATGCCTTGCGCAACAGATTCGGCGTCGGTCATTGCTTGCGGGCTTAACATGGCGAGCACGCTATCAACGCCAGGGTCATTCAGGCAGACGCTGACGGCTGCTTCATAGCGCGCGACATCAGCGTCTCCGATAATATCCACTGGGTTGCCATGTGACCAACTGCTCGGCAAAGTTGCGTCCAGCTTCTTCAAAGATTCTTCCGATAAAGTTGCCAATGCGATGTCATTCTCCGCTGCGCAGTCAGCCGCGAGAACTCCCGGGCCGCCGCCGTTGGTAACAATTGCGAGGCGATTTCCCGCGGGGCGGCGGCCGAACGCCAACGCTTCCGCGGCAGCAAACAGCTGGGCGTAGGTTTTTACGCGCACCGTGCCAGCGCGACGCAGCGCAGCGTCGAATACCAGATCGCTCCCAACCAGCGCGCCGGTGTGGGTGGCAGCCGCCTTGGAGCCGCTTAAATGCAGGCCAGCCTTGATCACCACGACCGGCTTAGCGCGGGCCGCTGCACGAATGGCGCTCATGAACCGCCTGGCTTCGTGAATACCTTCGATGTAAAGCAGGATATTGTTTGTTTCCAGGTCGCCAAGCAGGAAGTCGAGAATCTCCCCGAAATCTAGATCCGCGGCATCACCCATCGAAACCACAGTTGAAAATCCGACCCCGGCAGACTGCGCCCAGTCGAGAATGGCAGTGCACAGCGCTCCGGATTGCGAAACCAGCGCGAGCTTGCCGGTTTTGGCCCCACCTTTGCTGAAGGTCGCATTCAGTCCGATGGAAGGCCGCATGATGCCGAGGCAGTTGGGGCCGACAATGCGTATGCCATGTTTTTTTGCGCGCTGTACCAGTTCGCCCTGCAATCTGCTCCCCGCCTCACCCGTTTCCGCAAAACCGGCAGTGATGATCACTGCGGCTTTCACTCCGGCAGCGCCGCAGGAATCAATTACGGATGCGACCGCGGCAGGCGGTGTTACAATCACGGCGAGCTCGATGGGCTCGCCTATTGCCTGGATGGTCGGATAAGCGGGCTGCCCGAGTATCGTTGCGTGCTCGGGATTGACCGCAAATAACTTGCCCTTGAACTTCCCGTTCAGGAGGTTCGTGAACACCAGCCGGCCCACTGATTGCGCTCGCTCGCTCGCGCCAATGACCGCCACGCTTGCCGGGGCAAACAGCGCGTTGAGATAGTGTTTCATTAGGTTTGGGCGATTGTAGTCCGAATCGCTGAACCTGAGATTTAAAATACGCTCAAGTTTACCAGCGGAGCTTTGTCCAGGGTCAAAATCCCAAGCGCTCTTCGCAGAAATTGCGCGAGGGGAAAGATATATTGTCAGGTCTTGGTCGGTGTTGATATAGGTCAAAAACGAAACGATCATCCTGGAATAGGGTGACATCACGAAATGCCACAAAGCAGAAGCTTTGCGTGGCAGGCCAAGTGAGCAGGTGCAATTCTTCAGCAACGTTCGCTCTGCAAAGCGCGGCGAATTTATTTGTACCGGGTTACGACCAAGTTCATGGAACAATAAGCTTCAACGGATACTAGCGATCGATTCCCATGGCTCAATATTTCCCGCACGGAGTGTTGTCACCCCGGCGACGTACCTACCGCCTAGGTGTCCCGAGGGGTCAGGTGCCCGAGGAGCTGCTGCATCTGTCGGGGCTGGAAACTACCGAAGTGCTTGAGCGGCTTGCGACGTCAAGCAACGGGCTCTCCAATGCTCAGGCGAGAGCCCGGTTGAAAAAGTATGGTCCCAACGTAGTGGTTCACGAAGCAAGCAAAAGCGCTCCCGTGCAACTACTACGGCTTTTAAGAAATCCCCTCAATCTGCTTTTGCTTACACTAGCTTCCATTTCATTGGCGGTGGGAGACGAAGAAGCTGCCGCCATCATTTTCATCATGGTCGTTCTGAGCGTGTCATTAGGATACTTGCAGGAACGTAGATCTAACAAGGCTGCCGAAGAACTTCGCACCATGGTGCATACAACGGCAACCGTATTGCGGAAGGTCCCAAGTCGGGAGGCGCGCGCACGTCCGGCTATTGCGTCCGCCGCGGCGCCCGCGGGTTCGATGCTCAAAGAGCTGCCGATCGATATGCTGGTGCCGGGCGACATTGTGCATCTTTGTGCGGGAGATCTGGTACCGGCGGATGTTAGGCTGCTATCCACAAAGGACCTGTTCGTCAACCAAGCGCCGTTGACTGGCGAAGCTTTACCGGTGGAAAAGTTTCCTGGTGCCACAAGCGGCCCAGTGAAAGACCCTCTGCAGGCGCAAAATTCATGCTTCATGGGGACCAACGTGGTGAGCGGCACAGCCACAGCAGTCGTGGTCCTCACCGGCTCGCGTGCCTATTTCGGAAACTTGGCAGCCGTGATTGCAGGGGAACGCGCGCCGACTAGCTTCGAACAAGGCGTTAATCGATTCGCTTGGCTCATGATCCGCTTTATCCTGGTCATGGCTCCGCTGGTTTTCCTGATCAATGGCGTAACCAAGGGCGACTGGGTCGAAGCGCTTCTCTTCGCGATGGCAGTGGCGGTCGGACTTACACCAGAGATGCTGCCGATGATCGTAACCGTCAACTTGGCCAAAGGTGCTATTGCAATGTCGCGCAAGAAGGTCATCGTCAAACGCCTGAACGCCATCCAGAATTTTGGCGCCATGGACGTCCTATGCGCCGATAAGACCGGGACTTTGACACTAGATCGGATCATTCTAGAAAAACACGTTGACCTAAACGGAAACGAAAGCGAGAAGGTTCTGGATTACGCCTTTCTCAACAGCTACTACCAGTCCGGACTCAAGAATTTGCTCGATGTCGCCGTGCTTAAGTACGCAGAAGTCCACCAGCGGCTCCAGCCGGCGACGGATTATCGTAAAGTCGACGAGATTCCGTTCGATTTCGTGCGTAGGCGAATGTCGGTAGTGGTAGAACACGAAGACAAGCATGTGTTTATCTGCAAAGGTGCGGTGGAGGAGGTTTTCAGTGTCTGCAGCAGAGGGGAGGTTGGGGGCGAGCGGTTCGACCTTGACGAAACCCACTTGCGGCAACTGAAACACGTTAGCAGTGAGCTAAACGAGGATGGCTTCCGCGTCATTGCTATTGCTTATAAGGAAATCGCCGACGGGAGAACGAGCTATTCGGTCAAGGACGAATCAAACCTGATCCTGACAGGCTACATTGCCTTTCTCGATCCACCCAAAGAAAGCGCCACGCAAGCCATTTCTGCCCTGGATCGCCACGGGGTCAAGGTAAAAATTCTAACGGGCGACAACGAGATTATCACCCGTAAAGTATGCAAAGAAGTGGGCTTGCACGTCGATCGGGTCGTGCTCGGTAGCGAGATTGAAGCCATGTCCGAAGAGCAACTGGCGGAGGTTTCCGATCAAGCGCAGGTGTTCGCCAAGCTCTCACCAGCGCAAAAAGAACGCATCGTTGAAGCGCTTCACCGCAGAGGACACGTCGTTGGGTTCCTGGGGGACGGTATTAACGACGGACCGGCCCTCAAGTCCGCCGACGTGGGAATCTCGGTGGACACGGCCGTCGACATCGCCAAGGAGTCCGCCGACATCATCCTGTTAGAGAAAAGTCTCTTGGTTCTAGACGAGGGCGTCATGGAAGGCAGGAAAGTCTTTGGCAACATCATCAAATATATCCGGATGGGGGCGAGTTCCAATTTTGGAAATATGTTCAGTGTGATCGGCGCCAGCGCATGGCTGCCCTTTTTGCCAATGGCGGCAATTCAAGTGCTCACAAATAACCTCCTTTACGATTTTTCGCAAACGGCCATTCCGACGGACAACGTAGACGGAGAGTATCTGGCCAAGCCGCGCCGCTGGGAAATTCGAAATATCGCGCGTTTTATGCTGTTCATCGGGCCCATCAGCTCCATTTTCGATTACACGACCTATTTCACGATGTATTACATATTTAGTGCCAATGTCATCCAGAAAGCCTCGCTCTTTCAGACGGGATGGTTTGTCGAATCGCTACTGTCACAGACTTTGATTATTCACATCATCCGTACCGACAAAATCCCATTCATTGAGAGCCGGCCGAGCACACCGCTCATCTTCACGAGTCTTATCATCTGTACCGTAGGAATTTGGTTACCGTTTTCTCCTTTCGCGCGAGCTCTAGGCTTTACCTCACTTCCAGTCCAATATTGGCCAATCGTCGCATTGATGCTACTCGCCTATCTTTCACTGACGCACTTCGTAAAACTCTGGTTTCATCGCCGCTATGGACTGGACTGAAGCCGTAGCTGAACATCATTCGATGGCGCAGCAGCGGAAGGTTCTAACCCGGCGGCGGTGCAGGCCGCTGGTATTCTAATTGGAGCAGACCCAGTGAACTTGCAGGACAGAATTCATATGGCACGGCGCGTCGTGTCTATTTGAGGCGCAGGGCCGATCAATCAACCCGCGCTCATGAATAACTGAGTGCAACAGTTTCAGATTTCGCACGGCGTTAATATCATCGGATTTGATTTTTACTACCGCTGGACAGGAAATTTTGCAAGTGATGCTTTCCCCAATGGTCGCTTACAGCCCTATGTCGGCGTTGGTCCGACTTATTACATCCTGCACCCGGAAAACACCGCCAATGACATGCAAAACCACGAAGTCTACAGGGAGTCCGGATTTGGCTATCTGGTGTTGGGCGGGGTTCAGTACTGGCTTTATCGGCACGTAGGCTTGTTTGGGGAGACGAAGTTCAACAGCGGTCGCGCGCAGGTGAGCACCGCCTTAAATGGAACCGCAACAACCGATTTGGATACGTTTCAGTTGATGGTGGGCTTGAGCGTTGGATTCCAGCCGTGCCGGTAACGGTGGCCTGCGGCGTTATTCAGTATTTGATACCTGCAGGCGCGCAACAACGACTAAAATGATTTTTTGATACCCACCATGAATCCGTGAGGCAATACACTCAGTATCAGTGGATTGTCCCGGGAATGGGCGTACCAACCGGTTAGCGTGCCGAGTCCCCAGCCGGCGAGAACGTCAGTTTGCCAGTGCGCCTGGGACTTCATCCGCGCGATGCCATCGTAAATCGGCAGCAGCTCAAGCAACCAAACGGCCGGGTAATCTTCGTGGTACTCAAAAACAAAAGGCGTGATAACCGCGCTCACCGCAGTCACTTCCCCACTGGGAAAGCTGTAGTGTGATCCGCCTTGAAACCAGGCATTGGGATCGTTTCCCTGATTCGGTCTGGCACGCGTGAATATTTTTTTCATCGCTTCGGAGGACAACGCCCCAATCGAAACCGAGTCGACTGCTTGCCAATAAGTCTTGCCTAGCCGGTCTTCACCGCCCTCCCATACTGCACCGATTACAGCCCCGGTGACCAGGGAATAAAGCACAAAATTTTGGGAGTCCCGGCTATAGATTCCATGCTCATCATTGTTCCAGCGGTGATCGATGCCAAGAAATCCGCCGGCACCGGCAGACGCGCACCACAACACAAGCGCACAAATGAATGCAATTCTTAAAGTCCGTGAAATCATCAGCCTGATTTAAGTGTTTTGGCGCTATCAGAAATCCGGTCGGACGCTGACGGAATAGCCGACCACAGGTGCTGATGCTAATTTCCGATAGCATCGATCACCATTAGGGAAAACCCGCAGTTGCACCCAGGAAACGGCCAAGAACTTGGCACCAGATTGGCCTGCGGGGCAAAAGCAGCGACTGATCTAGAGCTGCTCCATGATAAATGCTTTTATGCGCTCAAACCTGATCTTTGACGTTTTGCAGTCGCTTATCGGCGACCAATTGAACCAGCTCCGCAACCGAATTTACTTTCATTTTGTCCATGACTTTGGAACGGTGAGCTTCCACGGTCTTGACCGTTATGCCCAACTGGTCTGCAATTAGTTTATTAGTTTTGCCAGCGACCACGCACTCCATAACTTCCGCTTCCCTAGCGGTTAGTTTCGCCAGCCGCGAGTAAATCACGGCTTGTTGCTCCCCCTCTTCGCGCCGTTTCGCATCCAAAAGCAGTGCGCCGCCTATCAGTTCCAGCATCGAATTTTCATTAAAGGGTTTTTCGATAAAATCTATTGCGCCATTCTTCACCGCGCTAACAGCCATCGGTATGTCCCCATGGCCGGTCACAAAAATTACCGGCGTGCGAATCCCTTTTTGATTGAGCGTTTGCTGCAATTCCAAGCCGGTCATTTCGGGCATGCGGATATCGAGTACCAAACAGCCAGGCCTTTCAGTACTGCAGGACTCGAGAAAATCCTCGGCGCAAGAAAAGACCTTCACTTGAAAACCATTTGACTCGAGCAGCCATTGCAGGGAGTCTCGAAAAGCTTCATCGTCGTCAAGTATGTATATTGTTTGGTTAGAACCGTTCATGTTCGTGGTTCACGCTGGGTAAAGAAACGGTGAATGTGCTGCCACCTTCCGGATGCCCGGTGGCCCATAATCTCCCACCGTGGAATTCAATGATGGAGTGGCAAATATTGAGCCCAATTCCCATACCCTGCGGCTTGGTTGAGAAAAAAGGCGAGAACAAATTTTCACGAACCTCCTCGGTCAATCCCTGCCCGTGGTCGCGGACCGAGACTTCTACTGCATTGCCACCATTTAGCGCAGAACGGATGATAATCTTGCGGAGCCCGGGCGCGGTGTTCTCCATGGCTTCCCGGGCGTTTTTTAATAAATTTAGAAAAACCTGCTGGATCAGGACTCGGTCAATCAGCACGTACGGCAAATCTGCCGCCAAATCCAGTATCAGTTTAAAATCTTCCTTTTCAATTTCGATTTTTAGCATGCTGCTTAACTCGAGAATAATATCGTTGAGAGAACTCGGGGTTCGATTAGGCTCTCCTTTGCGAACCAGCTCCCGCAAGCGGCGAATGATTTCACCGGCGCGTTCCGCTTGGGCGCTACTTTTTTCCATAGCGCCCAGTACATCTTGCAGATCCCATTTGCCTGACCGCAACCGCCGGACACAGCCCGAGTTGTAATTGGCGATTGCAGCCAAAGGTTGATTTAACTCGTGCGCCAGAGTCGACGCTATTTCGTTCGCGGCGATCAACCTCGAAGTCAGCTCAAGTTTTTCACGCTGCCGCCTTGCGATATCTTCCGCCTGCTTGCGTTGTGTAATATCGGTAACCACCGAAATAAAACCAGTGATCGCTTGCAGCTCGTTGCGCTTATAAACCCAGTCCACTTGAACGTCGGTCAGCGCACCGTCTTTCTTTTTTATTTTTGTGAAATATGGCGTTGAGGTGGGTTGAGGGTGGAAGCGATCCCGCAAATCGCATGTTGCTTGTTCGGCGGCGGTGTCGGACGACACGAAATCGCAAATACTTTTTCCAAACAATTCTCCCTCGCTGTATCCTAGTATTCGGTGAAAGGCGGGATTAGCCAAGGTGATTGTTCCCGACAAATCGGATTCAAATATACCGTAGGGGACGGCCGTGACCAGTTCCTGATAACGGCCTTCGCTTCGGTGCAGCGCGCTCTGCGATTTGTTTTGGGCTTCCTTCAGCTTGGCGATGATGATAACCACCACACTGAAGGTGACGATAATGCTTATCCAACTCCAGAAAAAATAAAACGGGAACGTATCATGACCCGCATAGCGATCGGTCAACCACCATACTCCACTCGCAGCCAGCGCGGTCACCAGTCCGGCGTTACGACCCGAAGCCCAAGTCACCAGCGCGATCGGCAGCAGATACAAAACATCGAGGTCGAATTCGTCGCCGGTTATAAAGTCCAATGTACCGATGGCCGCAAGCATGACAAAAGTGTAAGCAATGCGGGCCGCCTCGCTCTGGCCCGCAAAGTAGGAGGTGATTTTGTTTATCGCTTTCGCCAGTTTTCGCTGGTTGCTGGGCATCGATTTATTGTCGCATAAAATCGGAGAAGTCGTGATCTTTACCAGGGGGAGTGATGTAATTTGGAATTTAGTCTTGACGGCAATTTAGCCCGAAACCTTTCATTTCGTGGCTACCACGCGCCAGTACCTAGCAAATGGCTTCCTGCATTTTGGCACCCTGCAAAAAGCCCCAATCGCAGCGCGGGTTTCCCCCACAGCAATTAATTGTAAGCGATGCGACGAATGGGCTATATTAGCAAATGCAAATCATTGCTTATCGCGATTAATTCCTATTCAACGCCCGAGCTAGAGATTTTCTGCACAAATTAAACGACACAATCGCCAAAAGGAGGCAAAAATGAGAGACAAACCGGCAGGAACAGAACATCCTTCGCAAGCCGGCGTAACGCGCAGGCGGTTTATTAAGGCGACCGGCGCCGCCGGCCTTGCCGCGTCAGTCGCGCCGTTTATCATCGTGCGGCCAGCTCGCGCCGCCAAAAAGACCTTGAAAGTATTGCAGTGGAATCACTTTGTTCCGGGTTACGACAAATGGTTCGACAATACCTACACCAAGGAATGGGGCGCAAAAAATGATACCGAGGTGATCGTTGATCATGTGGGAATCCCGGCTCTCGCTCCCCGTGCCGCGGCTGAAGTGAGCTCGCAGAAAGGCCATGACTTGTTCATGTTTCTATCCCCTCCGCCCGCCTACGAAAATCAGGTGATAGACCACAAGGAAATTTATGAGGAATGCGAGCGCAAGCATGGCAAGCCCGTGCCACTTGCGGTGCGCAGCACATTCAATCCCAAGACCAAGAAGTATTTCGCATTTTCTGACAGCTACGTGCCCGATCCGGTGAATTGGCGCAAGGACCTGTTCGACGGCGTCGGCGCCCCGGCGCCCAGCAGCTGGGACGATGTGCGGGTTGCCGGCCGCAAGATCAAGGAAAAGTTCAACATTCCGGTGGGGATCGGCCTATCCGCCGAGCTCGACACGGCGATGGCGATGCGCGCCGTGCTTTATTCCTTCGGCGGCTCGATTCAGGACGAGAAAGCAAATGTAGTGTTGAACTCAAAAAACACTCTCGAGGCGGTCAAGTTTGTCAAGGCCTTGTACCAGGAAACCATGACGCCGGAAGTGCTGGCTTGGGATCCATCGTCGAACAATCGCGCCATGCTTGCTGGCAAGGCGTCAGTGGTGCTTAACGCTATCTCGATTACGCGCGAAGGGGAAAATAATAACATACCCGGCACCGACAACATCTGGCTCGCTAAAGCATTGGCGGGGCCCGCGCGTCGCATCGGCCTCGAGCATGTGATGAACTGCTACGTGGTCTGGAAGTTCGCTGAAAACCGCGAAGGCGCGAAGAAATTCCTTGTCGATTACATAGACAATTACCGGCAAGGCTTCCTCGCCAGCGAGTTCTACAACTTCCCTAGCTTTTCCAGCACCGTGCCCGATATCAACAAGCTGCTTGCCAATGACCCCAAGGCAAAACCCAGCGATAAATACCGAGTGCTCGCCGATGTGCTCGATTGGGCTACGAATGTCGGCTATCCCGGCTACGCCAACGCGGCGGAGGACGAAATTTTCAATACCTGGGTGCTCAACACCATGTTCGCCAAGGCGGCAACCAATACGGAAACCCCCGAAAACGCGATCAAGGCCGCGGATGAACAGTGCAGACGCATATTCGACAAGTGGCGTGAAAAAGGGCTGATCTGATCAGCCTGCCCCGTCGCGAGCTGTACTCCGCGTCTCGCGGAGGTCGATCGTCGGATAAAACAATAAACGACATGGCGACTGTTGAAACACGTTCAATTACCAAGACCTTTGACGGCGTCAACGCGGTCGACGGAATCAACCTGCTGGTGAAGGAGGGTGAATTCCTGGTGCTGCTCGGACCTTCTGGCTCGGGCAAAAGCACGCTGCTGCGCATGCTCGCGGGCCTGGAAATTCCCACTGCAGGCGAGATACTCATCGGCGACAGGATTGTCACCTTGCTTCCACCAAAGGCGCGCAACATCGCCATGGTGTTCCAGAGTTATGCGCTTTACCCGCACCTTTCCGTATATAAAAACATCGCTTTTCCGCTAGAAGCGCAGGGAATGAAAGGCGATGTGGTTAAAAGCAAGGTCGAGCAGGCGGCAGCAATGTTCGGCATCGCGCGCCTTCTCATGCGCAAGCCGCGGCAGCTATCCGGTGGCGAACGGCAGCGCGTGGCGCTCGCCCGGGCAGTGGTCCGCGAACCGGTGGTGTTCCTGCTCGATGAGCCGCTTTCCAATCTCGACGCCAAATTGCGCACCACTGCGCGCGATGAATTGCAGCAATTCCAGCGGCGCCTCGGCACGACCACTGTTTACGTCACCCACGACCAAATCGAAGCGATGGGATTGGGCGACCGGATCGCGGTACTCAATCAGGGCAAGCTGCACCAGCTCGGCACGCCGCACGATGTCTATGACGATCCGGCCGACACCTTTGTCGCCACCTTCATTGGCTCGCCGCCAATGAATCTGGTGGATGAGCCGCCGTATACCATCGGTTTCCGACCCGAGCAATTCTTGCCGATTGAGTGCTATGCCAGCAGTGGGGATTTAGTTCGCTTTCCTTTCATGGTGACACGAGTGGAATATCTCGGCGCCGACCGCCTGGTTTACGGGACGCTTACCGCGTATCCGGATGTCAAAGTGATTTCGAAGTTGCCTACCGCAGTGACGGTGGCGGTCGATAAAGGCGAGCGCCACGAGTTTGCTGTACCCAGAAAGCATCTCAAGCGTTTCGACCCGAAAAGCGGTCTCAAGGTCAGGGTGCAATAAAAAAATGGACGTCGCTACCGCAGCGTCAGAGGCGCGCAGCCATTTTCTGAAAGAAGAACAATCGCTCGGTCGCTTGATGCTTGCGCCGGCAGTGATTTACATCGTGGCGCTGGTGGGTTTTCCGTTCTTGCTTGCGATTTATTACAGCCTGAGCGATGCAACAGTCGGCAGCCAAGTACTGCACTTCGTGGGCTTCAAAAATTACCAGCGGATTCTCGAGAACACTACCTTCTGGACTTCGTTGCGCAATGCCCTGGTGTTTACCCTGGTTTCGCAATTGCTGGTGGTGATCCTGGGCAAGGTTCTGGCAATGGCGCTGTACAAGGATTTCCGCGGCAAATGGCTGGTGCGCTTTCTGATTCTTCTGCCGTGGGTCGCCCCGATTTCGCTTGGAAGCATCGGCTGGCTGTGGATTTTCGATCCGGTGTATAGCATCATCAATTGGGCAGGTCGGGCGCTCGGCCTGTTCGGGCCCAATTTCTGGCCTATTTGGCTAGGACAGCCGGATCTGGCAATGGCTTCAGTCATCATGGTGGATGTGTGGCGCCTGCTGCCGCTAGCCACGGTCATCATCCTTGCCGGATTGAGCTCGATTCCGCAGGACATCCATGATGCCGCCCAAGTAGATGGCGCGGGATTCTGGCGGCATTTGACTCACATCAACATTCCACTGGTGATGCCGATTATGCTGGTAGCGCTGCTGTTCGGCATCGTGTTCACCTTTACCGACATGATAGTGATTTATGTTCTGACCCGCGGTGGACCCTATGACACGACGCAGGTGATCGCGAGTTACGCCTATTTTACCGGCATCCAGGGGGGCGACCTCGCCGAGGGCGCCGCGATTTCGCTGTTTCTTTTCCCGGTTTTGGTCGCGGCCGCGATATTTTTGTTGACTCTCGCTCGGCGCACCGAGGTGACATAATGTACCGGCTCAAAAATATCGGCGGGCGTATCGGTCACTTTGGGATCGTTGCGGCGTTCACCGCGTTCTGCGCATTTCCGTTTTACTGGATGCTAATCACGACTTTCAAGCAAACCAATGATCTCATCAACGTCAAGAACAACCCGTTTCTCTACAACAGCCCCCCGACGCTGGAGAACCTGCGCACCCTGTTTGTTGATACGCAGTACACGCAATGGCTGATCAATACGCTGGGTGTCGGGATTCTGGTTGTGCTGATTACGCTTTTGCTCGCCGTGCCCGCGGGCTACAGTCTGGCACGGCTGGCGGGACGGTGGAGTCAGCAGTTGGCAATCGGCATATTCCTGACCTATCTCATACCGCCGACGATTCTGTTCATACCTTTTTCACGCATTATTTCCGGCCTGGGGCTGCAGGATTCATTATGGTCCCTGGTTCTGGTATATCCGAGCTTCACTGTGCCATTCTGCACCTGGCTGATGATGGGATTCTTCAAGACCGTGCCCAAGGATATCGAAGAGGCGGCGATGATAGACGGCCTTACGCGTTTCGGTGCATTTCTCAGGGTTGTGGTGCCGATTTCCTCGGCGGGAATTCTCACCGTAATCATATTTACGCTGACCTTGGTGATGCAGGAATTCGTTTATGCACTTACCTTCATTACCTCGTCCTCGCAGCTTACAGTCAGCATTGGCGTACCGACATTCCTGGTGCGTGGCGACGTGTATTTCTGGGGATCGCTCATGGGTGCGTGCCTGCTAGTGAGCATTCCCATCGCCATACTGTATAATTTTTTCGTCGACCGCTTTGTCGCGGGCTTTACGGTAGGAGCCGTCAAATAGTCGCGATGGCAAATCGTTTCACGTTGCTGTTTTACTCGCTGCTGCTTTTTCCGGGCGCCATTCCTGCTGCGCCGCTGGATCCTGATATCGAAGTTTTTATCGGCGAGATGGCGAAAAAACATCAATTCGATCGGAACGAGCTTATACGAATCTTCAGAGAGGTCAAACCGCAGCCGGAGGTTCTGCGGGCAATCTCCTCGCCCGCTACCGCGATGCCCTGGAGTGAATATCGCCAATTGTTTGTGAATGCAACGCGCATCGATGAGGGAGTCAAGTTCTGGGACGATAACGCGGAAGCGCTCGCGCGCGCTTATCAGGAGTACGGCGTGCCCCAAGAAATAATCGTCGCAACCCTTGGCGTAGAAACGCGCTACGGAAGGAACACCGGCAACCACCGGGTGCTGGATTCGCTGGTTACGCTGGCATTCGATTACGCGCCGCGGGCCAGTTTTTTCAGGCGGCAGCTTGAACAATTCCTGCTTCTGACGCGTGAAGAGGGAATTGAGCCGTTAAGCGTTAGAGGTTCCTACGCAGGCGCGATGGGAATGCCGCAATTTATTCCCAGCGTCTACCGACGATACGCGGTGGATTTTGACGGCGACGGCAAACCAAACCTGTGGAAAAGTTCCGCTGATGCGATCGGCAGCATTGCCAATTACCTGAAGGAATATGGCTGGAAATCCGAAGCGCCGATTGCGGTGGCCGCAACCGTAAATGGCGATGATGTCACGGCTTTGCTGTCGCAGGGTATCAAACCGCACGTGCCGCTAGCCGACCTGCAGGCAATGGGGGTCACGCCCGAGCAGGAAATTCCAGGAGAAATTCTTGCGAGTTTATTGACCTTGGGCGAAGGGGAGGGGGTCCAGTACTGGATTGCGCTCGACAATTTTTACGTGATTACCCGCTATAACCGCAGCGTCAATTATGCGATGGCGGTATTTGAATTGAGCCGTGAGATCCGCCGGGCCCGGGAAACCCGAACCGCTGCGAAATAACCGTTTCAGCCGGATGTTAAAAACCGAATCGACTGAGGCGGCAGTTAGCTTTCTGCCCAGTTGAACGGCTTGCAATTTGCAATCTACGAGTGCTATCCGCGATTGGAGGCAACACCATGCGTGAATTCATTGTTGACCGATGCGCAGAGTTACTGCGCTTAATCCGCTCACTCGACTGGCTCGCACCCCTGGCAGTCCGGCTGTTTTTTGGCTATTTCTGGCTGGAAACGGGTTGGGCCAAGCTGCATAATCTGGACCAATTCACAGCGCGCTTTGTCGACTGGCAAATTCCATTTCCGGCCTTTAGCGCCGCGTTGTCCGCAGGAGCCGAATTCTTCGGCGGTCTTCTTATCATGATCGGGCTATTTACCCGACTCACATGTATACCGATGATCTTCAATATGGTGGTGGCCATTGCGCTGGTGGTGATCAAGAACGTGCACGGCTTTGACGATTTCGTGGAACTCGACGAATTCATCTACATTTTAATCTTTTTTTGGCTGCTCATTGCAGGGCCTGGAAAGGTAGCCGTGGACGCACTGGTCAGTCGCTGGTTAGGCCTAAATTCGCTGGAGCTGGGTTAGTGCGGGCGCAGCCATGTCCGCAGATCCGGCGCCGGTCTTGCGTCATCGACCGTAAGAATCAATCCTCGCGTTTGCGCGCAAGAATGTGGATTAACGGCTCGTAGGCAGCATCGCGCGAGAAGCGCATACAGGCGATTACGGTGGCAAGCAGGACAAAGCCGAACAATACCGCGAGATCGAGTGGGACGCCGAAATCCGGGTGAAATTGACTTTGTTGCATACCGAGCACCGCGTGCTTTAGCAGGTCTACGCCGTAGGTATAGGGATTAATAGTGGCGACCAAGCGCAGCACGCTTGGCAGATGCTGTACCGGATAAAGCGAACCGGAAAGAAAGAACACCGGGAAAATGACCAAGTTCATCATTACCGCGAAGTTATCGAGTGTCCGCGTCCACGCTGCGATCAGCATCCCCAAGCTGGCGCAGACGAGTGAGGTCGATGCGATACCCGCAACCAGCAGCGGAAGCACTACGCCGTTATTCAGATAACCGAGGAGAAAAAGCAGCGCCAGCACCAAGCACGCCTGGATCGCGGCGGCAAGCGCCGCGCTCAATGTCTTGGCAATCACGATCCAGTAATGCTCGAACGGCGCGATGACCAGCATGCGCATCACCCCGGACTCCTTGTCATAGACGGTGGAGAGAGCGGCAAGCATGGCGCCGAACAGCATGGACATGCCAAGCACTCCCGGCACCAGAAAATATTGATAGCTTAAATTTCCGGTACGGCCGAGCATGGCGTCGAAACCCGCGCCGATCACCAGCAACCAGATCATCGGCCGCACCATCGCCGCAAGCAGTCGCGAGCGCTGGCGGAAGAGCTTCAGCACCTCGCGTTCCATCACGGCGTAAAAAGGGCGCAGTATCATCGTTAATTTATTTGCATAATTCAGCGCCGTGGCGCGGCAAACCGGTGACGCTGGCTTGCAATTCCGTTTCTTCCTCGGTTTTGAAATAACGGCTTACACCGGCAGGAATGGAAAAAAAACTCCCGGCGGGCATCCTCTTGAGCGCCTTGTCATTCCATTTGGTGCCAATACCGACGTAAAGCGTGCCGGAAAGCACGGTGTAAATCCGGTCTTCGTCGCTCTCATGCTCTGATATGCGCGTGTCGGCTGTTAGCTTGCTGCGGCCGGTGTAAGGCGGACAATGAAATTTGTTTTTATTGCCGAGCAAGATTGCACGCCGTGCTGATTTTCCGTAGGATTCCCAGTTAAAATCCTCGGGCTCCAACATGACCGCTGCGACGGGGCCGGTTTTTGGGCAACCCTCGCCGCCGGGGCCGATGACGCTGACCTGATAAACGACTTCTTCCTGACTGGTCTTAAAACTGCTGGTGCCGGCAGGAATGGAGTAAAAAGCACCCGCGCTCATGGCTTTAAGCACAGCGTCGTCCCATTTTTCACCGAGCCCGACCTGCAGCGTTCCCGACAGCACGGTAAAACTTTCATCCTGCTCCAGCACATGCTCAGGAACTCTGGCGCCAGCGGGAAATTTGACCCGCACCGTCGAAGGACAGCCAGACCGTGCTGGTTCTCCCGCCAGGACAGCGCGGTGCCACAATCCAAACGGTTCCCACTTGATGTCATCCGGGGTCAACATGATGACCTTGGCGGCGAGTGCGGAAGGAGAAATCATGACGCCGGTAATCACCAGAATCCGGGCTGCGATTTTCATAGGCTATATTTTCCGCCGCCGGCTCCGGCTTCATTGACCCACAGGAACACGTCGTTAAGATTGGGCTTGCGCCAGCGCACGCTGGTGGCGCGTTCTGCGAGATCGGTTTGCAACTGCACTAGCGGCGCCACGTCCCGGCCAGTATGGCGGAAATACGCCTTGTCGCCGTCGAGATAACACGGCCCGAGGCGCGGCTCTAAGTCACGCGCGAGTTCGCGCGCGTCCGCCGCTTCGATTTCGATAATGTGGCTGCCCAGCGCGTCAATCAATTCGTGCGGCGCGCCATTTTTCACCAGCCGCCCGTGGTTGATGAACACCACCTGGTCGCAATCCGCCGCCTCCTCGAGGTAATGCGTGGTGAGCAGCACGGTAATGTTCTGTTCAACGCGCAGGCGCTCGATGAAACGCCATATATTGCGGCGGTTCGGAACATCTAGCCCTATGGTGGGTTCATCCAAGAACAGGATTTGCGGGCGATGAATCACGCCGCGCGCGATATCGAGTGCGCGGCGCTGGCCTCCGGAAAGCGCTGCAACTGGCCGATTGCGTTTTTCACCCAGTCCAAACAAGTCAAGCAGCTCGCTGGAGCGCTCCTTGATTTGCGCGACGCTAAGGCTATGCAATAGCCCAGCGAAACGCAAATTTTCTGCCACGGACAAGGTTCGGTCCAAAGCGGATTCCTGAAACACCACACCGATCGCGGCGCGCACCTGCAAACTGGCGCGATTAACGTCATGTCCTGCTACCCGCGCGGTTCCATGGCTGGGCCGGATCAGCGTACTCAGCATGTGAATGGTGCTGGTCTTCCCTGAGCCGTTGGGTCCCAACAGGCCGAAGAACTGACCGGCCGGGATTTCGAGGTTCAGACCATCGACCGCAAGCGCGCTTCCGTAACGCTTGGTCAAACCTTCTGCTTGGATGGCGAGCGACGCGTCAACGATGTCGCGCCTCATGGCTGCGCGACAGTACTCTCGCTCAAGGCGCGCGAATTTTTGTCGTCGCGGAACAGAATGGGCTGGACAGTTGCGGGTTTGCTGCTGGCTTGCTGCGCTTTGGCAACAGCTTCGGCAATCAGGTGATGGTGTGGCGACAGATCGCACACCGGATCGGCGTTACGCGCGTCACCCGTGAGCATGTAAGCTTGACAGCGGCAGCCTCCGAAGTCCTTCACTTTTTCGGGGCAGGAACGGCACGGCTCTTTCATCCATGTGTCTCCGCGAAAGGTGTTGAAACCCGGGGAGTCGTACCAGATCCATTTCATGTTGTGTTCGCGTGCGTTGGGAAAGGTGAGTCCCGGCAGCATGCGTGCTTCGTGACAGGGAAGAACCACGCCATCGGCGGTCACCGTGATAAACACTGATCCCCAGCCGTTCATGCACGCCTTGGGTCGGTTTTCGTAATAATCGGGCACGACGAAGTAGATCTTCATTTTGTTGCCCACCCGCTCGCGGAACTTGTTGGTGACCTCTTCGGCGCGCCGCAGCTGCTCGCGTGAGGGCAGAAGATGGTCGCGGTTTACATAGGCCCAGCCGTAATACTGGGTATTGGCGAGTTCCACGTATTCCGCCTCCATGGCCTCCGCCATTTCGAGAATTTGCTGCACGTGATCGATGTTGAGCCGGTGCAGCACCACATTGAGCACCATCGGATACTGGTATTGTTTGATGAGCTTCGCCGTTTTCGACTTGAGTTCAAAGGTACGGGTGCTCGACAGAAAATCATTGAGTTCCCGGGTAGAGTCCTGGAACGAAAGCTGGATATGGTCGAGACCGCCTTCCTTGAATGCCGCGATGCGCTTTTCGTTAAGTCCCACGCCGGAGGTTATCAGATTGGAGTAATAACCCAATTTATGCGCCTCGGCGACCATGATTTCGAGGTCGTCCCGCACCAGCGGCTCTCCTCCCGAAAACCCCAGCTGGGTGGCACCGATCTCGCGTGATTCGCGCAGCACGCGCAGCCAGTCATCGGTGGACAACTCCTTTCCATATCGCGTGTAGTCGACCGGGTTGTAGCAAAACACGCAGTGCAGCGGGCACTTGTAGGTGATTTCAGCAAGCAGCCAAAGGGGATTGCCGATCGGCTTAGCTTGCTTGCTTGGGGTGGATCCAGCCGCGTTCATAAGCTACCTCTAAAAAATTCATTACATCGTCATGCAGATTCGCATTGGGAAAAGATTGCTCAAGATTTTTGACAATGGCAGCCACAGAGAGTTTTCCATCAATGCGTTTTAATATTTCGCCTGCGCTCTGCGACAGCTTCACCATACCTTCCGGGTAAAGCAGTACGTACGACTGTTGTGCCTGTTCCCATTGCAGGCGAAACTGCCTGCCCAGCTCAATGACGTCATCCAGCCCGAGAGATGTCGCTCCGGTCATGAAATCTTTCCCGCCTCGCAATAATTGATCTGCATCGCGTCAAGCATCGTCCACAGCACGTCCAGCTTGAACTGCAGGATTTCCAGGGCGCGCTCCTGCTGCTCACGAGTCCGGTAATGATCCAGCGTAAAACTGAGCGCGAACTTCACGTCGCGCCGCGCCTGCGCCAGACGGTTGCGGAAATACTGGTAGCCTTCCTGGTCGATCCAAGGATAGTGCTGCGGCCAGTTGTCGAGACGTTTCTTGTGGATTTCAGGGGCAAAGAGCTCGGTAAGGGAGGAGGTTACGGCTTCCTGCCAGGGGCGGGACCGGGCAAAGTTGACATAAGCGTCCACTGCGAAGCGCACCCCCGGCAAGACGTGCTTTAGTGAGGTAATTTCCTCGCGCTTTAGTCCCACCGCTTCGCCGAGCCGGATCCACGCTTCGATGCCACCTTCGTCACCTTTGGTGCCATCGTGGTCGATGATCCGCTGGATCCATTCGCGCCGCACTTCACGATCCGGACAATTGGAAAGAATCGCCGCGTCCTTGACTGGGATGGCGATTTGGTAATAAAAACGGTTGTAAACCCAGCCTTGGATTTGCTCCTTGTTCAGCCTACCGCTGTTCATTGCTAGGTGGTAGGGGTGATAGATATGGTAACGATCACCTTTGGCGCGCAATTGGCGCTCGAACTCCTCTTTACTCCATGGCAACTTTTCAGTTACGCCCATCGTTGACTCCTGATTTTCATAAATCTATCTCCATACCATCATACGCCACTTCTATGCCATAGGCGGCGAGCTCGGCGCGTTCTTTCGAATCTTCGTTCAAAATCGGATTGGTGTTGTTGATGTGGATCAAAATCTTGCGTGGCTTGGTGAGGGGCCTTAGCACGCTGATCATGCCGCCTTCTCCGCTTTGCGGCAGATGCCCCATATCGCGCGCGCTTTGCTTGGAAATGCCGAACCGGATCAGCTCGTCATCGGTCCAGCAGGTGCCGTCCACCAGAAGGCAGTCGGCGTTTTTCAAAAACGGCTCAAGATGCGGTTCAAGCTTACCGAGGCCCGGGGCATAGAACAGGTTCCTGCCCGTGCTCGGATCCTCGATGCGCACCCCGATGTTGTCGCCCTCGTGGGGATTTTGGCGATGGGGCGAATACGGCGGCGCCTTGCTTTTCAATGGCACTGCGGTGAAGCTCAGGCGCTGCGCCCCGATGACGCTGAAAGCGCTTCCATTTTGGGTGGGCAGTTTATGCCAGTTAACAGTGCAATAGTGCTCAAGAATATTAAAAAGCGGATTGCCGGTTGTCAGGTCTTCGCGCGCCATTTCCGTGCAGTAAATCTCTAAGGGTTTTCCTTCGCGCAGCATCAACAGGCCGGTGGTGTGATCAATTTGACTGTCGATGAGAACGATGGCGCGGATCGCGGTGTCGCGGATCGACCGTGCCGGCTGCAGCGCGGGAAACGACTTTATTTGAGCCAAAACATCGGGGGAAGCATTGAACAAAATCCAGTCCAGGTTGTTTTCGCTTACCGCGATGGATGACTGGGTGCGCGGCTTGGCCCTGATCTTGCCGTTGCGTAAACCGTCGCAATTCGGGCAGTTACAGTTCCACTGCGGGAATCCGCCGCCGGCCGATGCTCCAAGGACACGGATTTTCATTGATAGATAAATCTTAATTCATTCTCGCGGTAGGCGCTTGCAGCGCATCCGCTTATTGTAAACTGCTTGGTAAATGCTACGGGTCTTTAAGGCTAGACCGGAAGCCACGTTGGCGCGGCTTCCGGGTGCGGCATGTTTAGCGATTGGCAATATACATCGTTACTTCGAAGCCGAAGCGCATATCGCTATACTCAGGTTTGCTCCATTGCATGACAGTCTCCTTTGTTTAATAAAGCCATATTGATCACAGGTGATTTACCTGGCAGGCCTGCAGACTTCAAAACAGGCGCTGTCTGAAGACCTTGACGATATTTTGATCTGCACTTGAATGTTTCGCATCGGAAAAATCAGCAAATATGGTTAATGATTATCATGAGTACGAAAGCGATCAATTGCCTCAGCGAGCGGTTTGCATTAATCTTATGACTCACGTCTTTTTTACCTCCGAACTATTCCGTGGCTAACGTGCAGTTTCACATTGAGTGGTACAAGCCGCGCAGGGTCATTCTTGCGTTGATGCTTTCCATGCTGATTCACGGAATCGTGCTATCGCTGGTTCCGGCTTGGCGGATCAAAAATTCGAAACCAGAGCCGGTATTGAGCGTGCAGCTGCCGGAATTCGTGCGGCCCGAGCCCACCCCGGTCCCGCCGCTCGTTAAATCTCAGCCCAAGACGATTCCGGTTCCGACCTTAGCCGAACGCGCGCGAAGCGAATTCAAGCTGCCGCGCTTGCCGAAGATTGAAACCCCGGCGAAAATCGAGACCGAAGCGACACCGCAACCCCAGGCAAAACCGCTTGAAGCCCCCCCTCCCGTGGCGCCAGCGCCTGCCCAACCCGAGCCCATGGTTGTGGCTAAAGCGGCGCCCGATGCGCTATTACTGGATAGCTACGGAAAAGCCATTTCCAGTTTAATTGCCCGATATCAAAGCTATCCGCCTAAAGCGCGAATGCGCGGTTGGCAGGGGACCGCACAGGTCCAGCTTGTTGTTTCGCCAACAGGCAAAATGGTCAACGCCGCCATCCTCCGTTCCAGTGGGTTTGAAGTGCTCGACGATGAGGCGCTGGAAATGGTGCAGCAGGCGGCGGCGGCGCCCCTCCCACCACCGCCGGATTCTTTGCGTGGTCGGGAACTTACCGTGATGGTGCCGATTGTTTTCAGGCTCAGCGACTAAGCGAAAAATAATCCGCATCCTATCCTGCGCTTTGCTTGTTAGCCTCAGTCTGTCCCCGGTCGCGTTCGCGCACGGTTTAATCCCGCAACGGGTAGCCCCGGACGTATACGCTTTTGTAGGCAAATGCGAGGCCATCGCTCCCGCGAACCGCGGGGACATCCTCAACAACGGTTTTATCGTCGGGGCGACCGGCATAATCGTTATTGACCCAGGGCCAAATTACGCGTACGCCAAACGCATGATGGCAGCAATACGAAAAATTAGCCCTAAACCGGTGAAGATGGTGATTGATACCCACCCGCATCCCGAGAATGTCCTGGGCAACGATTATTTCCGCAGTCTGGGCGCAACCATCCTTGCGCACACTCAAACCTTGCAAGCGATGCGCAGCCGCTGTGAGAAGTGCTACGAAAACATGTTGAACGAGTTGGGCGATAAGATCATGGCCGGTACTGAAATCGCATACCCCGACATGACCGTGGAGAAGACCAGCGACATAACCATAGAGGGGCGTAACTTAAGCCTGCTCTACTACGGCTGGGGACATAGCGAAGGGGACCTTGCCGTGCTTGACCGCAAGAGCGGAGTGTTGTTCAGCGGCGGGCTGGTCTCGCTGGATTGCGTACCGGTGTTGCAGCAAGCGAGGATCAAAGGCTGGATCAACGCGCTGAAGCAGCTGCAGCAGCAGCCGATGACAAAATTGGTCCCAGGTAGCGGTCCGGTTTCCAATCCCGAGCGCACGCAGGACACACTGGATTATTTGCAAGACTTGCTCGATCTGGTAGAGCGCCAGTACGAGGCCGGCTTGAGTGCCTTGGACGTTTTGAAACGGGCGGACCTGCCGAAATACCAGAATTGGGGGCTTTATGCGGAACAGCATCCACTGAACGTCCAGCATGTGTACAGCGAGTTGGAAAAGGAAGAATTCGAAAAATGAGCGATTCACTCTTTCCGGAAATCGAGCCCTATGCGCAAGGTTTGCTCGATGTATCCGGAGGACACCGCATTTATTATGAAGAGTGCGGCAACACTACAGGAATGCCGGTGCTGTTTCTGCACGGCGGTCCGGGTAGCGGCTGCAACCCGGGACACCGGCGCTTCTTCGATCCGCGCTATTATCGTATTGTATTGTTTGACCAGCGCGGGTGTGGGCGCAGCATGCCGTTTGCCGAGCTCCGCGAGAACACCACCGCCGCACTAATATCCGATATCGAAGCGCTGCGCGTCTTGCTGGATATTGAGCGCTGGCTGCTGTTCGGCGGCTCGTGGGGCTCGACACTCGCACTGGCATACGCCGAAAAGCACCCGCAGGCGGTGAGCGGATTGATCCTGCGCGGCATTTTTCTGGCGAGTAAGCAGGAACTCGATTGGTATTGCTATGGCCTGAAATGCTTTGCGCCCGAAGCCTGGGATCGTTTTTCCACATTCGTGCCGGAGGCGCGGCGTAATGACATAGTTGGCGAATATTACCGGGCTATCCACCACGCCGACACTCGCGTGGCGCTACCGGCGGCGCGCGCCTGGAACGACTATGAGAGCGAATTGATGATGCTGGGCGAGTCGCAGCGGGAGGCCAAGCCCGCGCTTCCTGATGATGAGTTATTGGGAAGAACGCGGGTGCAAACGCATTATCTTTTCAACCACTGTTTTCTTTCCGAGAATGAGTTGCTGCAAAACGTGACCCCGGTGCGCTGCATCCCCGCCAGCATTGTGCACGGCCGTTTCGACATGGTTTGCCCGGTGGGCACCGCGTATACTTTGCATCGCGCCTGGCCAGAAGCTCGGCTTGCGGTAGTGGAGAATGCCGGCCATTCGGCTTCCACACCGACGCTTGCCGCCGCTTTAGTCTCCGAGACCGAGCGTTTCAAATCGATTTTTTCGGCGGAGCACCCACGATGAGCCTAAGGTTTCGCATCAATCTCCTGATCACCGTGCTGATGCTGCTATTCGTAATAGTTACGGGCATCAATTATGTGGACGACATCCGCAAATCAGTCAAGGAAGAGATTGAAGGAACCACTCGAGTCGCGGTGCAGTTGTTGACTACTGTGCTCTACAGTAGCCAGTTCATTCCGACAACTGCCACTCAGCCCCAGGTAGTGATCGATTTTTTGAACAACGTGGGCCGGGTGCGCGCCAACGACATCAAGCTTTATGACGTTCTTGGAAACCTGATCTACGAATCGCCACCCACGCATTACAAAGAGGGGCGTTGGGCGCCAGACTGGTTTTCCCGCCTGGTTGCTCCAAAAGTCGAAACCGTGACTCTCAAGATCCATGGGGGTACGCTGCTGATTATTCCCGATGCATCGCGATCAGTGCTCGATGCCTGGGATGATTTGCAATACCTGATATGGCTCGCTCTGGGGTTTTTTGTTGCAGTGAACGTCCTGGTGTTTTGGATTGTCGGGCGCTCGATGCGCCCGCTCAACCAGGTTCTTGATGGATTGTCGCAAATGGAACAAGGTAATTTTGATGTGCAATTGCCCCAGTTTCCGTTGCCTGAGCTTTCCTCAATCAGCCATACTTTCAACCGCATGGTCGGAGCACTGCAAGATAGCATGGCAGAGAACCGAAGACTTGCCTTAACCGTCAAACAATCCAGCGACGCGATAATGATTCACGATCTTAACGGTAACATTTCCTTCTGGAATCCCGCGGCGGAACGACTGTTTGGCTACGCAGCTGACGAAATCACCGGCCGTTCAGCGACAGTGCTTGCTCCTCCGGGCAAAGAAAACGAGATCAAGGAAAATCTGGAAATTGTTCAGCGCCGGGGCGTGATCGAGAATGTTGAGTCGCAAAGGCTAGCCAAAGATGGCAGGCTGATGGACGTGTCCCTTTCCGCTGCGCCGCTGATTGACCCGCACAATGAATCTGTAATCGGCGAGATTTGCAGCATGCGCGATATCACAGAAAGAAAGCGTGCCTTGCAAGCTGCGAGTGACCTCGAAGAAAATCGGCGCTTGACGCAGATTATTCAGGCGCGTGTCGAGGAGGAGCGGCGCAGTCTCGCACGCGAGTTGCACGATGAGCTCGGGCAGTATGTGACGGCAATCAAATCCATTGGTGCTTCGATTGCCAATCGTGCGGAAAGCACGCCCGAAGTGCGTAGCAGTGCGCAAACCATCGTCAGTGTTGCCGCACTCATCTACGGTGCAATGCACGGCATCATAAGCCGGTTGCGCCCGAGCGCACTGGACAATTTGGGGCTTTCCGAAACTTTGCAGGACAGCATCGCCGCCTGGAGGTTACGCCATCCCGAACTCAAATTCCAACTCGATATCTCGGGCAGTCTGAATGACCTAGGCGAAGCGATAAATATTACCGTTTATCGCATCGTGCAAGAATGTCTGACCAATGTCGTGCGGCATGCGCAGGCCTCAAATGTAAGAATTGCTGTGAAGCGCGGGCCAGCCGAAAGCGGCGCGCGCGAAGTACTGCAGCTCGAAATTTGCGACGATGGCAAAGGCAAACCGGCGGAGACGCTGCCGGAGGGTCATTTCGGATTGCTGGGAATGCGCGAACGCGTCCAGGCTTTAAACGGCAGTTTCAGCACGAACAATGTTCCGGATCGGGGTTTTTGCGTAACTGTGTGCTTGCCGCTTGAAGGAAGGGCATGATGGCCGCGCCGGCAATTCAAGTGATGCTGGTTGATGATCACGCGGTGGTACGAATGGGCTTCCGCATGCTGCTCGAAGGCGCGCCCGACCTGAAAGTGACAGCGGAGGCTGAAAGCGGAGAAGAGGCGTACCGTATTTATCAGGAAAAACATCCAGACGTGGTCGTCATGGATATCTCTATGCCCGGGATCGGTGGTCTAGAAGCGGTCAACCGCATCATCGCAAAAGATCCTGCGGCGCGCATTCTAGTATTGTCCGCGCACGAGGATACTATGCATCCAAAGCGCGTGCTGAAAGCCGGGGCACTCGGCTACTTGACTAAGCGCAGCGCTGCCGAGGAATTGATACAAGCAATTCGCCAAGTCGCAGAGGGCAAGACTTATATCGAACCCGCGATCGCTCAACAGCTCGCTGTGCAGCAGCTGACCGGGGAAAAGACCCCGGTAGACGTGCTTAGCGCAAGGGAATTCGAAGTTTTCATGCTGCTCGCGCAAGGCAAGACGGTAACCGAAATCGCCAAGATGCTGCATCTGAGCCCGCGCACCGTAGGTACGCATTTATACAATGTGAAACAAAAGCTTAATGCTTCAACCTCGGCGGAATTGGCCCTCATCGCAATGCGCGCGGGCTTGATCCAAAACTCATGAAAATCATTAGGTGCGATTCAGTGTTTTCTGCCTTGCGCTCGAATTGCGGCTCAGTGACAATGGCGCTGTAGTCGAATCGTCAGTTAAAACTTTTTTATATGGAGAAAGCCATGGCCTGGAGCAAACCCGAATTTACCGATCTGCGTTTCGGTTTCGAAGTAACGATGTACATTCTGACCCGCTAACAAGCGCTTAGGTTAGAGAAGAAAAAGGGCTGCTGAACAAGCAGCCTTTTTCATTTTTAAGGTCAGCGCGAAAGTACCCGTCAATTGGCGACTGGCATCAAGCCTTAAATAAAAATAAGTGGTCTAAATCAACCAAATTGGTTGAATTGAAGCACCAACCACCAAGGGGCAGCTTTCGGCAATTCTCTCCTTACCGGGGCTCAAAAATCGAACGTATTGAGTGAAATCGCGAATAGGCAAAAAAAACCGGGACTTAGGTCCCGGCGCAGAGAGGAAGTTGGAGAACTACCATGAACGTGGTCAATCTTTCAATACAGCATGACCCAATCTCAGCAAATCCCGTGCCAGAGGGAAGAAAGGCTCAAGTTTAAACAGGCCGGAAGACTATCAGCTGGCGCCCTTGAGGGCGTATTTCTCCATCCGGTAACGCAGCGTCATGCGGCTCACACCAAGGCGGCGCGCCGCTTCCGAAACGTTACCCCCGGTCTCAAGCAATGCGCGTTCGATTAGCAAGCGTTCTGCAGCTTCAAGAGTAAGCCCTTGCAATGGTTGTTCGCCTGCTGCCGCAGCTTGCGTTTGCGACAAGCCAAGGTCCGCTGCATGGATTGCCCCGCCGCGGCTCAACAAGACCGCGCGTTCCACCAAATGTTTTAGCTCGCGTACATTTCCAGGCCAGGAATATCCTCGCAATGCGGTCAGCGCAGTATCGCTGAATGAGGGATCACGTAATCCGTAACGTCGGCTAATTTGCACGGCAAAATGCCGGGCAAGAAGAATCACATCTTCGCCACGCTCACGCAATGGCGGCATGTTGAGTATCACTACATTCAGGCGGTAGTAAAGATCGGCACGAAATTGTCCTTGCGCAATCATTTGAGGCAATTGCCGGTTGGTCCCGGCGATAATGCGAGCGGCGAAAGGCCGTTCGACCACCGATCCGATACGCCGCGTCTTGCGTCGCTCGATCACATTGAGTAACTTGGCCTGCAAGTCCAGGGGCAGCTCACCGATTTCGTCCAGAAACAGCGTTCCATCCTCAGCAGCCTCAATCAAGCCCGAGCGTGCCCCGTGGGCGCTGGTAAATGCGCCTTTTTCATGGCCGAATAGTTCGGCTTCAATCAGGTCGCGCGGCAGCGAAGCGCAATCCACTTGTACGAAAGGCCGCGCTTTGCGCGGGCTCAATAAATGCAATCGGCGCGCGGCCACATCCTTCCCGCTGCCGGTTTCGCCCAGGATCAGCACAGTAGGGGGAGGCTCAGTCCCTTCTCCTGCAAGTTCGGCAAGCCGCAGGATTTGCTCACGTACCCGCTGCATCGCCGGACTATCACCCAATAATTGCGTGCCTTCTACTGCATGGCTGTCACGCTCGCGCGAGTAATCAAGCTGGTGGCGTAACCGAGACGTTTGCAAAACTTTGTCGACCGCGAGCAACAACTCATCGAGGTCAACCGGTTTTTTCAGATAGTCGGCCGCACCGAGTTTCATGGCATGCACCGCGTCGCTGATTTCGCCATACGCGGTCAGCACGATGACTGGCGGCTGTCTGCTTTCCCCCGTCGCCCGCAGCTCGGTGAGCAAATCCAGCCCGTTTCCGTCGGGCAGCCGCAAATCGAGCAACACCAATTCGGGCGCTGAATTGCGCGCCAATTCGCGACCTTCCGCAAGCGTCGCGGCCACGACACATTCGTGGCCGGCCTTTTCCAAACGCTTTTTTACTGCCCGCCCGAAGAGGCTTTCGTCTTCGATGATCAGAACTCGCGGCGCGCCCTGAAATTCCTTGGCGGGAATTTGAGCCGTCATCGTGTTTTCTGTCATCAATCCTCCCGCGGGTATTTCGGTAGGACGAGCGTCACGACGGTGCCGTGAGGATTTGTGGTCCGATATTCAATTTTCCCGCCATGTGCATCACAAACTTTCATCGCGAACGGAATTCCCAGGCCAGTACCGTATCGTTTAGTCGAAGGACCCGGGCTCAGGTCGCTGGCTGAAGGCGTAAATGGCATGCCTAAGCCCTGGTCGGCTATGGTCAGCATGACTTCTTGCGACGTTTGATCAATCTGGACTTCAATTTTTCCTCGTTGCGGCGACGCGTCTATTGCGTTGGTTAGCAAACCGTGGAGCGCCTGTTCCACGAGTTGTACGTCAAGTGCGATTTCGGTCTGGCCATACCAGCCTTTGCGCAGGACTTGAATTTCTCTTTCCGCGATTCGCGGCTTAAGCAGCTCCAGTACATTGTCCACGACCTGCGCCAGTTTGCAAAGCGAGCGCTGCGCCTTGAGGGGATGCAGGTAGGAGAGCAATGAATGCGTCCACCGTTCCAGCCTGTCGGCGGTGCTGATTATTCCGGCCAGGCCTTCACGCAGTTCGCCGGGTAATTCCGAGTCATTGATGATCTGGGCAGTGGCTCGAATGCTAGCCAGGGGATTACGGATATTATGTGCCATGACAGGCACCAGGGCGCCAAGCGCGGCCTGCTTTTCCGCGCGTAACAGCGATTCGCGGCTTGCGGCGAGATCGTCAGCCATTTGATTGAGCGCTTTCGCCAGGGTCATCATTTCCAGTGCACCCCTTTCGGGGACTTTATGCGTCAGATCGCCTTGGCTTATGATCAAGGCGGCTTGTTGCACTGCAGACAGGGGCTGCACGATCGCGCGCTGCATAAAAATTCGCGACAAGACCAACAAGACTACCGCAAGAAAGATCGGTAAAAGCAATAATAACGGCGCAAGTAGGGTGAGGGTTTTAAGCCGATTTTGCAATTCTATTTGTTGAAACAGTAGCAATTGCTCCAGTGCGCTAAACGCTTCCTCATAACGCCCGAATCCCGCCATTTCCAGGTCGGTGTCAAATATCTTGCGCTTTTGCTTGAGTGACATGCCGGCGCGGGCGCGGGCAATGTCCGCAGCTTGCGCCTTGATGACATAGTAGGCCTGGCGCAGGCGATTGATGGCTTCGTGCTCTTCGTTGTACGCGGCGGCGCTGTCCAGGTTATTCAGATGCTGCTCGATGCGCTTCTGGTATTCTTGGTACTGTTTTGCCGCGTCAGGATCGCTTAGAAAAACCGCATCAAAAACTTCCTTGACTTGGCGGTAAAGATTGCCGCGCATCTGCTGGATTTCTCCTACCATGGAACTGATGCGCAGCGATTCCTCCGACGACTGGTGCCACAGGTACAGCCCGGCTCCGCCCAGCGCGCCACTGGCGAGGATAAGCACCAGATAGCCGAGCGCGTAGAGGAGCATCAAATGCTTGAGCGACTTTGGCTGGGGCATGGCAACTGTCTATACAAACTTCTTCATCTTCGTTTCCGACCGGTCGCGAAACGTTGGCATTTTTTTTTGGCAATGAGCTTGTCGAATTGAAAACTCAATCGCTGCCCAAGGTTTTTTTGGGAAGGCGCTGAGGTTACGCTGCGCGCATCATCAAATCCACGATCAAGCGCGGGTTCACTACTTTAATCCCATAGAGTATCGGTAGGAAAGCAGACATCAAACTGAACTGGGTAGCCGCCAAGAGCATTTCCCTTGGATAGCAGCCCAGTTACAGAATGTCACGGTGAGTGAACGATTTTTTTTGGAAATTGGAAAAGCATCCTTCCGGGATAGGATTTTTTGCTTTTGCCAGAGGGCATTGGAATATTCTTTAAGCATAAGGCTTCCTCAAACAAAAATGGCACGGGATTTGCTCATTAAAGTCAGCTTAATAGATCGTTTTTAGAGCTTATTTCGCATCATTGTGTCTTTTTTGCAACAATAAAATCCGGCTGTCGCTTTTAAAGCTTGACACCGGAATCGCAACTAGAGCAGCATTAACGTTGAAATTTTAAGCACGACGTCGTTAACTTTTAAGGAGGAAGATGTTATGACGAAACACAAAAAATTAGCATTAGTAGTTACCGGCGCCTTTGCATTGTGTGGCGCATCTGCAGCCCACGCTTTCAATGTCAAAGCCGGTGACTGGGATCTGTCGATGAGCGGTGAAGTCAACGCGTTCTATTCCTATACTCAGTGCCAGAACAATGCCAGAGCCATAATTGGCGGTACGACCTGCGGGACGACCTTCACTAACGGGGCTTCTTCGGTAGAGAGCGGTCTTCTGCCGTCGGCTTTGGTGTTCTCAGCCAAGACCACCCAGGAAGGTTTTGATATCGGTGTGACCTTCGGCTTCTATCCCGGTATCAACAACGGCGGTCAGGTGAGCGGCGCTAATACTAGCGCGGCGGCACTTCCTCAACCCAGTGCTTTGGGTTCAACAGGTATCGATATGCGGCAAAACTTCTTTACCTTCGGCGACAAGGACATGGGCACCATCAAAATGGGCCGCGATCTGGGCTTTTTTGGCTCTGACGCGATTTTGAGCGACATGACCTTGTTGGGTGTCGGCACTCCGCAGTCACCGCAAAACCCTGGCAACACCACCTTGGGACGCATCGGCATTGGTTATGCCTATGCTGACTGGATTCCGCAAATCTCCTACATTAGCCCGAGTTTTGGTGGCGGCTTCCAGGTGTCAGCAGGTATTTTCCAGCCTTTCAATATGATAGGGGGCGAGGTGCTGACCAATCACTCAATGCCTATGATTCAGGCTAAGGGTACTTGGGACTTTAATAGCGATAGCGTAAAAGGCCGCGTTTGGGTAGGCGGTCTTGAGCAAAGAGCCACGAATGCCGCGGATAATAATGACGGAGCCACGGGGCTTGGCGGCGAGTTGGGCGCCAAGGCAAGCATGGCGGGATTTGATGGCCTTATCTATGCCTATACCGGCTATGGTCTTGGCACAACGGGGATCTTCCTGAATGGCATAAGCGCGACTGGTTCTAGGCGTCACTCAGATGGCGGGTATGCGCAGTTGCAATACACCATAGGCAAATGGAAGCCTGGATTCAGCTATGGCTTCAGCCAACTGAAAGCCGCTGGCGGTGAACAAGCTGCCAATCCCAACCTGGTGGCCTTTAACCGGTCGGCGGTGGGGCAACTGCAATACAGCTTGACCAAGTCGCTAACCCTGCTGGGCGAATATGCCCATAGCTGGACCACCGCTCAGGGGGCTAACCCTACACCGGCTCTCAACAGCAGCAAGAACATCGAAAACTCGTTCTCGGTGGGTGGAATACTGTTCTTCTGATTTAGGTTCGATTCGGTAAGTTCAAGCGGCGCCCAAAAGGCGCCGCTTTTGTTTTCAGGCGGAACTTT
>DASPRI010000139.1:0-5411 GCA_035624535.1 Burkholderiales bacterium
TCGCACCTCGCGCAGCCCGGGCTGAAGGCAGGTAGCTTAATAATGACCGGATCATTGTCACGAGCGGCAAACTTCGCAGTTGTTGCAGATGCTCAAAGCTGTTGGCCAACCAGGATCAGCATCAACAGCGTTCCCAGAGACGCGAGCAGCAAGTTGTTCCTCGCCTCGATATAACTATCTTGTTTCGGTTTCAAGAGTCCTTGCAAAGTGCCCTCCTCGAGCTTTACGCCGCTTGAAGCATGGTTCCATGAAATCTTTCATGGTTTGATATTCCTGCCGTGATTCAGCAATTCCTATGCCAATGCACTAACTGGTTATTTACTTTTGATTAATCGAAAAATACTAGAGAAGCAATTCAGCCGAGTGTGTATCAGTTCGGATACACATTTAGGATTGCTAGAGGAACTTAAATGAGCGCCGAAGCATTAGAATCCGCGATGAACCCAAAATGCAGCTGAAACTGTCTGTATTGGGTAAGGAAATTAATCAGTCGGTCGAGGAACCAGAAGCGAGTTAACTGCTTTGGCCGATAGATTTGTAATTGTTTCATCCTTGAAACATAAAATTGGGGGGCAGGAATAATTGCAATGGTTGCGTTTGGCGAGGAGCGGACACTCGCAAGGCCATAGCAAGCGCATGGTGTTAGCGCTTGGAACCTTGCTCGGTGCACAGAACACGACGCCTGCGGTTTTATTACCGCGGCGACTTCGCGCTGGCTCTTGGGCCGAACTGGACTAGCGATCAGTGAACTCGAGGCTGTTCAGGACCGTGGTAGCCTTCTCCTGAAACGCGGAGTCTTTGTACTCCGGATAATAGCGATGCGAATAGACGAGCATCACGACAACACTTTTGTTCGTAGGGTGGGCGCAGGCCAGCGCGAGATATTGGAGGATCATTATGCCCGGCGTGTTCGATCGTTTAGCAGTCGCGTTGTCTTCAATCACTGAACGTGATTCTACGCAATTGGTCCCCTTTTCGTGGGCGAACGTCACATCGTCGTGAATTACGTTGAAGCGCGGATCTTGATGAACCCGGGCTGCATTCTCTTTGAACCAGCGGACGAATTGATCTTGGCTTTTGGTCTTAAACGGTGCGATCGCGATGACGTTCGCCGCAATAACAATTGTCTCGTCTGGATTCTCACCGCGCTTCCCGAGGGTCACGTCGGATTCATTCCGGGCCGTGACTGCCCATCCTTTTTCATTCAATGGTACAAACGAATACCCTTTTTGAACGATTCTTTCGGGCGGAACGGGTATCTCTTGAGTCGTTGGCCGCATTGAGCTACAAGAGCCGACAAGAAACGATGCCGAGAGAATTCCAGCTATGCGCGCGTACTTCATGCCTATCCCTCAAGCTGTCTATAGACCTGCCGATTCGGTGCACGAGCCCAAGCGTGCGGCGTGAAATAACGACTCCCCGGCTCGCGGTGCAATTAATAATGGGCCCATCAGAGCGCTCATACTAACATGATGCACCCAATGGAACTCACACGCAGTGAACGGCGTCACGCGTGCCGCCGCTTGGAATGAATGAAAAACCGGTGGAAAATATCCATGCGCCGCACCGTTTATGAAACAGGTGTTCGGTATATGACAAGTTAAAGCGGATTACCCGAAGCAGGCCTATTTCATGATGGCTTCAAAAGTTATCCTGGTCATCGGCATCATTTTGGCAATCGGAATGGTTGCCTGGGGAGTATCAGGCATTGTCCTTGGAAAAGTCATCACCAAGAGCTACGAAACCATAAATGGCGAGCGCAGGTACTTTCGCCTGGTTCGCCGCGACGAGGAACCTGTCTGGTTTTGGATCTTGTGCAGCATCTATATCAGCGTCGGACTTGCCGTTCTGGTAATAATTTACTTGATCCTTCAAACACCCGCCTATTCCAATTCAGCGAACGTATCTTATGATGTGTCGGGAATCGAGAACCACCGGCCAGTCGTCGCAAGAGTTGAGGCTGATGGTTATTGGATTCGCATTAGTCAACGGCAATCACTTTTGTCTAGCAGTAGTGATAAAAGCCATTATTGATTAGACTAGAACTTAACGTGATGTCAGGTTGTGACACGAACCCATTGGATACCAGGCGGTCCGAATTAGGAACGTGCTTGATCAAAAGAATGCCCACTGAAAAATGCCACAAGTCAATGGCTGTTGATGGGCACGGTAAAATTGCGCTGCTTACGGCGAGGAGGTTCCTATGAAAATATTGCCTGGCGAGAGGGTTCTTTTTGAATCCAAGTCGGAGAAACTGGTACTAACGACCCATCGAATCCGTTTTGAATCCAGAACATTTGGCAAGCGACGGGTAACCAGTTTCATGCTGGAAGAAATCGCATCGTGCGATCTAATTTCTCGCACCCATCCTTCGTTTATTGTTGTGGCAGTCATATTTGGCGCCGCGGGATTTTATCTTGTCAGGTATGTCGATTTCGCATGGGCCATTGGGCTCGCCTTTATGGCGTTGAGTTTGATCGCTTTTATCGCGACCATTGAACGAACGCTTCTCGTGTCATCCTCCGGCTCCGTCATCAGCGTGCCGCTGGCTGAGCTGGGGGAGGACGATCCCACGCTATTTATCGACGACCTTGAAATCGCAAAAAACACGAGATATCTTTCGACCAGAGGAGTGCAGCAAGCGCAAAGCCAACCAAAAACCGAATCACTTGATTCGCGGCGCGAGCCAACTCTTGCGCGGACGAACTTTCGAAATTTGGAAGGCGGATCATAAATACTGCACTAATTGCTCGGCGCGTAATGTTTCCCGAAATACTTTCCGTCGCGTGGGGATTTTGGATTGATCGGCGTTGCGAATCAATTTGAATCTGACGCCCTATCCGGAACTATACCGTTCGCGTGACATGACCAGCTCCTTTGTCCAAGTTAAATATTGTGCAATTTGACTTGGTACGGGAAATACCGGTCAGCTCACTTCCTTCGCGTTCTGTTTTTTGGGCCTGCCAGGGCGACCTTGTCCCGGATGCGAGATGGCCTCACCCCGATTCTTGAGACCTTGGCGGATCTGATCCTCGGCATCGGCTTCGCTAATTCCTTTGGGAAAGATATGCCGGTAGCGCAGCATTCCCAGCTCGCCCCGCGTTTCGACGTCGCATACCAGCTCACCTTCCTTCGTGTTACTGAATTCGATCTGCACGTCGTCAGCCGTCAAATTTTCCATTGGTGAGCCTTTAACCAAAGCATTCAGGTCAGTTTCCCGTAGGTTCCCCGACGGCGTCGGATTCCGTCTTTTCGGGCTGGTCCGCAGAAGCTTGCGAAGTGGCGTCATTCGCGGGAATCTTCCGCGCGAGTTTGCGCTGCAGTTTTTCTTCCTGTTTCTTTTTCTTCGCCAAATCTCTCTGGCGCTTCTCGAATCGGTAGTTTAATTTTGCCAATGTGTTACACCTGGTTGCGGCGCGTGCCGACTAGAACGGGTTGAGGATCGGGAATGCCTGACGACGGCGCGTCGCATGCGCGGCGCCGCCCATTCGACGGCCGCCACTTGCGTTCGGATCCGGCGTGTCCGATGCAGATCAGTAGCGGCCACCGCCGCCGCCACGCCGCCAACCACCACGCCCACCGCCGCCTCGGCTTTCCTGCGGGCGGGCTTCATTCACCATCAGATTGCGGCCCTCGATGCTCTTGCCGTTGAGCGCGGAGATGGCGGCCTGCGCTTCCTGTTCCGTGCCCATTTCGACGAAGCCGAAGCCTTTGGACTGTCCGGTTGCGCGGTCGTTGATCACCTGCGCCGATATTACCTTACCGTACGCGGTGAACATTTTTTCCAAGTCACTATTGCCAATATTGTGGCTTAGGTTGCCAACATAAAGCTTCTTGCCCAACTGAAGCGCTCCAAGCTGAGGATCTATGAAAGACTACACTGTCAAGAATATCAAATATTGAGCGCGGAGTCGAATAATTTAATGGCGGAGTCAAATAATTTAACGGCAGAGGAACGAACGTTTCCTACAGATAGAGATACACCAAATCGTACGAAACTGGGCACTGCCGCGAAGTTATTATAGTCGGTCCGACGCGTTCGACTATTTGAAGCGGCGCTACCGTCGCGGGGGATTCTGGATCGACCGGCATTGCGATTTAATTCGGCTCTGACCCTGTTTTTTCTGTTTTTTTCGCTTTATCAAACAGAAAACGCGAATAGGACAAGCCCAGCAATGACTGCAAAGAAGTACCAGCGCCAATTAGTAAGTGGTGACCTTTCGACATTTAGATTACCGCTCGTGATGTCGCGCTCGAGATGTTTTTTCTGCCGTATTACATAATCAATCAGCGCCGACGCCTGCCATTTCCCGAGTCTTTCCAACCCACCCTCAATTTCGATCCTCGGTGCTAGAACCTCCAGGTAGTGCAGCTGATTCTCAGTGATCGGATCTTCATGTTTCTTCCGGGGCGGAATTTCGAAGGAGAGCTCCCGGATAACGAAGCCGTCCTCACGTACATCCTTCGGTTGTTCGCTCACAATCATGCCCCTGATATCGGTAACAATAAATAGACAGTACAAGAACCGTTTGTCTTGTTTTGGTTTTTGGCCCCCCTAAGGTAACACCGAGCTCTACGGGTTCGAATAGTTTAATCCTAGGTTGGAAAATCTGTGCAAATCGCTTAATTCTTGTTTGGTATCCCCTGTGAGCCGCCAAGTGACGAAGCCAAAACGGGGGAAGTTGAGCGAGCACTGTTTGAGCACGAAGCGCGAGTTGCGCTGCGCCCGGTTTGGCTGAAAAGCGCAGGGGACATCGGCGAACCGGGGTCGCCTTTTCTTTGGTGACTTTCTTTTGGCGAGGCAAAAGAAAGTCACCAGCCGCCGGTCTGCCACCGGCGCGGTAAAATTTTCCCTAAGGATGAGAAACGGAGCGTGACAAGGTAAAATGAGGCGCTGTCCAATTACTGAACCACAACCAACGATGAGTGCAGCATGTCTGGTGGGCGATAGGCTGTGAACAACCTTCCGCACATATATAACGTCAAGACTTCCGCCCAGGCCGAGGGTGACGTGACGGTCGAAGGCGAAGGGCTTCCTTCGCTTGCGATCAACTCGCCCGCTCAGTTTGGCGGTCCGGGAAACCGCTGGTCGCCCGAAATGCTGCTCGTCGCGGCATTGGCGAATTGTATTGTGCTTTCATACCGCGCAATCGCGCGCGCTTCGAAATTCAACTGGACTCATCTTTCCTGCGAAGTGGACGGAACGCTTGATCGAGTTGATGGCGTGATCCAATTTACCCATTTTACTGTTCGAGCCGCGCTCACCGTGCCCGCAGGCGCGCGAGAACAGCTCGCGCTGCGGCTTCTGGAGAAAGCAGAAAAAACGTGCTTCGTCACAAACTCCCTCAAGGCTCAGCCAACACTCGAGGCGAAGATCGTCGCCACTTGAATTAAAGCGGGCGCTGCGAATT
>DASPRI010000145.1:0-6716 GCA_035624535.1 Burkholderiales bacterium
AGCGTAAAAGGCCGCGTTTGGGTAGGCGGTCTTGAGCAAAGAGCCACGAATGCCGCGGATAATAATGACGGAGCCACGGGGCTTGGCGGCGAGTTGGGCGCCAAGGCAAGCATGGCGGGATTTGATGGCGTGATCTATGCCTATACCGGCTATGGTCTTGGTACAACGGGGATCTTCCTGAATGGCATAACCGCGACCGGTTCTAGGCGTCACTCAGATGGCGGGTATGCGCAGTTGCAATACACCATAGGCAAATGGAAGCCTGGATTTAGCTATGGTTTCAGCCAACTGAAAGCTTCTGGCGGTGAACAGGCCACTAATCCCAATCTGGTGGCGTTTAACCGGTCGGCGGTAGGTCAACTGCAATACAGCTTGACCAAGTCGCTAACGCTTTTGGGTGAATATGCTCATAGCTGGACCACCGCTCAGGGGGCTAACCCTACACCGGCTCTCAACAGCAGCAAGAACATCGAAAACTCGTTCTCGGTGGGTGGGATACTGTTCTTCTGATTTAGGCTTAATTCTGTAAGTTTAAGCGGCGCCCAAAAGGCGCCGCTTTTGTTTTCAGGCGGAACTTTTCCCGGGGCAAATGTCGTATGATTGGCGCGGCTGATGTTTTTAGCCGCGTCTTTTTATAGCAAGGACCTATTCAATGATGAAAAAAATTTTGCTTCTTTTTGCGTTCATCGCTCCTCCGGCAATCGCTGCGCCTTTTGCCTTTGTCTCAAATCAACAAGACGGCGTGACAGTGATCGATCTCGCCAGCCTTGCGCCGGTTGCGACGATCGATATTCAGGCGAAAGAGCCGCGAGGGATCGGCATAACCCGAGATGGAAAATATGTGCTCACAGCGAACAAGGACAGCGGCAACATATCGGTAATCGATGCCTCGACCCGCGAAGTGGTAAAGCATATCGCCATCGGCAAGAATCCGGAATTCATCCGCGTATATGGCAGCCGAGCCTATGTGAGCTATGAACCCAGCGCGAGCGAAGGCGCTCCGGAGGCGGAGCGGGGAGAGAAATCAGGGAAGGAGGAGCAAAAGAAGCCCGCAGGGATTGCGGTGCTTGATCTGGATAACTGGCGTCTCGTTGAAACCATGCTCAGCGGGCCCGAAACCGAAGGCATCGAATTTTCACCGGACGGCAAGCTGATGCTGGTCACAAACGAAGGGGACAACACGGTCACAGTCTACACCATCTCAGACGGGAAACTCCTCAAGACCATCGACACAACTAAATATGGTAATCGGCCGCGGGGTATCAAGGTATCACCTGACGGTAAAATGTATGCTGTCACCCTGGAATTCTCGGATAAGCTTCTGGTTCTCAACCACGGGTTGGAAGTAACAAAGACCATACCGACAGGTGGAGCGCCGTATGGTCTTGCTTTCGATCGCGAAGGTAATCGGCTTTTCGTGGTGGCCGCCCGCTCGAAACAGTTGCAGGTTTTCGAAACAAAGAATTTCTCTCTCATCAAGAGCGTCCCGATTGGGGCGCGTTGCTGGCACTTCAGCTTTACTCCCGATGATGCGCGGATTCTGGTGGCCTGCGGCCGGTCAAACGACGTTTATGTTATCGATGCGAATACCTATGAGCAGGTAAAGATCATTTCAGGGCTGAAAATACCGTGGGGGGTGGTGACCTATCCGAAGGCTGCCGGAAGCCTGGACAGGCCTTGATTTGCTGCATAGCCGTCGGCTCGCTAATTTTGCCAGATTGCTCGACCAAAATTTCGCTTGTTGTTCCAGGCTGACTTCGAGGCCAAGATAACGAGTCTTGCGATTATTGGCTCTTACAATGCGAAATTACAAATTAAACATCTGCCTTAAAAAAGCAACGCGATGAATTTGCCTCCGGCTAAATATCCGCTTTCCACAGTTGCATTGCATTGGATGCTCGTAGCGCTGGTGTTCGCGCTTTACGGACTGGGCTGGCACATGGTAGGAATTCCCAAAGGCACGCCTCCGGTAAGCTATTTTTATAATTTGCATAAATCCATCGGTCTGCTTGCCGGAATTCCCATAGTATGGCTCATATGCTGGCGCTTAACTCATGTCGCGCCTCCTTTGCCTGGGACGATACCCGCGTGGCAAGTCAAGGCTACAAAAGCCAACCATCTGATGTTTTATGTTTGCCTGGTAGTAATGACGTTGAGCGGCTTCATTGAATCGAATTTCACCAAATACGGAATCAAATTTTTTGGTTACCAACTGCCGCTGTTGGGATGGGAGGACAAGGCCATCTATTACCTGTTTAACCGTATTCACGTTTATACTTCTTATTTATTCGCGGCCCTAATCGCTTTGCACGTCGCCGCGGCGCTCAGGCATCTGTTGCTCGAAAAGGACGGTGTGTTTCAGCGCATGCTGCCGTAGCAGTGGTAAATTTAGCGTCTCGAAATTACTTGCGCGATGTTTCAGTCCCTTAAATACGCGGCGCTGCTATTCGCATCCCTTTTATGCAGCTGTTCTGTGCTGCGGCCCGCGCCTGAAAAACCGGCTCCGGTTGAAACTGCGCCTGCAGAGACCGCTGCTCCTGAGTTACCGAAGCCACCGCCCCCAAAAATCGCGCTGGCTCTTGGCGGCGGGGCGGCGCGCGGGTTCGCTCACATAGGCGTCATCAATACCCTGGTGGAGCAAGGCATCGTGCCTGATATTGTGGTCGGCACCAGCGCGGGCAGCCTTGCAGGCGCCTTGTATGCCGGGGGATATAATGGATACGATTTGCAAAAGATCGCCATGAAAATAACTGAAGACAGCGTCGGCGACTGGACTTTTCCCGACCGCGGATTCATTAAGGGCGAATCGCTGCAAAATTTTGTGAACCAGGCGCTTAATAACCGTCCCATAGAAAAACTAGATAAAACGCTCGCGGTAGTGGCGACTGATTTGCACTCGGGAGAGGAAGTGGTATTTCGCACTGGCAATACGGGTATTGCGGTGCGCGCCTCGAGCAGCGTTCCTGGTGTGTTTCAACCGGTGACCATCAATGGCCACGAATACGTGGATGGCGTGTTGGTCAGTCCGATCCCGGTGCGAGCGGCAAAAAATCTCGGCGCGGACATCGTCATTGCCGTGGACATATCGGGCCAACCCAAATCCGCAAAGGTGGAGGGGACCATCGATATTCTGTTGCAAACATTCTGTATCATGAGCCGATCAATGAGCGCCTACGAGCTCGCTCAGGCGGACGTGGTGATTCGTCCAGATGTTGCAAACATCGGCCTCGCGGGTTTTGACCAGAAAGGTGTTGCAATTTTGGAAGGCGAGAGAGCTGCATTAGCCGCGATTCCGGCGATTCGCAAAAAGATTGCCGAATATGACACTCACTGGATGGAAAAAACCCAAGCGGCTCATTGAGGCGGCAAACACGAGCATGATGAGCAAATACATCGCGCGGTTTTTTATCGTGTTGTCTTTCTTTCTGTCCTTTCCCGTTTGCGCGGAGCAGCTTGAGCTGGAGGTGATTACTCTCAAATACCGCACGGCTCAGGACGTATTGCCGGTCGTGCAGCCGTTTATCAACCAGGCGGGCGGCACGGTCACCGGCGCGCAGAATCAGCTTATCGTGCGTAGCACGCGTGCAAATCTTGCCGAAGTCAAGCAAATGCTGGCCAGCATTGATACTCTTCCCCGGCGCCTGATGGTTTCGGTGAAGCAGGACAATGGATTGTCGGCAATGCAGCGCTCGGCTCAATTATCCGGTAACGCGACCAGCGGAAATGCACGCATCGTTGTGCCACCTGCCAATCGCAATAGCCGCGGCTTGGTCATCGAAAGGCAGCAGAGCGGAAATAACGTGCGCGCCGACGTGCAAGGCAGTGTGTCGCGCGGTAACGAGAATAATGTGCAGCAATTACAGGTGCTGGAAGGCAGTGAAGCGTTCATCCAGGTTGGACAATCGGTTCCCATGAGGCAAGAAACCGTTGTCCAGACGCCGCAAGGCCCGCGGCTGATACAAAATACTCGGTATCAGGACATCGCATCGGGCTTTTATGTCAAGCCGCTCCTTTCCGGCGAACAGGTGACCCTGGAGATCAGCCCGCAACGCCAACAGCTTGCGCTGGATGGAAGCATAAACACCCAAAGAATTGCCAGCGTAGTTTCTGGACGATTGGGAGAGTGGATCGAGTTGGGAGGAGTTGCCCGTCTTCAAACGCAGCAAACTATTGGAATTGCTTCCACTGATGCAGAGGGCAATACCGCTCAAAACAGAGTTTATATTAAAGTCGAAGAAATCCGCTAAAACCACGAATATTGCGGGATCACATTCTTGTTTTCTTGCGACTTCGACAATCGGTGTAACGGGTTTGAGCACCTGGCTGACGCTTTATAAAGATTTTGATTGATTGTTATTTCGATGTGACCCTTCCATGATCACAGCAAGAAGACTTTCCGGAGCCAGTTTGGCTATTGCCGCCGCCGCACTTTTTGTCTCAGCTTGTACGACCGGTGAGTCGTTCTACGCGCAAACCGGTCAGGTGAAGTGCCAGGGCGTGAATGGCTGTAAAGGTCAAAGCGACTGCAAGACGGCAAACAACGACTGCAAAGGAAAAAACGCGTGCCGAGCTCAGGGAATGCTGATCATGGGGCCTTTCGATTGCTGGAAGAACCAGATGCCACAATTCAAGCCCTATCCCTAACAAGTTTGGCCAGGCGTTTCGGCGCATGTTATATCGAGCCCACGACCTGTTTCTGGAATCGTGCCACTTGATCGGGTACAGATCTATTTTGTCTTGTAGCCGTAGTACCAACGGTTGGCGGTCCTTCCAATATTGAGAACAGTGTGACTGGCGCCGGCGGGAATTAGAATTTCCTCGCCAATTTTGGGGCGCATTGTTTTTCCCAGGAAGGAAAGCTCGATTTCCCCTTCGGCCAGCATCAACAGCTCGTCAACGCTATGCGTGTAGTCTTCCCAGATTTGCCCGGGTGGGTCATGCCAGATGCCGAAACTGAATCCCCGGCGTTCCCAATCTGTCTTCACTTTGTGCTCGTTCACGTTTCGCGTCACTCCTGCGCTGCGGAAGACGTTACAAGCCAAACCGCCCGAATTCTTTAGCGGCGGGCGCGACTTGACTCGGGTGCGTGGCAAAAGTGATATTGTTTTTACCTTTGTTTTTCACTGAGTACATCATCTGGTCAACCATGTGCAGCGCCTCGCTTACCGTAAGGGGTGACTTGACGAAAGTCAGTACGCCGATGCTGAACGTCACGGGCCAATTATTATTTTGCATTTCCTCGAGAAGTTTATTATGCATTTTGGAAATGACCGCGTTAGCCAAGGTCGATCCGATCTCTGGTAGGAATATCGCAAACTCGTCGCCACCGATGCGCGCGACGATATCCGTTTTGCGCAGGTGCCGCTGCATGCAATCCGCTACCACACGGAGGACCTTATCGCCCATAACGTGTCCGTACGAATCATTGACAGCCTTGAAATTGTCCAGGTCAATATAGGCGGTAGTAAATGGATTATGGGAGCGGAAAGAGCGGTTGATTTCCCTTTGTGCCAAATCGTGGAAGTAGCGCCTGTTCGGGAGGCCGGTCACGTAGTCAATTCGGGCAATGTTTTTTTCCTGTTCCAAAGTCTTAATCAGTTTCAAAGAGGCAACCGTGAGAGCAAAGAACCCCAATCGTATTGCGCTGTTCCAAAGGTAAATGAAAGGGCTCGAGTGCGCCGTGCCCGACAAAATATCCGCCATCAACCATACGATGGCGCCAGAGATCGCGAATACCATTCCGAGGCGGGCGCCTGCAAACCAGGTGACGAGCGCAATGGGGATTAAATAAAATAAGGACAAGGAAACCTCAAACCCTGTCCAGTAGTCAATTATGCCGACTAGACAGAGGAGCGCGATTCCGATAGTGACCCAGAAAAACCTGGATTGGTTTTCCAGAAACGCGTTCATTTTCAGCGCTACGCCTTTCATCTCGGCTCGAATATCTGAAAGGCGCAATTGCATGATGAACACTCTGTTGTCGGTTTTCTCTGTGGCAATGTCTAGTGTTGTCGTGCCAGTAATATCTGAATATTTCTTTCTTGGCGCAGAGGCGTGAAAGCCTCGTTCATTCTCCGCCACTATGCCGGCTGGGACCCGGATCCACGAGACTGCGTCGTTGCTTGTGCTCTGCCGCGGCAATTTCTCTTATTGACGCACATAGCAGCCGCTTCGTTGCCCGCATTTCACTCCGGTGGCCGCGGCGGTCTTCCAGCGCAAATCGTTTCTTCTTCGAGGCAGAACCGAAGATCTGGGTCCACTTGCCGTTCTTGAAAATGATTTGGTAGCCGCCGGAAAGAATCTTGAATGGTTTGTTGACTTTCTTGAGACAGTCGAATTGCACCGACCCTGGCTTGTGGAAGGCTTCGAAGTAGGAGGGATAGACGAAATCAGTCATCGGGATGCCTTTGACTGGGAAACTCAACGCTTCAACCGGATCCGCGCTTTCGTACGCGTAAATGGTTTTTGGATCAGGCCCTGTAGTCATCAAATTGATTGCGGGGTCGACCAACATTTCCACCAGCTCGTGGGACGCGGAGACGCTCACCAAGTCGTTATTTTGCAATGTTGTCTTGACAAACACCTTAGCCTGCGGCAGCCCGTCGGGAGTGAGATCATGATAAGCGAGTGCGCCCGGTTGGTCGGCATCATCGAGGAAAACCATTGCCCAGGCGCTTTTGACAAATCCTTTTGACTTGACCAGCTTTGCAGGAGTA
>DASPRI010000206.1:0-3974 GCA_035624535.1 Burkholderiales bacterium
GACATCGGACCGACGATATTCGTATCGGCTTCGAAGCGCCACGGCTTTTGTTTCGGTCGCCGCAAGTTATATTGAGGATTACTCACTTAACCAAACTGAAATACTGCCACAACAAGGCGAGGCCGCTAGCAAGAAGTGGTATAGAAGCCTTACGCAAGGTATCACGCGGAAACGTGCTAAAAATTGTTTGATTGAATATCAAGAAAAGTACACCACAATACGCGGCAAATATCGGACCAATGAACCCACCAAAGGAAATCAGAAATTCCAGAGCACCTAGGACCCCCGGGCGGCTGGGAAAGTGGCCACCCTCGAAATGAATTATCAGGATCCCTAGCAAGAACCAGACAAGACAGGCCCAAGATATCCACAACAAGACTATTCCAGTATACTTTTTTGTAGTCGACTGTGATGTCACGCAATCCAACTTGTGATAGGCGGACCCGCAGGCATGGTTTGAAAACTCCTTGATCGTCATCTTGCGGCCAACGGCTTTACATTTCTTGTGCACTATCCAAATGCTGTAGACTTTGCTCACCGCAAAGTAACCGATAAATACATACACAACAAACCAACCGATCATCATGGGTAACCACGCATCAATCAACGCTGCCGTCGGTTTATCCGCCATGAATTCACGGAAAGAAAGCGCCCCCAAAAAGATGCCCAGGAACCCCCCGGCAAGCATCAAGGTGGTGACCCGCTTCATGCTTTTGCCGTCAGGACGAATCGTCGGTGCCATGATGGAATATTGCATTTTCTCGAAATCCCACTTCTGCGGATTGATCTCCAGCACTTTAGGAAGCATCCACCGGGTATGAAACCAGAAGATTGACCCCGCAAAAACAGCTAGACCGACGATTAACAGTGGAAAAACGATATCCGCCCCTGGCATGGGCGGACAGAACATGGCTTCCGTAATTGCCGCGAGAAACCATAATCCGTAGGCACCGAATGCGACCAAGCCACACAACCCAAAATGAAATACGCTGTTTAGGCGTTTGAGCAGCAACGGCCACAGCGCCAATCCCACAACAAGGCTCAACAAGAGGGTTGCTAGGGGTTTAGCGGGGACCGCGGTGCAGTTCATGACTGTCAGATCCACGCTCGTGGGGGTACCCAACAGCGCAACGCCTGGAAAGATAAATGTAGCGATTGCGAGCCCCCCCTGCGCCAGCAAACATAAGCTGAGGTATGGTGCGTCGTATTTGATTCTTTGAACGTTGAGCCACTTTCCATGACTGCCCTAGGTTATTGTGGCTAGTTATTGTACGCATTTATAAAGAACGATTTCACCGTGGCCGATAGATATTTGTCATAAACCAACTGGCGCTGTAACGATAATGTCCATTCTGAGAGAAATTGAACGGTCAGCTCGACTGTCTCTTCAGGGTCGACCTCTGCCTGTTTGCCTGCCCGGGTGACATTGTCCGCTTTGCGGCACCGTGAAAGCAGCGACTTGAAGCCCGCTACGCGGCCTTCGCTTGCCGTTTGATCTTGATCTCGACGACCTTGCCCACGGCGCGCGCGGCCCGGATCAGGGTATCGAGCTGCACCGAGGTGTTCTGCGGATCGAGCACCCGATCGAGCTGCGAGCGGCTGGTGCCCATGCGGCGCGCCATCTCGGCCTTCCCGAGCTTCGTTGTCTCCATGCTTTCGGTGAGGCTCTCCGCGAGCGCGCGCTTCAGCGCCTTGGCCTGCACCTCGTCATAAATGCCCTCTTCTTTCAGGAAATCATCGAAGCGAGAGCCGGTATGGGGGTTACGTTTCGCCATGTCGCCACTCCTTAAAACGTGTAATTGCCAGATCAATCTCATCGCCCGGGGTGCGCTGGGTTTTCTTGATGAAACCGTGCAGCAGCACCATCTGCCCGTGGGCGACCGCGAACAGCGTGCGCGCGATGCGGTTGCCCAGTGTGGTGCGCACTTCCCAGACGGGCCCGCGCAAATGGTCGATGCGGGGTTTGCCGATCGGCCACTTGTACTGCACGTACGCGATGTCTTCGCCGATCGCCTTGCGCTCCGCCTTGGGCAGCCCTTTCAACCAGTCGCGTACCGGCTCCACCCCGTTTCGATTGCGATAGAAAACGGCGTTGAGCTTTTGGTCGTTGGCCACTGACAAAGTGTACCTTATAGGGTACGTCTGTGCAAGGCGGCCGCCGATCGCCGGCCGTTGCGACGGCGACACCAGGTCATCCCGTGGCCGTCTGACGGTCGTCATGCGCGCCTTGTGACAATGCTCCACACTGATGTCTCCCCAACCGATACGGAGGAAACACGCCATGGAACGCAATCCTAACGGTGAAACTATGAGTACCCACCACATCCCCTGGAACAAGGACCACCTGATCGGGCCCAAACCGCCATTGAAGCTACGCGAAATCTGGGCGATCCGCAGCCGCCTGCAACTCACCGGGCGTATCCGGGAGCTCGCCCTATTCAATCTCGCCATCGACAGCAAGCTGCGCGGCTGCGATCTCGTCAAGCTCAAGGTGAAGGACGTAGCACACGAGGGAGTAGCGATGCGCCGGGCGAGCATCCTGCAGCAGAAGACCTCCCAACCCGTGAAATTCGAGCTGACGGAAGTTACCCGCGAGGCGGTGCAGGCCTGGATCGCGAAGGCCAAGCTCGGAGCCGGAGATTATTTGTTCCCGAGCCGCCTGGCTCGTTCTCCACATATATCGACGCGACAGTATGCTCGGATAGTGAAGTCCTGGGTAACACGCATCGGCCTAAACCCTCGCGACTACGGCACGCATTCCCTGCGGCGCACCAAGGCCACGCTGATCTACCAGCGCACGAAGAATCTGCGTGCCATACAGCTGCTGCTGGGACATCGCAAATTGGAAAGCACCGTCCGGTACCTCGGCATCGAGGTCGATGATGCCTTGGCGTTGTCGGAGCAGACCGAGGTGTGAGCTCGTTACAGCCGGCAAGCGGGCGTACAGAGCGCCCGCTTGCCGTTTACCTCGCCAAATCGCGGTGCGGGTAAGCAGACACCGGCACATCCGCGACCCTTTCAGACACTGTCGGCCATAACCGGACACCGCGGTTTCCCCATAGCCGTCATTGAAATTGACGAAAGCCGTCATTCGTCGGCCCTTTAGCTCGCAGGACGCGATCAGGCTCAAAATCTGGTGGTGGTAACACCGTGTCGGTTCGATTCCGACCCTCGGTACCAATTCAAGGGACTGACGATAGGCCGACTGATCGTGATCGTTCGGGGAACACCGCATAGCAACCCGGCACACCCAGCACGGGTCCGTGTGGGTTTTCGCACGCCCGTCATGATCACAGTTATGGAAGGCACGGAACAAAAGTTTGCCGCAGCTGAATTCGCCGCTTCACCAAAAAACAAAACCCCGGCTACACCGGCCGGGGTTTTTGTTCCTGCGCTTACTTTAGGCTGAGCGCCGGCGCGCCGACTCTGCGCGTCAGGTAGAACGACGTTATGCCAGCATGTTTGGCCACTTTAATCTGGGAACTTATTGCATCATTTCGCGGGGATCGATGATGAATCCTATTCCAATAATTATTGCCGCAACACCAACGAAAATGACCAGGGTCTCAATAGGTCTCCAAAACAGGGCGTCGCCATAAGATGAAAACTCCTCAACTCCAGCAACGCTTCTTCGATAAAACTTGCGCCTACCGACCCATAATAAACCTGCCAGTCCTCCAATGACCATGGTGATTCCGCCGGTTTTTCCGCCAATTCGTTCCACGACTGATCCTTGGCCTTTTTTAGTTAGCTCGCAATTCAGACCTCTAAATTCAAGATTCGAATTTTCTCCCCACCTTCTAAAAACTATCTGTCCTCCTTTATTTGGCCACGTTATCGTCACCATGTTGTCTTTCACAGTGTAACTGGCATCTACCGCACCTTTACTACCTAAAACTGAAACCTTTCCGCTATCCTTAAATGTTATGCGATTGTAGGGGCAAAACCGTCCTCCATACTCGTCACCTGAGAGG
>DASPRI010000157.1:0-4645 GCA_035624535.1 Burkholderiales bacterium
CGGCTGCGCGGTGGAGAATTTCAATTTAATGTCGGCACTGCCGGAAGCATAACGCTAGTCCTGCAAGCGCTATTGCCTGCGATGATTCACAGCCGCGAACGTGGGCGCGTGCGTGTAATTGGCGGCACCGACATACGCGCAGCACCGCCATTCGAGTATTTTCAACACGTGCTACTGCCGCTGCTCCGGAGAATGGGAGCGCGTGTCCAGAGTGAGCTTCGCCGCCGTGGCTATTATCCCAGAGGAGGCGGCGAAGCCTGGGTAACCGTCGACCCCGGCACACTGCGCGCAATACAATTGGATTGCGCTGGAAAACCGCAATCGTTCTCCGGCCGCGCGCATGTCGCGAATTTACCGGCGCATGTAGTTGAGCGCATGCGAAAGGCTGCGACGGAACCGTTGCGAAAGTTTGGCATTCCGGAAACTGCCATCACCGCAGAAGTGCTGGGCAAAGACCAAGCGTATGGCCAGGGTGGCGCGATCGTACTTTGGGCTGAAACTGAGTGCAGTGTCCTCGGCGCCGGGCGTGTGGCACAGCGCGGAGTTCGTGCCGAGCTTCTCGGCACAGAGGCCGGGACCGAGCTAGCTACCGATCTCAGTGCCGGAGTATCGCTCGACATACATGCAAGCGATCAGCTTCTCGTTTATCTGGCACTTGCTGGCGGCGGGTCACACATCACCGCACGCACTTTAAGCAGTCACGCCGAGACTACGATTTGGTTAATCGAGCAATTTCTACCCATCCGTTTTGAAACGGCGGTTGGCGCAACGGTTTCAATTGCAACGCAAAGCAAATAACCAGCCTTGAGAACAAAATCTCAAAGCAATCCAGGATTCGGAAATAAACAACTTTTTAGTTTTGCGCTACCTAGGTAAACTGTAGCGAGGAAAATGGATAAATCTAAACCACTGGCGGCGGAACTGCTTTACCGATGCTGCGACCCCGGGAAGTTTACCTTCGAAACCACGGCGGAACTTGACGACCTCAGCGAGGTTATCGGGCAAGTACGCGCCATCGATGCTGCACAGTTTGGCATTGGCATGCGCCGCGAGGGTTACAACCTTTATGTGATGGGACCCAGCGGCAGCGGCAAGCGCACTCTGGTGCGACAATTGCTCAAGAAACGCACAGCCACAGGGACCCACACCTTCGATTGGTGCTACGTCAACAATTTCTCGCAACCGCATAAACCACGCGCTATCCGACTGCCGGCGGGCTTGGGGGCAAAGTTTCGCACTCACATGCAGCAACTACTGGACGATTTGCGCGCAATTATCCCCGGCGTGTTCGAAGGCGAGGAGTACCGTCGCAGGGTCGCTCAGATTAACGAAGAATTCGCCAAGCAACAAAACAAGGCTTTTGAAGAAGTGGCAGACGTGGCGACCCAGCGAGGGATAGTCCTGCTGCGAACCCCGAACGGCTTTTCATTTGCACCGACCAAGAACGACGAAGTCATCAGTCCCGAGGACTTTGCCAAATTGTCGGACGAAGAAAAAGAGCGCGTCGAGCGTGATACCAAAACGCTGCAGGAAATGCTGGAAAAAGTGATCCATCAGGTGCCGCGGTGGCGGCGGGAGCATTTTGAGCGTGTGCGCAAGCTCAATGAAGAGGCCGTGCTGTTTGCAGTGGGACACTTGATCGATGCTCTCAGAAGCGAATACGCCGATTTCCCGCCGGTACGAACCTATTTGGATGAAGTACAGCAGAATATCATTGAGAGCATAGACGATTTCCGGGAGTCTAAGGAAAGGTCTTTAGGCCAAGTCCTGGCGGGGCTTTCGGAGCGCCCCGATTTCAGCCGCTACTTGGTCAACTTGCTGGTCGATCACAGCGCCCAGCCCGGATTGCCGGTCATCGACGAGGAACATCCAACCTATCCAAATTTGATCGGACGGGTAGAGCACCTTTCGCAACTGGGAGCGCTGGTAACCAATTTCCTGTTGATAAAGCCCGGTGCGCTGCACCTGGCCAATGGCGGTTATCTGTTGCTAAATGCATTAAAGCTGATCACGCAGCCGTTTTCCTGGGAAGCGCTGAAACGCGCCTTGTCCACGCGCGAGATTCGCATCGAGTCACTTGGCCAAACCTATGGTTTGGTCAGCACCGTTTCGCTGGAGCCGGAACCGATTCCGCTGGATGTCAAGGTGGTATTAATCGGCGATCGGTTGCTATATTACCTGTTGGCCGAATATGACCCAGAGTTCGTGGAGCTCTTCAAAGTCGCGGCTGACTTCGAGGACGAGGTTTCACGCAACAACGAGAACGATCTTCTGTATGCTCGATTAATCGCCACCGTGGCGCGCAGGGAGCAGTTGCCGCCATTTGATCGCCAAGCCGTGGCACGCGTGATTGAGTATTGCGCGCGTCGTGCCGGAGATACCGAGAAGCTCTCGACACATGTCGAAAGTCTGGCGGACTTGGTGCGCGAGGCTGGCTATTGGGCGGGGCAGGGTAACCAACAACAGGTAACGCGCGAGGATGTGAATCGCGCGATTGAAGCCCAGATTCACCGTGCGGACCGGCTGCGCGCTCGTTCCTACGAGGCCATCTTGCGCGGCACCTTGCTTATCGACACCTCGGGAGCACGCGTGGGGCAAGTTAACGGTCTCTCGGTATTGCAGCTCGGCCAGTTCATGTTCGGTCAACCTTCGCGCATTACCGCCACCACGCGCCTGGGAAGCGGCGAGCTAATCGATATCCAGCGCGAGGTCAAGCTGGGCGGTGCAATCCATTCCAAAGGCGTGCTCATTCTTGCCTCCTTTCTCGCCTCCCGCTATGCTACCGAGCTGCCTCTCTCGCTTTCAGCCAGTCTTGTATTCGAACAAACCTACGGCCCGGTAGAAGGCGACAGTGCCTCGGTGGCCGAGCTGTGCGCATTATTGTCTTCTCTATCGGGGCAAGCAATCCGCCAGGAGCTCGCGGTTACCGGTTCGGTTGACCAGTTTGGACGGGTGCAGGCAATTGGCGGGGTGAACGAAAAAATCGAGGGTTTTTTCGATATTTGCAGTAAACGCGGCTTGAGCGGTGATCAAGGAGTACTCATTCCCGCCGCCAACGTGCCACATTTAATGTTGCGGCAGGACGTCGTAGATGCCGCGGCAGCGGGTCGCTTTCAAATTTACGCTATTGAAACCGTGGATCAAGCGATCGAAATGCTTACCTCGTCGACAGCGGGCGAAGCTGACTCTCAAGGGCATTTTCCCGAATGTAGCGTCAATCGCAGAGTCGCGGACCGTTTGAAGCAGTTAGCCGAACTGCGGCGCGCCTACAACAGGGAAGAAGCCGGCAAACGTGCGCACCCGCCAGAGGAAGGCGATGCGGAACAATCCTAAAGCAGGCAAGGTACTGCTGGCAATGGACATTTCGCCGCGCAGCAGGACTGCGCTCGAGATGGCCGCTGCGTTGGCAGCGCAACTGGGTGCGGAATTGGCGGGACTGTTTGTCGAGGACGTTAATGTACTGCGGGTAGGCGGCCTGCCATTCACCCGCGAATTTGGGTTTTTCTCGAGCGTCCCTCGTTCCATTGGCATCATAGAAATGGAGGATGCCTTACGACGGGAGGCGGAACAAGCGGAACGCCTGCTTGCCGAGACAGCTTCTCGGCTCAAGTTGCGGTGGTCGTTTCACGTTGCGCGCGGTCATATCGCTGACGAGCTATTTGCCTCTGCCAGCGAACTCGATCTTGTTGTATTGGGCAGTCGTGCGCGCCAGGGATTACGGTCGCTAGGTTATTGGTTCGTTGAGGGCTTGGCCGGGGAAATCCAGCGTTCTCTGGAAACTCGGCCCGTGGTAGCCGTATACGACGGCTCGGCTAGCGCGCGGCGCGCGTTGGAACTGGCCCAAGGATTGGCTCTGTCTAACAACCTCGATCTCAAAGTGCTGGTGCCGGCGTCTAGGAACGAACAATTCTCGTCGTTGGCGAAGGAAGCGAAGGAGCTGTTAGCACGCGCCGGGATCACATCTGAAATTTATCGCCGGCTCTCTATCGGTGGTACGAAAGAGCTGGCTGAGGAATTAGGGCGCGAACGGCCTGCAGTTTTGCTGCTGGGCGGCGATGGCCGCTTCAGAAGTGCCGAAGGTTTTGGCACTTTGATTAACGAACTCGACTGTCCGGTGGTATTGGTTAGAGCCGGAGACCGGGATGTCCCGAGGGCCAAGGGGGCAAGACCTAAAGCGAAGCGGGGTGGGATCTAGATTAATAAGAACGGGGAAGCCGCTGTTTAGGCTTCATAAGTTATAATTTAACATAATATACATTATACGAAGTCATTCGCATTTCACCGCTGGGTCAAATTCCAGCGGTCGCTTCACCCTAGCCCGAAAAGCCGGAAGAAGTTTTTTGTTGTTGCGCCAGCCACTTCCTCTATAGCCAAACCACGAAGACGCGCGATCTCCTCAGCAACATGCCGGACAAAAGCCGGCTCATTGGTTTTTCCCCGGAACGGGACCGGCGCAAGAAAGGGAGAATCGGTTTCGATGAGCATGCGCTCCAGCGGCACTTTGCTGGCCACTTCCCTAAGCCCCGCCGCATTCTTGAACGTCACGATCCCCGAAAACGATATATAAAACCCCTGGGCCATAGCGGCTTGCGCCGTTTGCCAGGTTCCGGTAAAGCAGTGCATCACGCCACCGATTTCTTCCGCT
>DASPRI010000169.1:0-4181 GCA_035624535.1 Burkholderiales bacterium
TGCGGTGATTCAGTAATGCCGATATAGTTGCCCAGCGATTTCGACATTTTGTTTACACCGTCCAGTCCTTCCAAGAGCGGCATAGTCAAAATGCATTGCGGTGCCTGGCCAAACTGCTTTTGCGTCTCACGGCCCATAAGCAGATTGAATTTCTGGTCAGTGCCGCCCAATTCCAGGTCTGCTTTCAGCGCCACCGAATCATAGCCCTGCACCAGCGGATAGAGAAATTCATGGATGGCGATTGGCTGATTGCTTTTATAACGCTTGCCAAAATCGTCTCGTTCCAGCATGCGTGCTACGGTATACGTGCCCGCCAGCCTGATCATGTCGGCGGCAGTAAACTTGTCCATCCAACGTGAGTTGAACACCACCTCGGTTTGTTCTTTTCTCAGGATTTTGAAAACCTGGGCAGTATAGGTTTTTGCGTTTTCCGCGATCTCCTCGCGTGACAGCGGTGGGCGGGTCGCGTTTTTTCCACTGGGATCACCGATCATTCCGGTGAAATCGCCAATCAGGAAAAAGGCCTGATGGCCAAGGTCCTGCAGCTGGCGCATCTTGTTGAGCAGCACCGTATGGCCTAAATGCAGGTCGGGCGCCGTCGGATCAAAGCCGGCCTTAACCCGCAGTGGTCTCCCGGCTTGGAGCTTCGCGATCAGTTCATCTTCGACCAGCAACTCATCGCAGCCGCGTTGGATGATTTGCAGGGCTTGCGCAGTCGAGCTCATTGGGGCGTCAATTTCATGGGATAGCAAAAATTTGCAGGTACTCGATTTGCTGTTACTTGGTTTTTTGTTAAACTTGCCCAGGCTGCAACTCCCAGAAAGCCGATGCTTGGCAATAGAATAACGATTTTAGCGCAAAAGGTGCGTTGCCTCATACCCAAAATCAAGCGGCGATGGGTGTTGGCATTGCTTACCGTTCCACTGTTAGGTGTGGTCGCCGCTTTTGGCATTGCTCCCTACGCCCCAAGCCGCCCCGTTCCCCTGCGCACGGTCATCGAAGAACTTCCCCTGCCGCCGCACGAGCCCGCGAACAGCATTCCCGCTGAGTTTTGGCGTGAAGAGCGAATTCAGCGCGGGGACACCCTAGGCAGCGTATTGGCGCGTTTGACTGTCGACGAATCCGACGTTCGTTCCCTGTTGCGTAACATCGATGATCTCAAGCCGCTGCATCGACTCATGCCGGGTAAGACTGTGCAGGTTATCACCGGGGACTCAGGCGAGTTGTTGTTATTGCGTTATGTCATGAGTAGCGGCGGCATATTTATTGCGCAAAAAGAAAATGGCCGCTTCAAGTTCAGTGAACAGCCGTTAGCGCTGGAAAGGCTCGCGGTGACGAAATCAGCAAGAATCGACACCTCGTTATTTGCCGCGACCGATGCGGTGAATCTTCCGGACAGCGTCGCCATGCAAATCGTGGATATTTTTTCTTCAGACATCGATTTTCACCGCGACATCCGGGTGGGCGATAGCTTCAGCGTGGTCTATGAAATATATTACGAGGCCGGCAAGCCGATTAAGACCGGGCGTGTTTTAGCTGCCGAGTTCGTCAACCAGGGTAAAAGCCACCAAGCGTTATATTTCCGCGATGACCAAGGCCATGGTGGTTATTACACGCCAGAGGGAAAGAGCCTGCGAAAGGCCTTCTTGCGCTCACCGCTGGAGTTCTCGCGCGTGACTTCCGGTTTCAGCTACTCGCGCTACCACCCCTTGCTCAAGGAATGGCGCGCTCATAAAGGCATAGATTATGCGGCACCCATAGGCACTCGCGTCAAAGCCACCGCCAACGGAACGGTCTGGTTTGTCGGAAAACAAGACGGTTATGGCAATGTCATAATACTCGAGCACCAAGGAAAGTACAGCACGGTCTACGGTCATCTTTCGGGTTTTGCGGCCGGAGTGCGTCGCGGGCTGAAAGTAAAACAAGGCAATGTCATCGGCTATGTTGGAATGACCGGGCTTGCCACCGGGCCGCATTTGCATTACGAATTTCGTGTCAACGGCGTGCAGCGCAATCCCGCGCAGATTGCCGTACCGGAAGGCCCGCCAATTACGCCACAACTTATGCCGGCGTTTTATGCTGCCGTCGAGCCTTTAATCTCGCGGCTCGCGCTGGCGCGTGGCACTCATTTTGCCAAGCTCGATTAAGCTCTCACTATCCTTTGAAAGCCCCGGCATTCTTTGTCGGAATCATGTCCGGCACTAGTCTCGATGGCGTAGACGCGGTACTCGCCGACTTCAGCGCTACTCCATGGCAGCTGCGGCATCATGTTTACCAACCCTATAGCCGGGCACTGCGCGAGCAAATGTTGTCGTTGCAGCGTCCGGCCGAGAATGAACTACATTACGCCATGTGTGCTGCAAACGACCTCGCGAATTGCTATGCCGCGGCCGTTAATGAAATGCTTACTCAAACGCGCATCAAGGCAGAACAAGTCATCGCCATCGGTTGTCATGGACAGACGGTACGACACAATCCGCAGCAAGGCTATAGTCTGCAACTTTGCAATGCCGCCTTGCTCACGGAATTGTGCGGAATCAGCGTGGTATCCGATTTCCGCAGCCGGGATATTGCCGCTGGGGGAAACGGCGCCCCGCTGGTACCCGCCTTCCACCGTGCGCTCTTCCCCGATCGAAATGTACACCGGGTGATCGTGAATATCGGGGGCATCAGCAATCTCACTAACCTGCCTCGCCAAGGCAGGTATTTCGGCTTTGACTGCGGCCCCGGTAATGTGCTGCTCGACTCCTGGTGCGAAAGTCAGACCGGCCAGCGGTTCGACGCAAACGGCGCCTGGGCAGCAAGCGGAAAAATTATCCCTGATCTATTGAAGCGCTTGCGCGCCCATCCTTTCTTCAGCCAGCCACCTCCAAAAAGCTGCGGTCGCGAACAGTTCAACATGCAGTGGCTAAACGGTCTCTTATCGGGCAAAGAAGCGGCTCACGATGTACAGGCGACGTTACTAGAGTTGACCGTGCAAAGTATCGTCCAGGCGGTTGCAGAATACTGCCGAGGTGCTGAGGAAATTTATCTATGCGGAGGTGGCGCACGCAACCAGCTACTGGTCAAGACGCTGAGCAAAGCCCTGCCGGGAATTAAAACCGATGTTACGGATGCCCTGGGTGTCAACCCACAAACACTTGAGGCGTATGCATTCGCCTGGCTTGCCTGGCAGACGATTCAAGGAAAGCCTGGAAATCTGCCCCAAGCCACCGGTGCCAAGGGCGAGCGCGTATTAGGAGCAATTTACAAAAAATAACGCGCGCCAATGGCAGGCGTCAGCCTAACCTGGCCAAGCCGGGACTTAGTCAAGTTCAAGCGGAAAAAGAAGAACCGCACCCGCAGGTGGAAGTCGCGTTGGGGTTTTTGATCACAAATTGTGCCCCTTCCGCACTTTCTTGGTAATCAATTTCTGCACCCGCGAGGTACTGGAAACTCATAGGGTCAATCAACAGCGTCACGCCGTTCTTTTCCATCGACGTGTCGTCCTCGTTCACTACTTCATCGAACGTAAAGCCGTATTGGAAACCTGAGCAACCGCCCCCGGTCACAAATACGCGCAACTTCAAGTCGGGGTTGCCTTCCTCGTCGATCAACTGTTTGACCTTGCTCGCCGCACTTTCGGTAAAAATCAGTGGCGTCGAGATATCAGTCATTGTGTCCATTCTTGACTCCCAATGCATTTAACAAACAATAAGACCATAATTATCCGTTGCCGTTCCGGCCCGCGTCAATCGCTGCTCGCCGGTTTGAACACCAAAACCTTGTCCGTGCTCTGGCTGTCCTGATAAACCAATCTGCCCTGCACCACTGCTCCTAACTGGATCTCCAGCGTTTTATAGTAGATATCGCCGGTGACATTTGATTTCGCTTGCAGTTCAATGTAATCACTGGCGTGCACCGGACCCACCACACTCCCGTTGATCACGACATGAGAAACACGGATTTCACCCTCTATGCGCGCCTGCTCGCTTAATACCAGCGTGCTCGGAGCATCACTGTTTGCAGCTACATTGCCGCGGACATGCCCGTCGACACGCAGTCCTCCCGTAAAATTCACATTGCCCTCGATGCTGGTGCCGGCACCGATCAGGCAATCAATGCGATTTTGCGGCTTGCTCGGTCTCTTGCCAAACATGAGTCACCTCCATTCAAGACAGGTTGACGGTTTGCGTGAGTTT
>DASPRI010000191.1:0-27030 GCA_035624535.1 Burkholderiales bacterium
GATTCGCCGATCAGCAACAACAAAGGGCGAAACCGGTTCGCCCTTGCTTGAATCTGGCGGAGCGGACGGGACTCGAACCCGCGACCCCCGGCGTGACAGGCCGGTATTCTAACCGACTGAACTACCACTCCGAATAAACCAACATTCAGCTGGTGGGTGCTGAGAGGGTCGAACTCCCGACATTCGCCTTGTAAGGGCGACGCTCTACCACCTGAGCTAAGCACCCTGAACTCGGCCAAGGTTGTGCCTGAGACCGAGCTAATTAAAGGGGGCTTGTTACGCATTACCCCGACTAAAAAAGGCGCTAGTTTAATGTATCCTTGAGCGCTTTGCCAGCACGGAATTTCGGGACTTTAGCTGCCTTAATCTTAATCGCGGCTCCGGTACGGGGGTTGCGGCCATTGCGTGCAGCACGTTTTCCAACGTAAAAAGTGCCAAAGCCTGCCATAGTTACCATTCCTCCCCTCTTCAACGCTGCTGTGATCGCCCCAACCGCTCCGTCAAGGGCACGGCCCGCCGCGGCCTTGGAAATGTCTGCCGTCTTGGCGATATGATCAATGATTTCAGATTTGTTCACAAAAAGACCCCCTTTGGGTGATTGCAGGAATTCGGTTGGCTCAACGCCGGGACAAGCTTGAGGTCACGCCGAAACTAAAACCTTGCAGTAACTTTATAGCAAGCGCCAAAAGCTCGTGTCAAGCGATAGATGAAAAAAATCGAGTTTAGTTGTGACGCGATCGCGAGACCGATGCACCGATGATCACGCGTGACGCTATCTGGCGACAGAATTAATGTTTGATCACTGCCGCGGAGCTTTTGTCTTCAACTACCGCTGGCAGTGGCGCTTCCGCCGCTTCTTTATCAGATGCCGCCTTCGGCACGCGTTCGAGCGCAAGCTCCAGTACCTGGTCTATCCATTTCACCGGATGAATATCGAGACGATTCTTGATGTTGTCCGGAATTTCGGCTAGATCCTTGGTGTTCTCCTCCGGAATGAGAACTGTTTTTATGCCACCGCGATGTGCCGCGAGCAATTTTTCCTTCAGACCACCGATTGTCAGTACTTCTCCGCGCAGGGTAATTTCACCGGTCATTGCGACGTCTGCGCGCACCGGAATTCCAGTCAGCACCGAAATCAGCGCTGTACATATGCCAATTCCGGCGCTGGGCCCATCCTTGGGTGTTGCGCCCTCGGGCAGATGGATATGCACGTCGTTTTTCTGATAAAAATCCTCGGGGATGCCGAGTGCGCGCGAGCGACTGCGCGCCACCGACAGCGCGGCTTGCACCGATTCCTGCATCACTTCACCGAGTTTGCCGGTCGTGATCGTCTTGCCCTTTCCCGGCAGCACTACTGCTTCAATAGTCAGCAGTTCGCCACCGACTTCGGTCCAGGCAAGGCCGGTGACCTGGCCAACTTGGTTATTTTTCTCGGCAATACCGTAAGTAAAGCGCCGAACACCCAAGAATTTGCTGAGATTGCGCGAAGTTACGGTGATCGTCCGGTCGCGCTTCTTGAGCACCATGGTTTTCACCGCCTTGCGGCAGATTTTGGAAATTTCCCGCTCTAATCCACGCACACCGGCTTCGCGTGTGTAGTAGCGCGTGATATCGCGCATGGCACTCTCAGTAATGACCAGTTCGTCTTCCTTCAGGCCGTGGTTCTTCATCTGCTTGGGCAGCAGGTAACGCATGGCGATGTTAATTTTCTCGTCTTCGGTATATCCCGAAAGCCGAATGACCTCCATGCGGTCCAGCAACGCGGGCGGAATATTTAAGGTATTTGCAGTCGCAACAAACATGACATCAGAAAGGTCATATTCGACCTCGATGTAATGGTCGGTGAAAGTGTGGTTCTGCTCGGGGTCCAGCACTTCGAGCAGCGCTGAAGACGGATCGCCGCGGAAATCCATTCCCATCTTGTCCACTTCGTCAAGAAGGAACAGCGGATTGCGCACTCCGATCTTGGTCATATTCTGCAATATCTTGCCGGGCATCGAGCCAATGTAAGTGCGACGATGGCCGCGGATTTCGGCTTCGTCGCGCACGCCGCCCAGCGACATGCGGACAAACTTGCGGTTGGTCGCACGCGCGATCGATTGACCGAGCGATGTTTTGCCGACGCCAGGCGCGCCCACCAGGCACAAAATCGGTGCCTTTAATTTGTCCACGCGTTGCTGCACCGCCAGATATTCGACGATGCGTTCCTTGACTTTTTCCAACCCGTAATGGTCTTTTTCCAGGATCGCCTCGGCCGCCTTTAGGTCCTTGCTGATCTTGCTCTTTTTCTTCCACGGCAGACCCACCAGCGCCTCGATGTAATTGCGCACGACGGTTGCCTCGGCCGACATGGGCGACATCAGCTTGAGCTTCTTGAGTTCGGTCTCAGCCTTGTTGCGTGCCTCCTTCGGCATATGTGCGGCCTTGATTTTCTTTTCCATTTCGTCAAGGTCGCCACCTTCTTCAAGTTCACCCAGCTCTTTCTGAATCGCCTTTACCTGTTCGTTCAAATAGTACTCGCGCTGGCTTTTTTCCATCTGTCGTTTGACACGCCCGCGGATGCGCTTTTCCACCTGCAAAATGTCGAGTTCGGTCTCGAGCAAGCCTAAGAGGTGTTCAATGCGCTGTTTCACGTCGAACATTTCCAGCACTTCTTGCTTTTGCTCCAGCTTGAGCGGCAAGTGCGCGGCGATAGTATCGGCAAGCCGTCCGGGTTCGTCTATTCCCGCAAGCGAGGTCAGGATTTCCGGTGGGATTTTTTTGTTCAGTTTGACGTATTGGTCGAATTGGCTAAGGGTGGTGCGGCGCAATGCTTCCACCTCGTGGCTTTCCACTTGGTCCTGCGGCACGGGTTCCGTTTGCACCATATAGTGCGTCTTGGCGTCCACGATCTGTCTGATCTTGGAGCGCTGGCTTCCTTCAACAAGCACTTTGACGGTTCCATCCGGCAACTTGAGCATCTGGAGGATATTCGCCACGCTGCCCACGCCGTACAGATCTTCTGGAGACGGGTCGTCCTTGGCGGCGGATTTTTGCGCCACCAGGAGAATGTTCTTGCCCGATTCCATGGCCACTTCCAAGGCCTTGATGGACTTGGGGCGCCCCACAAAAAGCGGAATCACCATGTGCGGGAACACCACGACGTCACGCAGCGGCAACAAGGCCAGCGATTGCTCGGCAACCGGATTTTGTTGATTCATGTCGTTTTACCCGAAAAGTGGTTCCGCCTAGGATATGAGGGCGGCGCCCCGGAAATCAAGAAGCGCAAAATTCTTTGCGTGGCCAACCGGATCGCGCGGTCAGCGCCGCTCACGCCGAGCCCGCAACCTTGGGTTGGTCGGAATAAATAAGCAACGGCTTTGCATCGCCGTGGATTACGCCCTCATCGATCACAACTTTTACCACGTTTTCCATCGAGGGCAGGTCGAACATGGTGTCCAGCAAGGTCAACTCCAGAATAGAACGCAAGCCACGTGCGCCGGTCTTGCGGGCAAGCGCCTTCTTGGCGATGGCCTTCAGCGCCTGGTCGCGCACTTCCAGTTCGACCGCTTCCATACCGAACATTTTCTGATATTGCTTGAGCAGCGCGTTCTTGGGCTCGGTGAGGATCTGAATCAGCGCCAATTCATCGAGCTCCTCAAGTGTCGCGACCACCGGCAGACGACCGACAAATTCGGGTATCAATCCATATTTAATCAGGTCCTCCGGCTCCACATCCCGCAGGACTTCGCCGATATCCTTGCGATTATCCTTGCTTTTTACATCCGCGCCGAAGCCGATGCCGCCTTTTTGCGACCGATTGCGGATGACCTTATCCAGCCCATCGAATGCTCCGCCGCAAATGAACAAGATATTCGTGGTGTCAACTTGGACAAACTCCTGATTGGGATGTTTGCGGCCGCCCTGCGGGGGCACCGAAGCGATGGTGCCCTCAACCAGTTTCAGCAGCGCCTGCTGCACTCCTTCGCCAGAGACGTCCCGGGTGATCGAGGGATTGTCGGACTTGCGGGATATCTTGTCGATTTCGTCTATGTAGACAATGCCGCGCTGCGCCTTCTCGACTTCATAATCGCATTTTTGCAACAGCTTCTGGATGATGTTCTCAACGTCCTCGCCGACATAGCCGGCTTCGGTAAGCGTGGTGGCATCCGCCATCACGAACGGCACGTTGAGTAGCCGCGCCAGCGTTTGCGCGAGCAGTGTTTTTCCCGACCCGGTAGGCCCGATCAACAGAATATTGCTCTTGGCGAGCTCAATGTCGTCATTTCGGCTTAGGCTCTTCAGGCGCTTATAGTGATTGTACACTGCGACCGAAAGGATTTTTTTTGCCTGCTCCTGCCCGATTACGTACTGATCGAGAATCTTGCGGATTTCACGCGGTACCGGCAAATCCGATTTGCCGGCTTTCCCGCCAGTCTCGCCATGTGTTTCCTCGCGGATAATGTCGTTGCAGAGTTCGATGCACTCATCGCAAATGAATACCGAAGGTCCGGCGATGAGCTTGCGCACCTCGTGCTGGCTCTTGCCACAAAATGAGCAGTAAAGGAGTTTTTCACCGCTGATTTTATCCGACATCAATCATCTCCCTGTGGCTTCACCACTTATTAAGACATCAGCTAACGTTCTCGGTTCTACTGATCAAAACTTTATCCGCAATTCCATAGCGCACCGCTTCCTCGCCGCTCAAGAAGGTGTCGCGGTCAGTATCTTTCTCGATGGTCTTGATGCTTTGTCCAGTATGCTTGGCCATGATCTCGTTCAAGCGCTGGCGCAGATAGAGGATTTCCTTGGCATGGATTTCCACATCCGAAGCCTGTCCTTGAAACCCGCCCATTGGCTGGTGAATCAGCACCCGCGAATTAGGCAAGCAAAAGCGCTTGCCTTTGGCTCCCGCCGCGAGCAAAAGCGCTCCCATGCTCGCCGCCTGACCGACGCAAAGCGTGCTCACGTCTGGCTTGATAAACTGCATGGTGTCGTAAATTGCCAAGCCTGCGGACACCGACCCACCCGGAGAATTGATATAAAAATAAACCTCCTTGTCGGGGTTTTCGGATTCAAGGAACAGGAGTTGCGCCACGATGAGGTTGGCGGTGACCTCGTCCACCGGCCCAACTAAAAATACCACGCGTTCTTTCAATAAGCGCGAATAAATGTCATACGCGCGCTCGCCGCGTCCGCTCTGTTCAATTACCATCGGGACCAAGCCCAAGGCGCGCGGTTCCCAATCTCGATTTTGCATCATTTATGCGTTTCCCATCAGTTCGTCAAAATTCATCGGCCGGTCTTCCACCTTTGCCTGTTTCATCACCCATTCTACAACGTTATCTTCGATAAGCACTGCTTCGATACCGCTCAAGCGTTCCGCAGCCGAATAATACCACTTCACCACCTGGTCCGGTTGTGGGTGGCTCTGCGCCTGCTGCTCGACTGCCGCGCGCACCTGTTCCGCCTTGGGTCGAAGATTGTGGATTTTCACCAGTTCGGCGATGATCAGGCCGAGAGTGACGCGGCGCTTCGCCTGTTCCTCAAACACGTCGCGCGGCGCCGGTAGTTCCTTGCTTTTGATGCCGTGTGATTCGAGGTCCTTGCGCGCACTTTCCATCAAACGGTGGGTTTCCATGTCCACCAGGGATTGGGGAAGCTCAAGCTGCGTGGCATTAATCAGCGCTTGCATCGCTTGATCCCTGATCCCAGCTTGCACGCGGCTCTTTACCTCTCTGAGTAAGCTGTTTTTGATCTCGTGTTTCAGTTTCTCAATGTCCCCATCATGCACGCCGAAATTGCCGGCAAACTCCGCATTGATTTCCGGTAGCTGCGGTTCCGCCACCCGTTTTACTGTGACCTGGAACGAGGCAGTTTTTCCCGCTAATTCCTTGCCATGATAATCCTCCGGGAAAGTTAATTCAAACGCCTTGGTTTCATTTGCACGCATGCCGACGATTTGTTTTTCGAATCCCGGCAGCAGACGAGCTTCGCCCAACACCAACGGCAAATCTTTAGCCTGGCCGCCGGCAAATTCCTGCCCGGATAGGGTGCCGTGGAAATCAAGCGTCACCTGATCGCGCTCCCTAGCTTCGCGTTCCACGGAGTGATACGAAGTACGCTGCTTGCGCAGAAGTTCCAGCGTTTTCGTCACCTGCTCTTCTCCTAGTTCCACCACCGGGCGCGTGATTTTCACTCCCGATAGGTCGCCCAGCTTCACTTCCGGGTATATTTCAAAAGTAGCGCTGCATTCCAACTGTTGGCTTCCGGCTTGATGTGGCTTAGCGTCAAACTTGGGTTGTCCGGCGACTCTTAATTTTTGCTCGCGCACCGCGTCGCTAAAGCTTTTTCGCAAAGCGTCTCCCAGGACTTCCTGGCGTACCTGCGCCCCGTAATGCTGGGCAATGACCTTGAGCGGCACCTTTCCGGGACGGAAGCCATGCATTTTTGCCGTGCGAGCCAAGCGCTTCAACCTGCTCTCTACCTCACCCTCGATCTTATCCAGTGGTAGCACCATGCTGATGCGCCTTTGCAGCTGCCCCAGATTTTCCACGCTTGATTGCATTTCATTCGCCCAAAAATTAGCGGAAATAAAATAAGTCGCCAAGCGAGGACAACTCGGCTTGGTGCGAAAGGAGGGACTCGAACCCACAAGCCTTGCGGCGCTGGAACCTAAATCCAGTGCGTCTGCCAATTCCGCCACTTTCGCAATGGCATCAGTTTAATATATTAAGTCTCCAACTTCCATCTTTAACTTTAACAATGTCGCTTAAGCTTATGAATTATAAGCCAGGCAACTAGCTGCTTATCCCTTGGAATTCATTTCCAGTCGCAGAAGGATGAATGACTCCCGAAGAGTATTGCCGCAGCCTGGTGGCGCCAAGCGGATCGAGCTTCCATTACAGTGTCCTCTTCTTGCCCGCGGAAAAAAGGAGCGCGTTGACCTGTCTCTTTGCTTTTTACCGCGAGATCAAGGAAGGTAGCGAAGAATGTTCGGACCCCGCGTTGGGGCAAATCAAGCTCAACTGGTGGCGCCAGGAATTGGCCTCAGCATGGAGCGGTCGCGCCCAGCATCCCGCGACCCAAGCTTTGTTCCCTGCGGCCGCTCGTTTCGATCTGGCACGGGAGCACCTAGCCGCGTTGATCGACGCTGTGGAAAGCAGCCTATTCAAAAACCGCCACGCCGACTTTCCTTCCCTGCAGGATTATTGCTCCCGCACCGCCGGGCTTGTCGAGCAGCTTGCAGCGCGCATTCTCGGATTAGACGATCCAGTCAGCCTGCAACATGCTAAAGATTTAGGAATGGCTTTTGGGTTCACGCACGTCATTTTGAATCTGCGCCACGATGCAATGCGAAATCGCATTCTGCTCCCGCAGGACCAATTGGCGCGTACTGGCGTCGCCGAGGGAGATATTCTCAAGCTGCGCGAGACCGAGAACTTGAAAAAGTTGATTGAATTTGCTATTGACAAAGCAGAAAATTGCTATAATCGCGCAACTTCTAAATTTTCTGCAGCTGAAAGAAAGGCGCTGCGAGCGAGGTTGGCGCTGGCGGCAATCTCCCGCAGCCAGCTGCGGGAGATCAGGGAAGACGGGTGCTGTATCTTGCGGCGGCGAGTCGAACTGACGCCGCTTAGCAGGCTGTGGTTAGCGTGGACAACTTGGGTGGGAGGGTAGCAGAGATTGTACGGTTTTTCGGCTGACGGCCTTTATTTTCTAAGGAGAGGGGGGCGAAAAAAATGACGAGCATGATAGTCAGCACGTTAAGCGGACTCCATATCATCGGGGATCTTTACCAGTGCGACCCGACTCATCTTTCGGATTCAGCCGAGCTGAGAAAACGCTGTACGCAGCTTTGTACGGACGCCGGCCTTACGGTGCTGGGTGATTTTTTTCACCAGTTCGGAGACGCTGGCGTGACCGGCACTGTGGTTCTCGCCGAGTCGCATATTGCCATTCACACCTGGCCTGAAACCTGCACCGTGGCGCTCGATGTTTTTGTGTGCAATCACAGCCGCGACAACAGCGATAAGGCGCACCAACTGTTCAATTCCGTTCTGGAGTTTCTGCAACCCAAGGAAGTGATCCGCAAAGCCGTAGAACGCGGGCGGCTATGAGCGACAAACTGCTCACCGAGTGGCTGAACGCCAACAGCGGCTATTTCTTCCGGGCGGGCGAGCGGCTCGAAGAATTCGATACGCCCTACCAGCATTTAGAGGTTTACGAATCGCCCGAATTCGGGCGTCTGTTCCGCCTGGACGGGTGTTTCATGACCTCCGAAAAAGAAGAATACTTTTACCACGAAAACATGGTCCATCCGGCGGCTATATCCCACCCCGGGCCGAAACAAGCCCTGGTGATCGGCGGCGGCGATGGCGGTTCGAGTGAAGAACTGCTCAAGCATCCCAGCATCGAAAGCGTCACCGTGGTTGAACTTGACCGGGCAGTGGTGGACATCGCCAAAAAATATTTCGGCGAAGTACACAAAAAGGTATTCGACAGTCCTCGCCTCAAACTCATGATCGCCGACGGTTACGCATTTATCCGTGAGACTGCCGAGCGCTTTGATCTTATCATCCTGGATCTTCCTGATCCCATAGGGCCTGCGACCGAACTCTACACGGAGGAGTTCTTTAGCCAGTGCCGACGCGTGCTCAAGCCCGGTGGTGCGCTTACGCTTCACATCGGCTCGCCGGTATCCCGTCCGGACCGGGTTCGCGAGCACGCAAAAAGGCTGATCGCGGTGTTCAAGCTCGTCCGTCCCTACCTCGTCTACATCCCTCTTTACGGATCGCTCTGGGGTTTGGCCTGCGCTTCGGATTCCCTTGACCCGCTGGCTATAGACCCCGCGCAAGTCGAGAATACGCTTGAAAAGCGCGGCATCGCGAATCTTCATTACTACAACGGGGAAACCCACCGCGCGGTTTTTGCTTTACCCAATTTCGTGCGCCGGATATTGAGCTAATTGATTTTTGCCTGGCGCCAGATTAGCCCGCGGCGGAATTCGCAGTCCGAAACGATCAAGGGTAACGCGATGCTTGCTTATCCACCGAATTCCGGTTTTGGGCAATCGAGCTTCTGGGCAAGCCTGTCTAAGCGCACGCCACCATCGCGCTTGCACGAAAGGAAACAACATGACATGCTCAGCGCATCAGTAAGCCACTAGGGGGATTTTATGTACCGGACCGTTTGCACTCTTGGCTTAATCACAGGATTGTCGATCTTTTCACAGCCGGTGTCTGCGCTCAAAGTGCTCACTGAGGAAAACCCTCCGCTCAATTACACGGAGGATGGCAAAGTCACCGGAATGGCGACCGAGGTGGTTAGGGAGATGAGCCGGCGCGCCAAGGTGCCGATCGAGATTGAGGTCATGGTCTGGGCGGATGCTTACAGGCGGGTTCAACTCGATAAGGAGACATGTCTTTATTCCACTGCGCGCCTCCCAAGCCGCGAGTTGGTGTTCAAATGGGTGGGCCCGATTGCGGTCAACAAATGGGGTTTGTTCGCCAAGAGTGGTTTTTCACAGCCGATTAACACGCTCGCCGATGCCAAATCGTATCGCATCGGCGGTGTGACGCGCGATGCGAAGACCGAGTATCTGAAGCAGAAAGGCCTTACCAACATCCAGGAAGTGAATGACGACAAGCTTAATCCGCCGAAGCTCACTCTGAACCGCAAAGAGCCGCAGCGCATAGACCTGTGGATCACCAGCGTGGCTGGCGCCAAGAAAGTCGCAGCACAGTCCAAAGTGCCCGATGTAACGCTCGTCTTCCTGGTGCGCCAAGTCGATTCCTACCTCGCTTGTAACCCGCGCACCTCGCAGGCGACCCTAAAGGCATTATCCGCGGCGCTGGATTCCATCAAGCAGGACGGCACATTCAATAAAATAGCTGAGCGTTACGAAAGCGAGTAGCCGGGCTGCCACCATCGCAAACTATTCCGGTCTGTCAGATCTGAAGCTCGGTGCGCAGTTCTTCGGGTAGCGGAATGGATTTCCCCAATTCGTGGTCAATCCACACTACCGTGACCTCGCCTTCGGCGAATTTAACTTCAGGGTGATCCTCCAAGTAAATTTCGTGAAATATCGGAAAGCTGCTGCGCCCGGCCTCGCCGCCATAGACGCTCACCTCTAGTGTTGCCGGATAAACAATGGCTTTGATGAATGTGCAGTTCGCGGAAACAATGACCGGTCCTTTCCGGGAGGCGCCGACACGGATCTTGAGCGATTCCAGCCAGGAAACACGCGCCTGCTCCATGTACCGGAAATATGCCGCGTTGTTCACATGACCCATCGCGTCCATGTCGCCCCAGCGAACTTTGATTTTCTCAACCCACAGCAATTTTTTTTGCGCTGTCATGATCGATGCTTGCGAGGCAAGGAATTGCAACAGCTCATGATCTAACAACCACGGAAATTTGGCGGGAAAAGAGTTACCGAGGTGAGCAAGCCGTTACCGGCTACAGCGCCTCGAATATGCCTGCAGCACCCATTCCAGTGCCCACGCACATAGTGACCATGCCGTATTTTTTTCGGCGCCGCCGCAAGCCGTGGACCAGGGTCGCGGTGCGTATCGCGCCAGTTGCTCCCAAGGGATGGCCCAGGGCAATCGCCCCGCCCAAGGGGTTTACCTTGCTCCGGTCCAACCCCAAGTCTTGAATTACTGCCAAGCTTTGCGCAGCAAAGGCTTCGTTTAATTCGATCCAGTCTAGTTGATTTTGACTCAGGCCCGTCTGTTTCAGCACCTTGGGTATTGCTTCTTTGGGTCCAATACCCATAATCTCTGGCGGCACGCCGACTACCGCATATCCCGCAAAGCGGGCCAGCGGTTTCAAGTTTAACCGCTGCAGCATAGCTGGGCTCATTAATATCACAGCGGCAGCCCCGTCGGACATTTGCGAACTGTTGCCGGCGGTCACCGAGCCGCTGGCAGCGAACACGGGCTTGAGCTTGCTTAGTGCCGGTAACGAGGTGTCGCGTCGCGGACCCTCGTCGGTTATCAGCTCTTTGGTTTTTCGCAGCGCTTCCCGCGTCTCGAGATTGGGCACGATTTCAGTCATGGAGTAAGGCGCGATTTCCTGTTGAAATTCGCCGGTGTCTATCGCCTTCACCGCGCGCTGATGGCTTTCCAGCGCGAATTCATCTTGTTTCTGCCGGCTCACTTTCCATTGACTCGCCACTTTCTCTGCCGTAATGCCCATGCCGTACGCGATGCCGATGTTTTCATCGGTAAAAATTGCAGGATTGATGGAAATTTTATTTCCGCCCATCGGAATCATGCTCATGCTTTCAGTACCCGCTGCGATCATCACCTCGGCTTCGCCCAGTCTTATGCGGTCGGCGGCAAGCGCCACCGACTGCAAGCCGGACGAGCAAAAACGGTTGACCGTCATTCCCGGTACCCGCTTGGGCAGACCCGCAAGCAGCAGCCCGATGCGCGCGACGTTCATACCCTGCTCAGCTTCCGGCATCGCGCATCCGACGATGACATCGTCAACGGTGCCGGGATCGAGGCCCGGACATTGTGCAAGCGCGCTTCTCAAGACATGCGCCAGCATGTCATCCGGGCGAACATTCCTGAGCATACCGTTCGGCGCCTTACCGACAGGACTACGTGTTGCGGCGACGATGTAAGCATCCTGGACTTGTTTAGCCACGGTCATTCTCCTAGTTCCTTAACGGTTTGCCGGTTTTCAGGGTGTATTCGATGCGCGCCTGTGTTTTTTCGGTGGCCAACAGCTCGATGAACGCTGCCCTCTCCAAATCCAGAAACCACTGCTCATCCACTAGGCTGCCGGCTTCGACGTCTCCCCCGCAAAGCACGTGCGCAATTTTCGATCCAATCAAATAATCATGCTCGGAAATAAACCCACCCGCAAGCATGTTTTCCATCGCCATTTTTAAGGTGGCGATCGCGCTCCTCCCCGCGACTGGAATGTTCACTGCCTTGAGCGGCTGACGGTAGCCCGCTTCCGCCAGCGCCCGCACTTCGGCCTTGGCGACGTACAGGACTTCGAACCGGTTCATGACCACCTTGTCGCAACTGCGAAGATAACCGATTTCCTTCGCCTGTTCTGCGCTCTTGCTGACTTGGGCCGTGGCTACAGCTTCAAAGTATTTTTGCAGAAACGGAAAGAGATTGCCGCCTTTGGCATCCGATGCGGCCCGCAAGGCCAGTTCCTTGCTGCCTCCGCCACCGGGCAGCAATCCCACACCGGCTTCCACCAATCCGATATAACTTTCAAGCGCCGCGACTGTGCGATCGCAATGCATGATTAACTCACAGCCTCCGCCGAGCGCCATTCCGTGTACCGCCGCTACCGTCGGGATGGCCGAGTACTTCAGCGCCAGGCTCGTTTTCTGTAGTTGCATCACCGCAGCTTCAATCTGGTCCAGTTTACTGGCCATCAGCGTATCTGCGAGGTTTAACCGGTGCGCGGCTTTTAGAACCAGCGACGATGCGGTGCGCGTGGCCTCCTTTAGCATGGTGCCGAACGCCGTAGGCTTTTCTCCAATCCTGGCCGCCGTCATTTTCGTTAAATTCGCGCCAAGAGAAAACGGCGCTCCAGTTTGCCAGATGATGAGCCCCTGGCTGTTGCGCTCGGCTTCGGCAATTGCGCGCAGCACACCATCCAATACCTCGCCGTCAATGGTGTGCATTTTGGTCTTGAAGCTGAGAATCGCAATGTCGTCCCCGGTGTGCCACAGACGCACGGCGTCCGTTTCGAATATCGTAGCGCCGTACTTTTGCTCTTCATCCAGCAGCGAATCGGGGAAAAGCTGTCGACGGTACACCGGGAGGCCGGAACGCGGCTGGAAAATTTTTTGCCGGGGTGAATACGATCCTTTCGATCCATGTACCCCAGTGGATACAAGTTGCGAAACCCATTCAGGCAAAGGCGCGGAAACCAGGGTCTTGCGCGCAGCGATATCCTCACGAATCCGGTTGGCGATCTGGCCCCAACCTGCCGCTTGCCAGGTCTCGAAAGGACCGTGCTGCCAGCCGAATCCCCAGCGAAGTGCAAAATCGACGTCCCGCGCGTTCTCCGCGATGCTTTCCAAGTGCACTGCACAGTAATGAAATGCCTCACGAAAAATCGCCCACAGGAACTGCGCTTGCGGATCGGGATTTGCGTAAAGCTGCGCGAATCTTTCTTCCGCGCTTTTGCTTTTCAGAATTTGACGGATTTTTTCCTCGGCGGACCCGGTCGCCAGCCGGTAATTGCCTTTGGCCGGATCCAGGACATGAATGTCCTTGCCCACCTTGCGATATATGCCAGCCTTGGTTTTTTGCCCGAGCGCCCCGCTGGCCACGAGGTTCTTCAGCCACTCCGGGATTTGATAATACCTGTGCCATGGGTCATCAGGCAGTGCATTCCGCAGGGTGTCTACCACGTGCACGAGCGTATCCAGCCCGACCAGATCTGCGGTGCGGAAGGTGGCGCTTTTCGGGCGCCCGACGAGTGGGCCCGTGAGCGCATCGACCACATCGAATCCCAGTCCGTATTTTTGAGCGTAGTGCATCGTTGCCAGCATTCCGAAAACGCCGACGCGGTTGGCGATGAAATTCGGAGTGTCCTTTGCCCGGATCACGCCTTTGCCGAGAGTCGTGACCAGGAATGTTTCCAGCCAATCCAGCAGCCGCGGGTCAGTCGTTTCCCCAGGAATGAGTTCAACCAAATGCATATAACGCGGCGGGTTGAAAAAATGCACTCCACAGAAGCGGTGGCGGATCGGTTCCGGCAATGCCTGGGCCAATTGGTTAATCGACAGACCGGAGGTATTGCTGGCAAAAATTGTCCGCTCACCGAGATGCGGAACGATTTTCCGGTACAAATCCACTTTCCAGTCCATGCGTTCGGATATCGCTTCAATCACGATGTCGCACTCGCGGAGCAATTCCAGATTCTGGTCGTAATTGGCCGGACGGATAAAACAAGCCCGGGCAGGCACGGATAGCGGGCTCGGTTCGAGCTTGCTCAAATTGTCCAGTGCTTTTTTTACGTTGGCATTCGGGCTGCCTTCTTTTGCCGCCAGCTCAAATAACATCAGCTCGATACTTGCGTTCGCCAGATGCGCGGCAATCTGCGAGCCCATGACGCCCGCTCCCAACACTGCTGCATTTCGCACGATATGAGGCAGTTCCAGTGACATTAATCGTTCCCGCACCGAGGCTCGCTACTTAAAATTCGTGGTTGTACTGCAGGCTTAGAATATTTGCATCGATATTATATGTGCCGATCAGAAACCCGCCGCCAGACTGCAACTGGTTGTTAGCAATACCGCCATCGTTGAAGAACAAGTGCTGGTACGCAAAATCCAGCGAGTCGGCTTTGGAATATTTGTAATTCAATCCAGTGGCAAGTATTTTGCGGTGGCTGTCCGGGATCGCCGCAGTGCGATATCCGGTCCGCACTGGGCTTTGGTCGAAGCCGATTCCGCCCCGCAGCTTCAGTTGATCGCTGAACCGGTAGGTCGCGCCCAGCGAGCCGCGGAATGTGTTGCGCCAGTTTTCCGGGGTAACGCTGCTTCGCCCGTCCGCAAAGACCAATGCGAGCTGATTAAAATAGCTCCAACGGGTAAAGGTTAGGTCGCTCATCAATTCCCATTTGTCAGCGATTTTCTGAACCAGGCTCAAGGAAACCGAGTCCGGCAGTGTTACCGCGGCTGTCATTTTGCCGTTGAAAAAACGCGGATCGCCAATCAACGAAGCAGGCACATTGCTGAAAGTCGCGCTCCCCACCAAGGTCTGGTGAATCTTTGAGCGATAAGCGATTCCGACCCGGGTTGAAGTGGGAAGCTGAAAAAGCACGCCAAGATTGTAGCCGTAGGCCCAGCTGTTGCCAGCGGCTTCGACTGCGCCATCCGCAGATTGCGGCACACCGCCGCTAAGCAAACCAAAATCGATAGCCTTGCTCAGAGACGCATTGATGTATTGGGCGTTGAAACCTGCGCCCCACGATATTCGATCATTCACTTTAAACGCCAGGCTGGGGTTGAGATCGAAGGTCTCGAGCTGGCTCTTCAATGCCTGGTAGCGCCCCACCCAAGTGCCGTTGTACTCGGTCTGCAAGCCGAACGGCGAGCTTACGCCAAAACCGTACTTGATGTTGGGCGAGATATCAGTGACGAGGTAAAAATTGGGAACTACCACCCCCTTGGCCGCGCCACCGCCGTCTCCCCCGGTCAGCGCACCACCGGCGGTAAACGAACCCTGGTTGTTAAATGTCAGATCAGGCATGACGCCGTGAACGCCCACCGACAACTGGGTCCCTGAAATAAGGACCATGGCTGCAGGATTGTAAAAGACCGTGCTCGCGTCTTCGCCGCTCGCCGCGCCGCCGGCAAAAGCCACACCCATGTCGCTGGCGCTTTGTTCATTCAAGGCGAAACCTGCAGCCAAGGCACTGCCGGCTAATCCACAAAAAAGGGCACCCATCCCGGCAGTTATCGATGTACATAAAAAACCCGTTTTTTTCATGTTTGAATCCTTATACAAGGGTCTCGACAAAAAACTAGCCGAAATCCGCAGACATCTTAATTTTGTCTGCTGGTCAACCGGCGAAGGATCCCGACCTCACTCCGGAGGGACGACACGAGGCTTTCGGTCTCCGTCCACTGCCACGTAGGTCAGCGTCGCTTCAGTTACCTTTACGCAGTCGATGTCCAGCGGGCCACGCTGCGCAAACACTTCCACATCTACCGTGATAGAAGTGCGTCCGACGCGTACGATATCCGCGTACAGGCTTACCAGGTCACCTACAAACACCGGCTGCTTGAAAGAAAATGCGTTCACCGCCACCGTCGCCACACGTCCCCGCGCGCGGCGTATAGCCGGTATGCTTCCTGCGATATCCACCTGCGACATGATCCAACCTCCGAAGATGTCCCCGACGGGGTTCGCATCGGAAGGCATGGGCACCAGCCGTAACGCGGGCTGCTTATCGCGCGGGAGCGCAACTTTTTCGATTTCGGCCATCATTTAGTGTCCTTCATAAAGCTTGGCTATCTGGGTTTCGTAAAGTTCCATTACCTTCAGGCGTCGTAGCTTCATGGTGGGCGTAAGCAGTCCGTTATCAATGGTCCACTGCTGAAGCGTGAGCGCCGCCCGGCGTACCTGCGCATAGCCGGGGAAATCCCGCAGCTGCTGCGATATGCGCTTGAGCACCAGCTGTTCAACAATCTCGCTATGCAATATGTCCGGCGCCAGCGGATCAATGCCGGACTCTGTTGCAACTTTCTTCCATTGCACTTCGTTCAGCACCCCAAGCACGGCAAGATAAGGGCGCGCCTCCCCGATCACCATGATCTGTTCAAACAGAGAATCGCGAGCTATGGCTGCTTCCATGTCGAACGGCGGTATCTTTTCGCCATTCGACATGACGATGATTTCCTTCAATCGCCCGGTAATATAGACCTTGCCCGAATCATCGAGTCGCGCGGTGTCGCCGGTATTCAGCCAACCGTCAGGCTGGATCATCGCGTTGGTGGCTTCAGGATTTTTCCAATAACCGAGCATGACGATCGGGCCTTTCACCAGCAAGGCATTGTTTTCACCAATGCGCACCTCGACATTTGGAATGGGAGGCCCGATGCTCGCCGGAACATTATCATGAATCCGGTTCACACACACTACCGGGCTGGTTTCGGTTAAGCCATAGCCTTGCAAAATCGGCAGCCCCATCGAGACAAAGACTTTCGAGGTTTCGGGCGACAGAGCGGCGCCGCCGCTTAACGCGATCCGCAACCTGCCCCCCAATCTTGCCGCCATTTTGCTTGCCACCAGATGGTTTAATAATGGCCACAACAAATGCGCAATTCGCCATGGTCCGCGCTTTTGCAGGTACTGGAAGCGGCTCCAGCCGACCGCCACGGTCAAATCAAATAGTCGCCGTCTGAACGCAGAGCCCTCCTGCAAGTTGGCCTTGATGGCCGCATGGATCCTTTCGTAGACGCGCGGCACGGAAACCAAAACGGTGGGCCGGATGCTTTGCAGGTCTTCTGACAACAGCGGTACAGAACGCGCATAAGCAACCGTACTGCCCGCCATGACCGCCAGATAATAGCCGACGGTACGCTCGAAGGTATGCGAAAGCGGCAGGAATGACAAGAATAGCGAATCGTGCGGTAGCTGCAAGGTTTGTAGCGAATCGTATACATCTGACAATACATTTAGATGACTCAACATCACGCCTTTGGGCCGCCCGGTGGTGCCGGACGTGTAGACGATGGTGGCAAGGTCGCCGGATTTCCCCCGAACTTCCATCTCCTCCGCACCTTCTTCGGGAAGCCAGTCTTGCACTGCCGCCAGGCACGGGTCATTTCGGTCAACTGCATCGATTCCATTCAGCACCAAAATACGCTGCAGTCCGCAGGCTTCCCATTCCTCCCGCACTGCTTCAAGCTGTTTCCATAGCTCGCGGGTTTCCAGAAGCAGTAATTTGATACCCGCATCCTTCAGGATATACGCCACGTTGTCCGGGCGATCTACGATGTGTAGCGGCACCACGACCAGTCCCAAACCCAAGGCCGCCTGATCCACGATCACCCAGTCGGTTCCATTGCGCAGCATCATGGCCACTCTGTCACCGGATACCAGCGCTTCGCCTCTTAACGCGGCCTGCCAGCGTACAATCTGGCGGTGTATCTGTTCCCAAGTGTAATCGCGCCAATTTCCGTGCTGCTGATTAAACTCGCGGTAGGCAACAGCATGCGGCGTGCGCCTGACGCGCTCGAGGAAAAGCCCGCTTAAAGTACCCGCAGTTGCGACCGGAATGACGTCCGTTTCCACAAAATTTTGATTCAAGCTCTCAAGATCCCGAAATTTTTCGGCATGATATTCTAATCGACAAACAAATCAGTCGCGAGCTTAGCGCCTGGCGTGACGGCATACTGCGCAAAATCGGAAACATTCACACCGCGCAAAACCTCCTCATCAATAAAGACATTCCCAGTCGTGCTGCGGCTGTCGCTGCTGAGAATCACACAAGCGGCATCGGCCATGATCTGCGGCTTGTGGCTCGCCTTGAAAACTTCGTCGGGGAAATAGGCTTCGATCGCGGCAGCGGCAATGGCCGTGCGCGGCCACAGGGAATTGACTGCGATGCCGAATGGTGCCAGTTCCTCGCGAAGCGCCGGTGATGAATATGGTTTTGCCTTCAAGCGGCATGGCCTGCATCACTGCTTTTCGACCGCAGCAGCCGTGGTACCGGTTGATACATCCGCATCAAGCGGTTTTCCTGCCCCCAGATAGCGCTTCCCGTTGCGCGTTCGTTAGTTTCGAGGACATGCCCTTGCCGAAATCGGGCGGAAAATCGTCTACCATGATGACTTCGCGGCGCAGTGCCTGCGCTTTCGCCAACAATTCCATTTCGGCCGTGCCGATGATGCCTTCCCGTACGGCCTGGGCCGCGGTTTCCTCGCTTGTCTTGCCGGCGATGCGTTCCGCTTTAACTGCTTCCCGAATTTTAGCTTCAATGGCTTCAGCTGCAATTACGCTCTGTAGCGCGATATCGAGGCGCCCGATCGGGTCCGCCTCGTTGTCTGGAACATAGATCCCCGCCGTCAATCTGTCGCGAGTGGCAGAAGGCTCAAGCAGTAGACTCGCGACTTGCCAGCCCAGCTTATCGCTCGGCGGACTGAAGGTTTTGCCCAAAGGAAATACCATGCGCCGCAGCAGCCATGCCCAGGCTTTGATGGGAAAGTTATCGAGTACCCCGCTGATGGCGTCCTGCATGCGCCACAGCGCATCCTGCAAAGACCAGTGAAGCAAAGGCAAGTCGGCACGCTGCCCGCCCTCGTCTTCGTAGCGCTTCAATACTGCGGAACAAAGGTAAAGCAGGCTCAACACGTCACCGAGCCGCGCCGAAAGTTTTTCCTTGCGTTTCAGTCTTCCCCCGAGTACCAACAATGCCACATCCGCTACCAGTGCAAACGCGGCGCTCATGCGTGTCAGTTGCTGGAAATAGCGTTCAGTATCCGGCGCTCTGGGAACCACTGTGAGCCGCGCACCGGTCAATCCCAAAAACAGCGAGCGCACGGCGTTGCTTAACGTAAAGCGCATATGCCCGAACAGTGCAGAGTCAAATTGACCCAGCGCCACTTCGACATCCGGATTATTTGCGGCAGCGATTTCCTGCAACAGGTAGGGGTGGCAGCGGATCGCTCCCTGCCCGAAGATGATCATGCCGCGCGTCAGGATATTCGCGCCTTCCACGGTAATGCTGATTGGAACTTGCTCGTAGGCGCGCGCGAGATAATTTGCAGGGCCCATGCAGATGCCCTTGCCGCCATGTACATCCATCGCGTCGTTGATGACCTGGCGTCCGCGCTCAGTAAGATGGTATTTGACAATGGCCGATATCACTGCAGGTTTCTCGCCGAGATCCAGCGCGCCCGCGGTCATGACGCGCGCCGCATCCATCAGGTAGGCGTTGCCACCGATGCGCGCCAGCGCTTCCTCCACCCCTTCGAATTTGCCAATCGGGGTTCTGAATTGCACTCTCACCCGCGCATAGGCGCCGGTAGCGCGCGTTGCAAGCTTGGTCATGCCGGTGCTGCTCGCCGGCAAGGAGATCGAGCGCCCGGCTGCCAGGCAGTTCATGAGCATGCGCCAGCCGTGGCCGACACCTTCAACTCCGCCGATCACCCAATCCATGGGAATAAACACGTCCTTGCCGGAGTTAGGCCCGTTCTGAAATACCGCATTGAGCGGAAAGTGGCGGCGCCCGATGTTCACGCCCGGCGTATCGGTCGGTATCAGCGCCAGCGTGATGCCGACCTCTTCATTCCCGCCAAGCAAATGGTCGGGATCATATAGCTTGAATGCCAGCCCGAGCAAAGTCGCCACCGGACCGAGCGTGATGTAACGTTTTTCCCAGGTGACGCGGATTCCCAGGACGTCTTGCTTTCCTTGAAATTCTCCGCGGCACACGATGCCGTAATCGGGAATCGAACCTGCATCCGAACCGGCCTCGGGTCCGGTCAGCGCAAAGCATGGAAGTTCCTGCCCACGCGCGAGACGCGGCAGATAATGATTTTTTTGCGCCTCGGTGCCGTAATGCAAGAGCAGTTCCGCCGGACCTAGGGAGTTGGGAACTTGCACTGAAACCGTCGCCGTGGCACTGCGCGACGCGAGCTTGGTTATCACCGCGGAATGCGCCAAAGCCGAAAATCCTTTGCCCCCGTATTGCTTGGAGATGATCATTCCAAAAAATCCCTGGTCCTTAATGAACTGCCAGACGTCAGCAGGCAAATCGTAGAGCTCATGCGTGATCCGCCATTCATCCAGCATCGCGCACAACTGCTCAGTTGGCCCGTCGAGAAACGCCTGTTCTTCCTGAGTAAGCTGCGGCTTTGGCACCGCCAGCAACTTCTTCCACTTGGGACTGCCGCTGAACAGTTCGCCATCCCACCATACCGTGCCGGCCTCCAAGGCCTCCCGTTCGGTTTGGGAAACCTGCGGCAGCGTTTTCTTGAATGTGTAAAGCAGCCGCTCGCTGATCAGCCTCGAGCGCACAAAAGGGAGGTTAAGTGTGAGTGAAATTGCGAATGCGATCCACAGCAGCACACTTAATGCGGGAACTGCATTGATGGTTGCCACAGCGAAGGCAAGGGTACCGGCGCTCCACAACCATCCCGGGGTGCGATGGTAGGCCAGCCCCAAGGCCAGCGCCAAGACCGCGAGTACCCACAGCCATGTCGTCATAATCCTTACTCCTCGTTGCAGCGGCGGACAGCTGCGCTGGCAACGCTACTCACCGCAGCTATTACTCGATCGCGGAAGCGGACTTGGCGCGCTCGCGCAACATGAATTTCTGTATTTTACCGGTCGAGGTCTTGGGAAGCACGCCAAAAATCACTTTCTTGGGCACCTTGAAGTGCGCCATGTTGCTGCGACAATGCTCGATAATTTCCTTTTCTGTTACGTTCGTGCCTTCCTTGAGTTCTACAAAAGCACATGGCATTTCGCCCCATTTCGGATCAGGCTGGGCCACCACCGCAGCCGCCAGAACTGCCGGGTGCCGGTAGAGCATGTCCTCCACCTCCAACGAGGAAATATTTTCCCCGCCGGAAATAATAATGTCTTTCGAGCGATCCTTGATTTTCACGTAGCCATCGGCCTGCATGACCGCGAGATCGCCGGAATGGAACCACCCGCCTTTAAAGGCTTCCACACTCGCCTTCGGGTTTTTGAGATACCCTTTCATGGTAATGTTGCCGCGGAACATGATTTCACCCATGGTCTGCCCATCCCACGGGACGGATTGCATGTTCACAGGCTCCATCACCGTCATCCCTTCCTGCATGGTGTAACGCACGCCTTGCCTGCCGTTGCGTTCAGTGCGCGCGGAAATATCCAGATTTTCCCATTCCGGATGCTTGGAACAGACCGACGCCGGGCCATACGTTTCAGTGAGGCCGTAGACGTGCGTGAGGTTGAAGCCCAGGCGTTCCATGCCCTCGATCATCGCAGCCGGCGGTGATGCTGCCGCAACCAGGCCGCTGACCGTGTGGTTGATTCCGGTCTTTAACTCGGCTGGGGCATTAATCAACATGCTGTGCACGATGGGCGCGCCGCAATAATGCGTCACCTTATGGCGGCGAATGGCATCGAGTATGAGCTTGGCGTCCACGCGGCGCAGGCACACATTCGTTCCCGCAATCGCCGCCATGCTCCAGGGAAAACACCAACCATTGCAGTGGAACATGGGCAGCGTCCATAGATAGACAGAATGGCGCGGCATCCCCCAATCTATGATGTTGCTCACGGCGTTGAGATACGCGCCGCGATGATGGTAGACGACTCCCTTGGGATTACCGGTGGTTCCGGAAGTATAGTTGAGGGATATCGCATCCCACTCGTCTTCGGGAAGCGACCAAGCAAAATCCGGATCGCCGCTATGCAAAAACGCTTCGTATTCCAGTTCGCCCAAAAGATTTCCGCCTTTGAATTCCGGATCGTCGACGTCGATCACCAGTGGCGTTTTTTCAAGCATGGCGAGCGCCTTGGCGATAGTCGCGGAAAACTCGCGGTCGGTTATCAGCACTTTCGCCTCGCCGTGCTTGAGCATAAAAGCGAGCGCCTCGGGGTCCAACCGGGTGTTTAACGTGTTTAACACCGCGCCGGTCATCGGTACGCCGAAATGCGCTTCCAGCATCTGAGGAATGTTGGGCAACATCACAGCCACCGTGTCTCCCGTGCTTATGCCCTGCTTCGCGAGTGCCGAGGCCAAGCGTCGGCAACGCGTATAGGTTTCAGCCCAGGTAAAGCCGCGCTCGCCATGGATAGCAGCGATACGCTTGGGATAAACATAAGCCGTGCGCTCTAGAAAACTCAGTGGCGAGAGCGGCGTGTAATTAGCGGCATTCTTATCCAAATCGGAGTTGTACGGATTGATTCGAGCCATGGGGCCCTCGTTAGGCTAAATGCGAAAAATAAATGTCTTGACGAGTGAACAGCTTGGAGCGAATTTACCCCCTTGCCCCGTGAATAGCAACGGTTGCCGGAGGACTTTGAAACTAGTGTATTTTGGATACCGCCTCTTCCACTCTATCTACTGCGGTGACTTCAATGCCGTCAATCGGATGCTTCGGCTTGTTGGCCCTGGGAATCAGCGCCTGCCCGAAACCGAGCTTGGCCGCCTCCTTGAGTCGCTCCTGACCGCGTTGCACCGGACGGATTTCCCCGGCCAGTCCCACTTCGCCAAAGACCACCAGTTTGTGCGATAGCGGCCTGTTTCTAAGCGATGAAACGATGGCCAGCAATACCGCTAAATCTGCCGCCGGCTCCGTAATTTTCACTCCGCCGACGGCGTTGACGAAAACATCCTGATCGAAACATGCAATACCGGCATGGCGGTGCAGTACCGCAAGCAGCATTGCCAGACGGTTTTGTTCGAGTCCTACGGTGAGACGCCGGGGATTCGGAGCATGCGCGTCGTCAACCAGCGCCTGTATTTCAACCAACAGTGGCCGCGTGCCCTCCTGGGTCACCAGCACGCACGAACCTGCAACCTCTTGTCCGTGTTGCGAAAGAAACAGCGCCGACGGATTGTTAACGCCCCTCAATCCTTTCTCGGTCATGGCGAACACCCCGAGTTCATTGACTGCCCCGAAGCGGTTCTTCACCGCCCGGATCAAGCGGAAACTGGAGTGGCTATCGCCTTCAAAATACAACACCGTATCCACAATGTGTTCCAGCACTCGCGGGCCAGCCAGGGTCCCCTCCTTGGTCACGTGCCCGATAAAAATGACCGCTGTATCGCTTTGCTTGGCATAGCGGGCAAGTTGCGCCGCGCACTCGCGCACTTGTGCCACTGACCCCGGTGCAGATTGCAGTGCTTCGGAATATAGGGTTTGAATTGAATCCATCACGGCTACTTCGGGCTTTTGTGAACTTAAGGTGGCGAGGATTTTCTCCAGCTGAATTTCCGCGAGCAGTTGCAGCGGTCTGGCGTCCAGCGCCAGGCGCCGCGCGCGCAGCGCGATCTGCTGCGCGGATTCTTCGCCGCTCACGTACAGCACACTGCGCTGTGCGCCCATATGGCACAGCGCCTGCAGTAACAGAGTTGATTTGCCGATGCCCGGATCGCCGCCCAAGAGCACCACGGCACCGTGCACCAGGCCACCCCCCAACACGCGGTCAAATTCTGCTATTCCGGTGGACTGGCGAGGCAATTCTTGCGCTTCCACATCGCCCAAAGATTGCAGTTTGCTCGGTGCGATGGACGCAAAGCGGTTCCTGGAAACCGCTTCCACCACTGTCTCGACCAAGGAATTCCACGCCGAGCAATGTGGGCACTGCCCCTGCCATTTCGGCGTTTGCCCGCCACATTCGGTGCAGACATAAATGGATTTTGGCTTAGCCATTGGTTTCGATGACCGGCACGCGGGAATTCAATTTGGTGAATAATTCGTAGCTCACGGTGCCAGCGGCCCGCGCCACGTCTTCGACTGCGTTGCCTTCGCCCCAGAGCGTCACCGGGGTCCCGACCGTGGCGCCGGGAACTTCGCTTACATCCACGCAAAGCATGTCCATAGAAATCCGTCCCAGGGTACGGGTAATCGTGCCGTTGACGTTTACCGGGGTGCCGGTGCGCGCATGGCGCGGGAAGCCGTCGGCGTAGCCACAGGCTACGATGCCGATTTTCATACGTTTTTCGGCGGTGAAAACGCCGGTGTAACCCACGCGTTCTCCCGCTTGTATTTCCTGCGTGGCAATGATGCGACTTGCTAGCGTCATCACCGGCTGCAATCCCAATTCCTTGGCGCCCACGTCGCCGTACGGCGATGAGCCATAAAGCATGATCCCGGGGCGTGCCCAATCAGCGTGGGATTCCGGATAGCGCAGCAGCGCCGCTGAATTTGCCAGACTTCTGGGCAGTTTGGCGTTCACGGCGAAACCGTTGAATCGTTCTAGCTGCTCGGCTATGCCTTCCTTAACATCGGCAAATGCGAAATGTGTCATTAGCGTGATACCGCCTACTTGCCCACTGTTCTTGAGCTGCGCGAGGACGGCGTTGGCGGTTTCCGGCCGGAACCCGAGACGGTTCATCCCGGTATTGAATTTCACAAACACCTCGAACTTCCTTTCCGAGGAAACCGATGCCAACATTTCGATTTGCTGCTGATTGTGAATGACCGCCGCTAGCCTGTGCTCAGCAATGACCGGCAGTTCTTCGACCCCGTAATATCCGTTGAGCAGCAAAATTTTTTGCTGCCATCCCGCATCGCGCAATGCCACTGCATCATTAAGTTCTATGACCGCGAATCCATCGGCGCCGGAAAGACCGCGCGCCGCCCGCAGCAAGCCATGGCCATATGCATTCGCTTTAATCACTGCCATGATGCGCGAATTGGGAGCGTGCCGTTTCGCCACGGCGAGATTATTCTGCAGCGCTGAGAGGTTGATCCGGACCTGAAGCGGACGAGACATAAATGGCTTGTAATTTTACATCGCGCAGCGCCACGCGCTATTCAAACATAATACGGCAACTTCCGATGGCGCCCAAGGCAAATACATGGCGGTATTCGTGGTTTCATGTTATAAAGCTGCCAAAATTAAACTTATTGTCGCCGCTCGGTCATATAAAAATTATATCCGCATAACAAATTCTAAAGGATGAAGCTCGGCTTCTACATCATACTTGCGGCGCAATTTTTTTCTGCCTTAGCCGATAATGCGCTCCTGTTTGCGGCGATTGCTCTGCTCATGCAAATGGACGCCCCAGGCTGGCAACAGCCAGTACTAAATCAGTTCTTCGTTTTTTCTTACATCGCGCTTGCCCCTTTTGTCGGCCCGTTCGCAGACTCTCTGCCCAAGGGCACCGTAATGTTCATCAGCAACGCAGTAAAATCCGCAGGCTGCCTGGCAATGCTCATCGGAGTACATCCTTTTTACGCCTACGGCGTGGTCGGCATCGGCGCCGCCATGTACTCGCCGGCGAAATACGGCATTCTCACCGAGTATCTGCCGCCGCATAAACTGGTGCTGGCGAACGGCTGGATGGAGGGCCTCACGGTTGCCGCAATTATCCTGGGCGCAATCCTGGGCAGCTTCCTGGTGAATCCGCAAATTGCCAATTACTATCTGGGACTGTTCGATATACCGGGATTCGAATCCGGGATTAACACGCCTCCTGAATTTGCCATCTCTGTGGTTCTCGGGCTGTACGTCGTCGCCGCAGCATTCAATCTATACATTCCCAAAGTCGCTTTCGACCACAAACTGCCAAAGAAAAACCCGTTCTATATTCTGCAAAACTTCTGGGATTGCTTTCGACTGCTGTGGCGCGATCCCCTGGGTCAAGTGTCTTTGGCGGTTACCACTCTGTTCTGGGGCGTGGGCGTGGCATTGCGGCTTATCATACTCGCCTGGGCCGCAGCGGCGTTTAAATTTGATCTTGAAAGAGCGACGCGGCTTACTGCGGTGTTTGCGGTCGGCATTGCCGTGGGCGCGGTGATAGCCGCGAAATACGTCAAGCTTGAAAAATCGGTGCGCGTGCTGCCGGTCGGGATTGCGATGGGGATCGCTGTGATACTTACCACCTACATTGCCAACGTGTATCTGGCATTGGCGATGTTGGTCTTAATAGGGGCGATGTCCGGCCTTTTCGTTGTGCCTATGAATGCGCTGCTGCAGCACCGCGGACATTTACTGATGGGAGCCGGCCATTCCATAGCGGTACAGAATTTCAACGAAAATCTCAGCATTCTGGCGATGCTGGGTGTTTACGCATTGCTATCGAAATTGGGATTTTCCATTTTTACCGTGATGGTTATTTTCGGCTTGTTCATCTGCGGAACAATGACCTATCTTTACCGCAGGCACGCGCGCGATACGGTTGAGACTTGATGCGTTTGCAATTCCCGGGCGCGCTTTTACAGCAGCACCGGTTTATCGGGAAGCTCGTTGGATCGCGTCGCCGGGTAGTGCCGCCCGAGGTGGCCTGCTACTGCCTTGATCCCAGCGATGACTCCTTCTTCAAAGCGCCCTTGGCGGAATGCCTGTTCCATTTCATGGCATATGGGTTCCCAGCCCGCAGTTCCCAGCCTCGCGTGTATTCCGCGATCTGCGACAATTTCCACGTCTCGGTCGGCGAGCAACAGATAAATCAGCACACCATTGTTGTGTTCCGTGTCCCACACCTTTAATTGCGAAAATACCTCGATCGCGCGTTGCCGGGCACTCTGTTCATGCAGCAGCGCCGCGATATTCAGGGCCGGCTCAACCGCGAAGCGGATCTGTCCACCGTGCATGGATTCACTCTTATGAATCGCAAGCTCGATGCTGCGCATGGCACGCGGCGGTAATACACGCATCACCGCAAGGTGACCGGCAAAAAGATGTTTTAAAATTCGCTTTAGTTTCACATCACCAGCTCCCGGAGGCGCCGCCGCCACCAAATCCGCCTCCTCCACCGCTGAATCCGCCCCCGCCCGATCCTCCACTTCCAAAACCGCCGCCGCTGTAACCGCCGGGCCAGCCTCCGTACCAGCCACGGCCCCCGCCGAGAAGCGTGAGCAGGAAACCAATGACGCCTACCGCT
>DASPRI010000214.1:0-4891 GCA_035624535.1 Burkholderiales bacterium
CGCGAAATCCTCGAGCGTCCCTGCTCCAGGAATCGTGGCGCGCACCTTGAAAGCCTTGACCGATTCTACATCCTGCGTTTCTCGATACAGCTTGGCGATTTCCTCAGGCTTGGCCTTGATCAGCAGGGCGAGGCCGATCGAGAGGGACCGTTCGGATCCTTCGCTTACAGATCGCTCGACGATCTTGCCTTCTTTCGCACGTTCCAGATCTCCCGTTGTAAATTTCAAGTCTTTGAGAAGTTCCTCGACGGGAGGCAACTTAGTTTCGGCTCGGACCGGCGCACTGAACAGCAGGCAAGCACACAGGCTGACTATTGCGGTATCGACGATCCTGGCGCGCCACGCGCCAGGAGTGACAGGGCAAATTTTACTCATGACCATATCTTCTCAATGGTAGCCCACAATTTCCATATGTTGCCTCGACGATTGTGGATCTCCGCAAATACTGCCGACCAACTAGATATTTGTACCCGAAAAGGTGTAATTAATTACGCCAAATTCAACATGATTTTGTCATGCTGCAGACTAACTATCAACGCATTTACGTTTTTGCAACCGTATGAAGCGCAAAGCATCGTCTGTTTTCTTAGCATGTCCCCGGAGTTGCGGCGGGCCCGGACCTGCATTGAGCCGGACATGAATAAACGCCCAGATAATCCTTGCGCAATGTCGCGCACTTGCCTTGGCAGCAGGTCACTCCGCCCCGGGCGGGACCCCGGTATCCCTTGCAATCGAACCCAATTGAGCAAGAGCCGCCTATTTCGTGTCCGTGCAATGTCGCTTCACCTGAAATTATTCGTCCTGCATCTTTTCCGAAGTTCACGACACTATTCACAATCTTGCCCGGAATGTCTTGCAATGGGGTATAGGAGTAGTACGCCTGGTACAACACCGCAATCACAAACGCCAACCCGATCAACATCAAGATTTTCTTCACTCAAATTACCCTCATTGTTGCTTTGAACTCTTTGCTCACCATCGAGCATTCAGGATTCATGATTTGATCCCCGATGCCTTGCGTGCTCAACGCCATGTAATCGCACGAAGGGCTTATCAATTGAGATAACATAACCCTCACCGGCGTGTTGCAACTGAAACTAACGCCGTGGTCAGGCGGCGCGCTTCACTCGCTTGCGTCTTGACGCGCCGGCTAGATCTTTCGCTACCGATTTGCGCAAAACTTCATTGATGCGGGTTTGGTAACCCGGACCATGCGCCCGAAAGAACGCAATCACGTCAGCGTCGAGGCGAATGGCGGTAAGAACCTTGGTCGGAGCTTTCTGCGGCCCACGTCCGCGTTTGAGCACGGGCGGTCCCAGCATCTCTTCCGACCACGGCGGGTTATCAGGGTCAAACCGCTTACTTGAAGTAATCTTTGGCGACTTTAAAGTAATAGCGCGTTTCATATTTCTCTGCTCTTCGCAATGAGATAATGTGGGGACCAGTTGGGCGCTCGGCGTAAACCATCACGACAATCTCGCCTTCAAGCAAACCAAAGACCACCAGCCGTTTCTCGCCGTAGGCGCGGCGGATATCCTCGCGGGTGATCGTGAAATTGTCCCAGATTGCCTCGCACCCTTCGAAGTCGAGGCCGTGAATTTTAAGGTTTCTCCGGCGTTTGGCTTCGTCCCAGGTAGCCACAATTAAATTGTATATACAAAAAGCTCAGCTGGCAACCATGGGGTGTGGGAATAGTACGCCTGGTACAACACGGCAATCACAAACGCCAACCCGATCAACATCAAGATTTTCTTCACTCGAAACGCCCTCATCTTTGCTTTGATCTCTTTGTTCACCATCCAACATTCAACAATCAAGACCTGGCCCCGATGCTGCAGCTGTAGTTTACTTTATTGTGTTTTCAGCTTAGCCTGTACCATAGGCGAAAACAACAGAGACCACATCGCCACAGGCATCGAACTTAAAGTCTGGTCGTGGGATTGCTGCATACACGTAGTTAAATTCGGGTTGGCGAGTGTTGGTTAAAAGGAGGGTCGCATGGGTTACATTAACCAGAACTTGTTGCCCGGGGAAGAAGTCAAGTATCGAGCTAAGCTTCACTGGATCATCTACTTTGGCCCTGTCGTGCTAGGGCTGCTCGGTCTGATTTTCCTGTTATCATCGGCCGGGAACCGTAGTTCGCCAGACCCCAGGGCAGCAGGCATGCTGATGGTAATCGGCGTAGTGCTCCTGATCCTCGCAGCCCTTTTGTTTCTCTCCCGCTGGATCCGCGTGAAAACCTCCGAATTCGGCGTCACAAACAAGCGCGTTATCATCAAGGTTGGTCTGATTCAGCGTCATACGCTCGAGCTTCTTCTCGCCCAGGTCGAAACCATTGGAGTGGACCAAGGCATCATGGGTCGCATCCTCGGCTATGGCAAAATCGTTGTCGTAGGAACGGGTGGTACTAACGAACCTTTCAGTAGAATTGCGCGACCTCTGGAGTTCCGAAGGCAAGTGGAGATTCAGGCACTCGCGAAGACGTGAGGTAGTTGCAAGAAAATTAGAGCTGCGTGGAGAAAACTGTCATGAAAAACGTCGTCAGCTTTATTGTATTAATTGGAATAGTATTATTTGGCTGGTATGGAGTAGTAGGGTCAAGTCTTGATTCTTAACGCCCGCATCTTTGCTTTGATCTCTTTGCTCATCATCGAACAATTAAGATTCAAAACGCGATCCCGATGTTCGATTTTTCTGACTTGACTCCAATGTTTTCAATCTGGCGTCGCGGCAATCAAGCGGCCATGAAGGAGCGGCGGGCAGCAGTAACAACTTTTAAATAGAAAGAGTGAAGCTACCGGTAATTCCATTGTAGAACAAGGTGCAGTGCTGTAGAACATCACGGCCTATGAGGACGAGGAGCCCTTGGCCTGCAAGTGGCGCTGCAATGGCGCGGGCAGCGTTGATTTGGATAGGCAGTCCTATCACCTCTATTTGGATAGGGTAGACGTTCTGCTGCGTGGCGGTGTGAGAGACAGATGCTATGGTGGCCACATCAACAACTGGGAGGCGGAGGCGCTGGGCGGCGGCTTCATCAATGCATGTGCCTGTCGCTCCTGTGTCGATCAAGGCAAGACCCGACTCAGGTGTTGGAAGAACCTGGCCCTGTTGTAGAAGTTGTTGAGCGATGTGCTGTTCAACGCTAACGTTGACTTGAACAACCGGACCGCGCTCCAGGAGTCCGATTGACGGAGGAACGTTGGCGGTGGAGCCGTCAGGCGCTTGAGCCTGAGCGGCGATTTGCACGTGGAGGATTGGCACCTATGAGTCCCAGCGCTAGTGCAGGAACGCTAACTTCCATCTCGCCCTGGCCAACGAGTCTAACAAGAAATGAATCAAGCCCGAACTTGGCGCCGCCTGCAGACAAGGCATCATCCATGGAAGGGAACACGCCGACAAGCTCGCGGCCTTTTACAACGACGAACTTGCCTGGGTAGAGGCGCTTCCACTCCTCGACTTTCTCCGAATAGTACTTGCGTTCTACCTCAAGCATCTTGGCAAACCCCGTATTTTGAAAAGATACCACCGCTAAGAGCAAGCATCAAGCGAACCATAAAAATTGCCAGCTAACCAAATATAGACACCCGATACCTGGCTTTTCTCCCTTCTGAGCGGCCGAGTACCACAGCCAAATTTGGAAGCAGTCGGTGAGCACTGTCTAAAGCGCGCAGTGCGAGTTGCGCAGCGCCCGATTTGTCCGAGGGGCGCAGGAGGAAGTCGGCGAAGCGGGGGCTGCCGCGACACGGTCAGCGAAGCTTGGGGTGCGGGAGCGGCAGCAATAGCGCCCCGTTTCAAAATATTCCTTGCGGCAGCTTGCGCCCCTTCCCGCTCCACGCTGCGCGAGTCCGAGTCCGGGGCGCTCTTCTTTGGTGACTTTCTTTTGGCGAGACAAAAGAAAGTCACCAGCTGCCGGTCTGCCACCGGCGAACTTGAATTGGGAATTGAACTACGGTCGGGACTACTAAGCGCGTTTTACAACACGCAAGATGACGATGAGGATGATGGCCCCTATTGTCGCGACGATGAGGCTCCCAATCAGTCCGCCACCCGCCGACACACCCATCGTGCTGAACACAAAACCACCAATCAGGGCACCAACCACACCAACGACGATGTCTCCGACAACACCAAACCCGCCGCCCTTCACCAGCTGCCCCGCTAGCCATCCCGCTACCAGACCGATCAGAATGAACCAGATGAATTCCATGATGTCCTCCCCCGATTAAATCAATGCAACCTGCATCGAACGCTTAACAACACACCAACCACCTTTTGACCCGCGAAGTAAACCAAATAAACCGCCAATTGCTGCAGGCATTCCGCGAGCCAGAAGCCAAATAGTCTTGTTTGTAGACGATCGCGAAAAGAATCGCCCCACACTTGGCCTATTGATCGCTCTTCAACGCCGCTTCTCTTTCCCTCTCATATTGATCATAGCTTTTATGTCCCGGATCGCAATTGGGCATTCCCGATTGATTCATGCATTGCTTTTGGTACAGCGCCTCATACGTGCCGCGCTTGAGCTCATCGGATGTGCAGCCGGGCAACGCCAGCATGAAGAAAACAACAGCTGCGATGGAAAGGTTACGGTTCATAGAAGCCGTAATGAACGCGCAAAATACTGCGGAACCTTATTATGCCACACCAATGGGCGCCAAAAGGTTACAGTTTTGTCACCTGTGAGCCGCCAAGCGACGATGACAAATTGAGCATCGCCTTTACAGGTTTTTCTCTCCCCTTCTGAGCCGCCGAGTACCGGAGCCAGACTTGGAAGCAGTCGGCGAGCACTGTCTGAGCGCGCAGCGCGAGTTGCGCAGCCGCCAAGTTTGGCGAGGAACGGAGGGAACCCCAAAGGGGCGGGGAGGCAGGGCTGCCGCGACACGGTCAGCGA
>DASPRI010000204.1:0-2179 GCA_035624535.1 Burkholderiales bacterium
ACCCTGGTATATTACGACGCGGGAGCGTCTGCGTAACAAATTCATTCGATCGATGAGTGATATTGGAAGATACTGGGAGCAGGCCGGAGAGTGGGAAAAAGCGATTAATTGTTATCAACGAAGCCTGGATGCCGACAACCAGGCGGAAGGTTTTTACCGCCATCTCATGATTTGCTACGAACAGTTGGGACGGCGGGCGGAAGCGCTCGAGACCTACAATCGGTGTCGCAAAACCTTGCATGGAGCTCATGGCGTCGAGCCTTCTTCTGAAACAAAAGCAGTTTATGATAAGCTCGTGCAGCAGCATTAATTTCTGTTTGGCAATACTTCCTAAGTGAATTTGTCTGTAAAACTCTCCTGAGCTTTTCCCTTCACCGCTAGTCATTTTTTATTGTTCACTTGACTCCGGCTGTCTCCGTTTCGGTGCACGCTATGGTGCACTGCATCCTAATCTGTAATCAATTTGTAAGCGAGCAGTAACCTGATTGAATGTCGGTCGGGGCCAATATGGCAGCCAGCTTGACCAATAAATTTTTAGAAGTTTCAAAGGAGGCCATATGCGTTACCTGTTATTGCCGCTGCTTGCAATCAGTTTGGCTGCGTGCACAGCGACCTACCATAAAAGCCAGGTCCAGGATGATTCCACTGACCGCGTTACCGTGGGCAAGGTTCAGAAGGAGATACGGACCGGAATGAGCGGCGCCGAAGTTGCCCAAGTGCTTGGATCACCAAACATCGTGACCACTGACGAGAACCGTCGAGAAGTTTGGATCTACGATAAGGTGGCCACCGAGACGGTTTATTCTTCAAGTAGCGGTGGGATTGTTACTCTGATTCTCGGATTTACTGGAAATTTTGTTGGCGCCGGGCTCCCTTACGGCAGTGTCAAATCGGGTGCGACTGCAACCAACCAGCGGACTCTGACCATCGTGATCAAGTTTGACGACAAAGGCAAGGTTCGTGACTTTGCCTACCATGCTTCTACCTTTTAATCATGAAAAAGCTTGTTGCGACATTCATCGTTCTGAGTCTCATTGGTTGCGCCACATTTCCGTCGGACGCTCTTGTAGTGAGCCCGGACCAACTGCAACGCAGACAGCTTGAGACTCGAAAATACACCGGCGTCAAGGAAGCAGATCTCCTCGCCGCTTCATCGAATGTTCTGCAGGACATGGGATTCAATCTCGAGGAAAGCGAAACGAACTTGGGATTAATCACCGCCGGCAAGACACGAGAAGCGGCTAGTACGGGAGAAATCATTGGTAAAGTTATTATCGCAGCATTTACCGGCATACCTATCCCATGGGGTGTGGCTCAAAATATACGGGTATCTTTGGTAATTCGACCCAACCCTCAGGCTAAAGCCGCCGAAGAATTCCTTGTCCGAGTAACTTTCCAGCGCGTCGTAAAACAGTCGAACGGAAGCTTTTTGATGGAAACCCTGAAAGAGCCGGAGCTTTACCAAAAGTTTTTTGAGAGGCTCTCCAAAGGTGTATTTATCGAAGGACAAACGATATGAAATCACACACACTGATTGCTATTGCAATCGCGACGAATGTCGCACTGGCAGGTTGTGATTCAATCCCCGCGCGTGTTTTGGACGAGGGAGATCAGACCCAGCTGCAAAAACGCAGTTACCAGTCCCGGGTGTTTGATACCGCTGATAAGCAAATGACGATGCGAACGGTGATCGCAACGCTCCAGGACCTAGACTTTGTGATCGATAAAGCGGATTTGACTTTGGGCACGGTGAGTGCAACAAAATTCAATCGTTATATGTTGAAGATGACTGTTTCAGTCAGGCCTCGCGGCACTACGCAAATGCTGGTTCGGGCCAATGCTCAACTCGGCATTCGGCCTGTCGAAGATCCTAAGCCCTATCAGGACTTCTTTGCTTCCCTTGAAAAAGCCATGTTCTTAACCGCGCAGGCAGTCGAGTAAGAGTGACCTACTAAAGCCTCCCGCCGGAATTTAACTCAGGACGCATCACCGCGCAGCTGCAATACTAATTCCTGCAGCCGCTCGAGGGTAACTTGGTGCGCCGGCACAGGCGTTCCCGCCACCAGATTGATGCGCGAGAAGATGCGCCGCGGAATTCGGCTCCAGTAAGTCATCGCCGGGCCTTCGCGCCTTGAAAAAAAACTGCCCCACAACCCGCGCAGCGCGAGCGGCACTACGG
>DASPRI010000006.1:0-17537 GCA_035624535.1 Burkholderiales bacterium
GAAATTGAAATTTACCGCTTATCCTTTCCAGCAGTACGGCATGCTGGATGGAGAAGTGTTGCAGGTGAGCCCCGATGCAAGCGACCTACCAACAAAAAGCGACAAGAATAATCCGAATAATGATAATTCCGCGCAGAGCGGTTTTAGAACGATCGTATCCTTGAAAGCGCCGTACCTTGAGCGCGACGGCGCGAAATATCACCTGAGCCCGGGAATGCAGGTTTCCGCCGAAATTAATCTCGGCAGCCGCACGGTCCTCGAGTATTTGCTTTCTCCCATACAGAAAACCATGCACGAGGCAGGACGCGAGCGCTGATCGTGCTCGGCGTGATCCTCTCCAAGGCGTGATTGAATGTCGGAGGCGACGTCTAGGCCGTTGCCGTAAAATAAGCCGGCAATTAGGTCGTCTATTTCCTGTCAGGCACTCGATGTAATGCTTGGAGGGGCAGTGTACACACGGTTATCGAAAGTTTTCCTCACTTGGGCGGTCGCATTTTTTGCTTCTTTAGTGGTGTTTAATAATCTTACCGATTATGACTCGAACTTTGCATTCGTTAGCCACGTGCTCAAGATGGACACCACCTTTCCTGAAAATCGAGCGATGTGGCGGGCTATTGACTCTCCGTTCCTATATCACGCGTTTTACTGGATCATCATCTTGGCAGAGGCAGCAATTGCCGTTTTGTGCTGGCTCGGGGGATTTCATCTATTCCGTTCGATAAATGACGCAAGCCGCTTCAATCAGGCCAAGAGTGCCGCGATTGCTGGACTAACACTGGGAATCATCTTGTGGTTTACCGGGATTATCACTATAGGGGGAGAATGGTTCCTGATGTGGCAATCGAAGGAGTGGAACGGTCAAGCGGCAGCTTTTCGGTTTGTTGTAATCCTTGGCATTGTGCTTTTGTATCTCATTCAGCCTGATGGGCAGGCAGATGCCTAACCTTCGTCTATCTAGTTAGACCTCACGCGTCGGCGGAGATGCCACGCGATCCAGGGCAGCGGCGTCAAGACCCTCAAGGAGAACCAGAAGGTGTCGTTCGAGTTCACCGCCGGCCCCAAGGGCGATCAGGCGGTCAACATCAAGCCGGTCGCATAACCGAGGCGGTCAGTCAGGAAAAGCCCGAGTCTCTAGGTTTTTTTCGGTCCGTTGGCGCGGCGCTAGTCGAGGTCGACCTCGAAAGTGCGCGGCGCGATTCGTGCGGTCTCGACCTTGAAATTGACGCGGCCGATCTCGCGCCCGTCGGTCGTCTCGACCTGTACCTTCCAGTCGCCGAACTGGTAGTTCGACTTCACACCGTAGCCGCGGAATCCCTCCCTGCGGCCGCCGACGATGTTGATCGGTATCGCGTCCTGCAGCGTCCAGCCCCGCCCGTCATCCTTCCAGAACCAGCGCATCGTCACCTGGTCGGAAAAGCGCGTCGGAGAGTAGATGCGGAAGTATACGTAGATCTTGTCGCCGCCCTGGGCGAGAAATTCCTGATCGCCGTTCTCCCAGAAGCGCCACGCCGGCCGCTCGTGGCTCAGGCGGTAGCCTTCCTCGGTCTTCTCGACGTCGTGATAGACGCCGATGAACGGTATCGAGAGCGGCACCGGCGGGATTAGCCTGAATAGATAGAAGGCGAGGAAGCCGATCAGCACCAGACCGAGAGGCACGGAAATCTGCCTGCTCGCCTGCCGAACCCGGTCTGGGGCGCGAACCCTGATCCACCAGCTGACCCCGACGATGGGAAGGCACCCGGCCAGGATCGAGAAGAGGAACACGACCAGTCCCATCGAACCGACCAGAATCGGAACCACGTAGGCGAAGAAGGAAATAGTACACAGGCTGAGCAGGGCGAACTTGAAGGCCAGCCCGAGAGACTTGAAGCGCGCGGACTCGTTGGCGACCAAGAGAAAGACGAGGAACGCGAGGAACCCGAAGGATACCGCGAGCGACGAGCTCTTGAAATAGAAGATCGTATACACGTTGAGCAGCGTTCCGAGGCAGAAGTTGACGATCGCCATGCGGTAGCGGAAATACCACCGCTTGAGCACGAGCGTTCTTTCGAGGTCGCGCGGCGGCGCGCCTTCCTCAAAGAACATTCTCGTCAGCACGATCGTGATGAACGTGAGATAGACGATCTGGTGGCCGATCGCGTACCAGGAGTCGATGCGCCTGACCGTGAACGCATCGAACACGAAGCCGCCGACGAACGACGTGACGGCAATTCCGCGCTCGCGGGCGAGCAGGAAATTGGGGTTAGGTCTTGCATTAGCGTATTGATTTCTCACGGTTGTGTACGGCACGACTCACGCTACTGTAATGTACCGCAAAATGACGAGTTCTGGGCGAGTGTGTAATTGCGCGAGAAGGGATCCACGCGAGAAGGACGCGAACTTGTTTTTCCGATGCAAAACGATCATTCGCACTGACTGCTAATTGGCAGACCCCGGATTCAAGTTTTGATCAAGAATTCAAGTGGTAGTTGAGCTTCCCGTCTGATGAATCGCATAAACGCGTAAAATAATTTGGCACGGAACTTCCTCGTCTAAGGGAGTAAAAAACGGAATGCCTACAAACTTGGATGCGCGAAAGAACGCGTTGAGTCCCGTTGCGTCTACTATAAATTCTATCGTTATGAGACCATTTAGGCATGAGTGACAATGCAGACCGTCGCCCACTTAAAACCCGGCAACAGGCTTGGGCACGTAGATTCGCGCGATTCTTTGTTCAACAGGGGGTCACTCCCAACCAGATCTCGTTAGCGAGCGTGGGTCTGGCATTGTTAGGAGCGGGAGCATACTGGGGCTCAAATACCGAGAGACCACTTTTACGATTGATTTTGCTGCTTTTGGCCGCTCTGTGTATCCAGTTACGTCTTCTCTCCAACATGCTCGATGGCTTGATGGCAGTAGAAGAAGGCAAAAAAACGCCGACCGGCGGAATTTACAACGAATTGCCCGACCGGATAGCTGATGTCATATTTCTCGTGGCCGCCGGTTATGCTGCAGGATGGCCAGAGTTGGGTTGGATAGCTTCTTTGTTGGCCCTGCTGACCGCTTATGTGAGAGCGCTTGGCGCCTCGTTCGGATTTAAACAGGACTTCTGCGGTCCGATGGCCAAACCGCACCGAATGTTCACGTTGACGGTGGGAAGCGTTTTGTCCGCATTCCTACCCAGTCTGCCAATACTCGCCATAACCATGGGCGTAATCATACTGGGCAGCGCCTTAACTATAATGCGTCGTACGTTCCACCTAAATCGTAATCTTTCCGGCCACCATGATAATTGAGTTTATCCTCATTGGTCTTATGCAGCTGCTGACCGGCGCCGTTGCCCAAAACCGGGGCTTCAGTTTTGAACCTTCGACGCAGCGCATCTATTACGCTAATCACACGAGCCATTTGGACACGCTCATTATTTGGGGGCTAATTCCACGGTCACAACGTAAGCATGTCCGCCCTGTAGCCGCCAAGGATTATTGGTGGGCTTCATGGTGGCGACGATTCCTCGCTGAGCGCGTGTTTCATGCGATTCCTGTGGTGCGACACAGGGAATCATTCCATGAGGATCCTTTGCATGATCTTGAAACAGCGCTAGCACAAGGTGAGAGCCTTATTCTCTTTCCGGAAGGCACGCGTGGTACAGGTCAAAATATTCAACCTTTCAAAAGTGGCCTTTATCATCTGGTGGTCAAACATCCTGGGTTAGTGTTAGTGCCGGTCTATATTGATAACCTCAATCGGGTCCTGCCTAAAGGCGAATTAATTCCTGTGCCTGTTTTTTGTACGGTAAGTTTTGGATCAGGATTTACGCTCAAGGAAGGAGAAACAAAGGCCGATTTTACCGCACGCGCACAGTCGCGATTGCAGGCGTTGGCGGCGCCATGAAGCTGTTCCACGATCCCCAATTTGTCATTATTCTGGCCGCGCTTCTTGGCGTGCTAATCATAGCTAGCCTTGTAGGCTGGGCGCTCTCACGACGTGTTTCAACCGAAAAGGGGTGCGAAGTCATTGCCAACCTCAATGCGCGTATTAAGGCTTGGTGGGTGATGGTGGCCGTTTTTATGCTTGCGGTTACCGTTGGGCCCGTCGGCTCCGTCGTCCTATTTGCTCTGGTATCGTTTCTGGCTTTAAGAGAGTATTTCGCCCTTTCACCAACGATACGTCAGGATCATCGCATTTTGATCTGGCTGGTTTTTGTTATTCTCCCCGTGAACTATGTTCTCGTTGCCATTAAATGGTATGGCCTCTTTACCATATTCATTCCGGTTTACGCATTAATATGGCTTCAAACCCGCGCGGCGATCGCTGGGGCAACACAGGAATTTCTCGATCGCGCAGCGCGAATTCAATGGGGCATGATGGTCACCGTGTATTTTGTCAGTTATGTGCCCGCTCTTCTTATGTTGGAAATTCCGCGATACAGCGAATCCGGCCAAAACTTTAAGTTAATGCTGTTTTTGGTCCTTGTCGTGCAAGCAAGTGACGTATTTCAATATATTGTGGGTAAATTAATCGGTAAACACGCCATATCGCCGCACGTTAGTCCAAACAAAACGATCGAAGGTTTCGTCGGTGGAATCATGCTCGGGACCTTATTGGGCGCGGGGCTTTTCGGGATGACGCCATTCACCATCCTTCAGGCCGGCGCGCTTGCTCTTGTCATTTGTCTCATGGGTTTTGCCGGTGGGTTGGTTATGAGTGCGACTAAGCGGGGCAGCGGTGTCAAGGACTTTGGAGCCTTACTACCTGGTCACGGAGGCATAATGGATCGAATCGATAGCCTATGTTTTTCTGCCCCGGTCTTTTTCCACCTGACGCGTTATTTTTTTACATGAGATTCTGGCGACGCTTAATGATAGCTACCGTTAGCGCCTGTTAATTCTCTGGTCCCCGGTTCGAGAGCCAGTCGGAGAGCAAAGCAGAGTACAGCCCGAATCATCCAATTGATCAAACCTTGCCTCAACGCCATCTTTTCGCCGAAAGCGGATCTTCGGAAGAAAAAAGAAGAGCAAAGAAGAGCAAAGAAGAGCAAAGAAGAGCAGAGCAAAGAGCAGAGCAAAAAGCAGAGCAAAAAGCAGAGCAAAAAGGCCAGGTCCTGAAATATCAGTTTTGTGCGTGGAGCACTAATGGCACGGCCTTTGCGCATTCAATACCCAGGAGCGATTTAGCGCGTCACCTCACGTGGTAACGCTTGCCCATATTCGAGGATGACGATGGTCCTATTTCAAGATTTAACCCTGACTTTTCCGGATCAGCTACCAGAGCGATTACAGGTAGACGAGATTGTGGCGCTAGGGCAGCATGAAAAACAAATAAGTGTGGTCAAGGGAGAAAGGAATTAGGATGGTTGATCTATGACGCGTGTGAAAAATAAATGGTCTTTGCTTGGTTGCCAAGATTTTAATATCCGGGTTACACGTTCTGAGACTATGACGCTGAACATGACTGCAGCAATTTGGAGCCCGACCGGCAGCGGAGTCGACGATGCTGGGGGCATCATCGCCACGCGCCTGGCGGGTACCTATCTATATAACACCAGAACCGAGGCGCGGGGTGATTGTTATAGACCGAGTTCTTGGAGAACACGTGGCCAATCAACCAAACTGTATGCAATACATTTCATATTTCAAGTGATCTGAAATAAGTGTAGTCTAAATTCCGCGCGAACTGTCCCACCGCCGGTGTCTGGTCAGCCGCCTGGCGTGGAAACAGTCAAGTGCGATCTTGATGAGTCCAAGCGTTTTGCGCAACTTTAAACGGCAAAGTGTCCTCATGTTCGATAACGCGCCGATTCCCGCCAGCATTCCCCTGGAGTCCTTGCAGTCGTCGCTCGCGCGACTCATGACGCGTTTCGCATGCGCTCCATGCGCCGACGGCGCGAAAGCCATCTTACGGTTGCTAGTAACCCTCGTCGATCATCCGGAAGTGGTAACGAATCCCGTCCTCGACAAGAGCTATCGCTGGATGCTTTTCCATTGGGACGCACTTGCGAACGATTTCGTGCCGCCACGCGAAAACGTTGCCGCGTCTCTGTTTCGAAACTTGCACTGACTTTGAAAAACGGCGAATCGTTTTCTAAACCTCGCATCGCTTAAGCGAGAGTACTACGAGAGATGCGATATCTGCGTATGACGCAGGGATAATAATTTCCTGCATACTATAAATAAAGTTTGGAGGTAATTGCCATGAGTGCAGTACAGAATGAAATCCTTGGAATTTCACGCGCTGCTCGCAGCTTCATTGCTAAGCCAAGGCAGCTTTTTATCGACGGCAAGTGGGTACCGGCGGCGTCTGGGAAGACGTTCGAAGTAGTTGATCCGGCAAGCGGTGAGGTCGTGGCCCGCGTCGCCGAGGGCGACAAGGAGGACGTCAACCGCGCTGTCGTCGCTGCGCGGCGAGCGTTCGAGACCGGCCCTTGGCCGAAGATGACACCGTCCGAGCGCAGCAAGCTAATCTGGCGCATCGGCGATCTGGTCACGAAGTACGCCGACGAGCTTGCTGAGCTCGAATCGCTCGACAACGGCAAGCCAGTAACGGTCGCACGCGCTGCCGATGTCGCGTTGTCCGCCGACATCTTCCAGTACATGGCCGGTTGGTGTACCAAACATCACGGCACGACTATCCCGTTATCGGTGCTGTACACGCCCGGGGTGGAATACCATTCTTATACACGCCACGAACCGCTGGGAGTTGTCGGCCAGATCATACCGTGGAACTTTCCATTGCTCATGGCGGCCTGGAAGCTCTCGCCAGCACTTGCCACCGGCTGCACGGTGGTGCTGAAAGTCGCCGAGGAAACGCCTCTGTCCGCACTAAGATTGGGCGAGATCCTAAGCGAAGCGGGACTACCGCCGGGGGTGGTCAATATCATCACCGGGTTCGGCGAGACCGCTGGCGCAGCACTCGCGGGGCACCCCGGTGTTGACAAGGTAGCCTTCACCGGCTCGACGGAGGTCGGCCGGCTCATCGTCAAGGCCGCAGCGAACGACCTCAAGAAAGTGTCTCTCGAGCTCGGGGGCAAGTCGCCTAACATCATTCTTGCCGACGCTAATCTCGACATCGCCATTCCTGGCGCCGCCAATGCAATTTTCTTCAACCATGGGCAGTGCTGCTGTGCGGGCTCGCGACTGTACGCCGAGGACAAGGTATTCGATCGGGTGGTGGAAGGCGTGGCGGAGGTTGCCAGCAAGATTAAGCTCGGTCCGGGGCTCGATCCTACTACCCAGATGGGCCCGATGGTTTCGGAAACGCAGTTTAACCGCGTGGCAAGCTATCTAGACGCCGGCAAACAAGAAGGAGCCAAGCCGGTCGCGGGAGGCAAGACGCGTCCTGGTAAGGGCTATTTCATCGAACCAACAATCTTTGTCAACACCAAGCCCACCATGAAGATTGTCCAGGAAGAGATCTTCGGTCCGGTGGTCACCGCCGCGCCGTTCAAGGGTCTGGACGAGGATCTCGTGCGCCAGGCCAACGACACAATCTACGGACTGGCGGCGGGGATTTGGACAAAGGACGTATCGAAGGCGCACAGCCTGGCGGCGAAGCTCAAGGCCGGAACCGTCTGGGTTAATTGCTACAACATCTTTGATGCGGCATTGCCTTTCGGCGGGTACAAACAGTCGGGTTGGGGCCGGGAGATGGGCGAGGCGGTGCTGGAACATTACACGGAATCTAAAGCGGTCACGATTCGCCTCTAAGCCTTGCAGTCTGCAATTGCGTTTCGCATGCCGGCTCGAGCCAGCATCCGCGGTGTAGGGCTTTCGACTGCAACTGTAAACCAAAATCGGCCGGCCGAGGTTTGCGATCGCTTTACGGAGTTTGCGGGTCCTGAGTTCCTATCTTTGGAAGACGAGAATACGACAAAACTGATATTTCAAGACCGACCGAAATTGCGTTTCCTATGAAGGGCGACGGGCACGAGATGTTTATGAACCCAATCCGAATGCCTAGGGAATTATGGCCATGTTTCCTTGGGTTTCATTGTCAGCGGGCGCAAGACTATCGAAGGCGGGGCGATTAGGGAAGGGAGCCGCAAAAACTGCGATCCCATTCCACAAATGAATAGGGCCAGCGCTACCTTCGCGGCTACGCCGGCCCTAAATTCTTTAGATGCCTAGATTCTGGCGGGAATCAGTACGTGCAGGGAACGCCCGGGGCGCAATAATTGACGGACGAAGGCCGCTGCCTTAGCTCATACCCCTGGAGATTGGGCTCGCTATCTTTCATGTAAAAATGCGGATCGTTCAGGTTCATCCCGGAATACGTCACGCCGTTAACAGTATACGACGACGAATACGACTGCATGTCTGAACCGGTTGCGCAGGCACACAATCCTAATGCAGCCACAATGCCGAGAACGATCGTCTTCATGACATTCCTTTAACCCGTAGGTGAATTTCTCAGATCGACTATAGGCCCCTCTAAGATTCAGTGTCAATTCCATTTTTGTAACGCAATGTTACAGGATCTATCAACATAGAAACTCGCATATTTTCAGACAACAACATTCACAGGCGCACGGAGAAACGAAGGCATGTGATTTATGAACTCTAAGAGCCGACGTCCCTATGGTATCTAATAGGCAGACCTGGCGGAATTAGAGAGTAGAGAGGGGTCGGGTCTTGAAACTTGAATACTTGGGCGAGTGATCGGATTGACGCGCAGACGAAGCGAACAACTGTCCGGAAGCTGCGGCGTTTGTCAAAAGAAACGGTCCGACAAGGCGGTTAGTATCACTTTAAACATTCCGTCATCGTCAACCTTCTTTGCTCTTTCAAGCGGAACGATTACGCCATTGACGATTTTAACTTTTTCGTCGACATCAAAAACGGGCTGGTATTGCTGTGAAATAACTCGGGAGGTGCCATTATCCATACGCACCTCGACTTGGTGAATTACCGATTTATTGAGGCTATCGTTAACATTGGTAATTGAGACAACTACACCGCAGTTGACACAGTGACCCGCCAACCTGGTTTTTTGCGCGGCCGCGAGTTTCTGCAAAATGAACAACGTAATTTCCGGCCTATTGTCTGGCGCTTCATTACGTACGGCTTGGTCGCTGGCCCGGGAATTCATGACCCAGAGTTCATTGGCGATTGCGACCATTCCGATAATGCAGAGAATGATTGCCAAGATCGAAGCGACGATGATCGATGAGCTGCTCTTGACCGGACTATCCTGCACGGTATCCCCCTGATTTCCGTATACAGATTTAGTCAGCTAATTGGTATGAAATCCCTCACATTTCCACCATTAGCGCATTTCGACCTACGCTGGCCTCGATTTTATTTGGTATATATTTTATTAACGGAATTGTGCAAGATGAGTAGCGATGATGACTCCTGCAGTCCGGTTGATGCTTATCCTTGGGGGCACCTTCGCCTATTTCGGCTTGGCTATTCTGGGTCGGGGCGGATCGGCAGCCTTCTTTTCCAGTCCCGCGCTCACCGCGCTCGCAGTTGCAATGGCGATAATGGCTGTCGTGGCGTGCTTTGCTGGTGGAAATCTGAGCCCCGGTATCCGTGAGGATCGGGGCAACCGCTGGGTCATCATCGCGTTTGCGGTTATAGGGCTATTAGCCGGCTATTTGCCGGCATACACTGACCGGATGGGGTTCTTGACCATCGATGGCGAAGCGATTCGCTGGGTGGGCGTGGTTCTCTTCGCCGCCGGCGGAGCACTTAGGCTTTGGCCCGTTTTCGTTCTGGGACATCGTTTCAGCGGACTGGTCGCAATTCAGCCCGGGCACACGCTGGTTATCGGTGGTGTCTATGGTGTCATTCGCCACCCCAGCTACCTGGGGTTGCTCTTCAACGCGCTCGGATGGAGCCTCGCTTTTCGTTCAGGAGTCGGCATACTGCTTACAGTACTCTTGATCCCGCCGCTCCTCGCGCGCATTCATGCGGAGGAGGCGCTGTTGCGGAGCCAGTTTGGTGGCGCGTACGATGCCTATTGCGCTCGGACATCGCGCTTGATTCCCGGCGTCTACTAGATAAAGTATCAAAAGACGCTATGTTTCGAAATATCAGTTTCGGTCGGAGAACAACAAAAGACCGTCAGATTTAAAATCTTCAGTGCTCGACGATGAGCAGCGCGATTTAAGCGGGATGGCGGATTCAATACCGAGTCTTGAGCCTGAACTTAGGCGCTGGTCGTACTGACGAATCGATGCGAAAGATCGCAAGCAATGTGCGTCACATATCGTAAGCAGACGGTCGAGAATTTAGAGATTTTTTACCGTGAGGCCGGCTCCAGCGAAGCGCCGGTCATCCTGCTGCTGCACGGCTTTCCATCTTCGTCGCGGATGTTCGATCCGCTATTTCCTCTTTTGAGCAGCCGCTATCATCTCATTGCGCCTGACTTTCCCGGCTTCGGTCATTCTTCGGCGCCGCCACCCGAGCGCTTCTCCTATACCTTCGATCAACTTGCGCAGGTAACCGATCATTTCGTGGAAGCGCTTGGTCTCAAGCGTTACGTGCTTTTAGTCCAGGACTACGGCGGACCGGTTGGTTTTCGCCTAGCGCTTGCGCATCCCGAGCGAGTCCAGGCGCTCATCGTGCAGAATGCGGTAGCACACGAGGAAGGTCTGGGACCACTGTGGGCAGCACGGCGTGCATTCTGGGCTGATCGGGCATCAAACGAAGCCAAGCTGCGCGCGAATTTTCTATCTTCGGAAGCGACCCGGCTCCGGCACGTCGGCACATCGCCGAACGTAAAGCGCTACAACCCGGATCTGTGGACTGACGAGCTCGCGTTTCTGTCGCAGCCGGGGCAGGACCGTATCCAGCTAGATTTGTTCTACGATTATCGCAACAACGTGGCATCTTACCCGTGTTGGCAGGAATACCTGCGCACGCACCGGCCGCCAACGCTCGTGGTCTGGGGCAAGTACGATCCTTCCTTTACAGTCACGGGCGCGACCGCGTACGCACGTGACGTTCCCGATGCGGAGATTCATCTCTTGGAGGCCGGGCACTTTGCTCTCGACGAGGCAGCAGAGGAGATAGCCGCACTCATCAATGTTTTTCTTTCCGCACGCCGCATCGGAAAGCCACTTTAGTAGTAGAAAATAAAACTCAGGTCCTGAGTATCGGTGGTGGGTGCAATAGGAACTGGAGCTGTTCCTCCGGTAGAGGGCACGATAAATAAATTCAACGTTATTTGCGAACCATTACCGGGAACCTGAGAGTTGAAAATAACGCGATCGGCTATGGTTACACCTTGAACCAGGTTGTATTCACTGGCCAGGCTGACGAGGCCGGTTCCGTCGGGATTTATGCTATTCAGCGTGACCGAGTACGTTCGCCCCGCCGAAGTTTCAGTAGAGTTGATCGTGCGAAACAGCACGCGATTTGCCGGAGTGGTTTTTTCAAAAACGTTTGCGGTACTGTTGATTAGGTCCGAAGAAGCGGATGCCAGAAGGACAGGTTGGCTAATTCCATCCGCCAGAATGCTGTAGAGCTCGCCTTCACCTTCCTGATGTCTGTCGCCAATGTTACGTACAAAGATAACGTAGTTGTCGAATGTTACGCCCTCGCAGGTATCGTCGAAATCGGGCGGCCCTTTTCTTAACAACGTCCGGTTGGTTCCATCGGGATTCACTGCGTAAAGATCACCGTAAGTCACGCCCATACCGTTTACTACTCCGGTGGACCTTCGCGTATAAAGAATTCGGTTGTCGCTGGTCAGCGCGCAGAATATATCCAGAGCCGGAGGGTCCTGCGCGATTGCCATCGCGTTGCTTCCGTCCGTCGAAACACTGAAGATATTTAGACTGGTCGCGCCTTGTTTATACTCCGTAGGCTCGCTGAAGATTACCCGATTATCCTTGCTGACGGCGTTAAAAGTAGGCTGGTTGAAATTAGTGGGGAAAATCTGGGCGAGCACTACAAATTGACCGCCAATTTTCGTAGCGAGAATGTCATAAGCACCGTAACGCAACGGCGACTGTCTTAAATAAACCACGCTCTTGTCCGGCGCATACGCCTTAAAGAGCTGATCATAGCCGTCGGTTGCTACATTTTGTGGAATCGCGGAGCCCAATGGGATTGCCATGATATTGTGCCGGCCGTTCCATGCCGGAACAGTGTCCTCATAGATGACCAGATTATTCGGCGTGACAAAGACGCATTGTTCGTCATCGGTTGTGGTACGCACCGGCGTCAGACCCGAACCGTCTTCGGCGTTGACGACATAAATGTCGCCGCCGTTGCTTGACGTTATGCGCGTGTAAACAACGCGCCCGTCGTTTGTCGGGCCACAAGGGAAAAGGGCGTCCGAGCCGCTGGCGATCGCGACTGGGCTAGATTTATTCGATGACAAGCTATAGATGCCATTCACATTGCTGCCGTTGCTCTGCTTATAGATGATGTGCTCGGTACAAGCTTCAAGCAGGAGAAAACCGATAATAGCGAGGGCCAAGCGCAAAAACGTCTTGGCCAATGCCAAATAATGAGGTTGCGTTTTCACGCTAAATGACTCAGCTGAAGTTTGATATTGCGGTAGTAAGAAGTTTACCGTAACCACGTCGGTCGGGTGAATAGTATTGCTTAAAAACGATGACGAAAATGTGAAGCTGTCGGTTGACGACCATTCGCTAAGCGATCCATACGGGAACCGGGGTAAAGTCGGTTTCCGAAATATCGGTTTCGCATTCAGAATGTAAAGTACATAGGGTTGGGGTTAAAATGCTGACTGCTTGCGGCGAGCAAGCTGATTAACACAGCGACGGGATATCAAAGATTCAGGGCATGAACCAGACAGCTAACACGATCAAAGGAGAAATGCCATGACAACAGCGACATTGACGGCCGGAGGGAGCAATCAGTCGAAGCTCGGCGCCGTTCTGCGCGTCACGAGTGGAAATTTCCTTGAACAGTTCGATTTTTTTCTCTTCGGCTTCTACGCCACTTATATTGCCAAGACTTTCTTCCCGGCGCAAAGCGAGTTCGCTTCGCTCATGTTGACGTTCAGCGTTTTCGGCGCCGGATTTTTCATGCGGCCGCTCGGAGCGATTGTCCTTGGTGCGTACATCGACGAGGTCGGACGCCGCAAGGGGCTAATCGTGACGCTTTCCATTATGGCGAGCGGCACAATTCTCATCGCTTTTGTGCCCGGCTACGCGTCCATTGGCTTGATCGCACCGTTGCTGGTTCTGATCGGGCGTTTGTTGCAAGGTTTCTCGGCGGGCGCGGAGCTTGGGGGCGTTTCGGTCTATCTGGCTGAAATGGCGACCTCGGGCCACAAAGGTTTTTATACCAGCTGGCAATCGGCCAGCCAGCAGGTCTCTATCATCGTAGCGGCCGCACTCGGCTACGCGGTTAATGCCTGGATGACGCCGCACGAGATCGACTCGTGGGGTTGGAGGATCCCCTTTTTTGTCGGCTGCGCGATCGTGCCGCTCATTTTCATACTGCGGCGTTCGCTTCTCGAGACTGAAGAGTTTCGCAATCGCAAGCACCGTCCCAGCACCCGCGAAGTGTTTAGATCCCTGGTTCAGAACTGGGCCGTGGTCCTGCTGGGAATGCTGCTGGTCGCATTGACGACAACGACGTTTTATCTCATTACCGTCTATACGCCGACCTTCGGCAGAAATGTGTTGAAACTTAGCGCTGCAGACAGCCTTGTCGTTACGTTGTGCGTCGGGATTTCCAACTTCTGCTGGCTGCCGGTAGGGGGCACACTGTCCGACCGCATCGGCCGGCATCCCGTGTTGCTTGCCATCGCGGTGCTCGCGCTTGTCACGACCTACCCGGCACTTTCATGGCTCGCCGCCGCGCCGAGTTTTCAAAGGATGCTGTTAGTCCTGCTGTATCTATCAATGTTCTTTGGCCTGTACAATGGTGCCATGGTGGCGACACTCACCGAGGTCATGCCGGCCCACATACGTGTAGCCAGCTTTTCGCTCGCCTATAGCTTCGCGACCGCCTTCTTTGGTGGGATGACCCCGGCGATCTCGACTTACCTGATCGAAGTCACGAAGGACAAGGCCGCGCCCGGTTACTGGATGAGCTTTGCAGCCCTATGCGCGCTCCTCGCGATTTTGCTGTTGTTTCGAAGACGCGGCGCGATGCGGCATAACTGAGTTCTGGAATCGAATGTAAAGCGGTTGCTGGCGGCGCGAAGTGCGCCCCGCGATGAGAAGGCAACCCTCTTACCGCGCGCGGGGCGCTTGGGAGTACTTCAGGGCTTCAGGTAAATGCGCAAGTAATTGGAATTATTAAATACTTATATGGCGAAAGAATTTTTCAAAAAAGACTAGACAGACCGGTCTGTATGGTATATTATGCGGGCAATGAATAAGCCAGCCAAGATGCCCAAAGGATCGCCGCGGGAGCGCATTATGAGTGTTGCGAGCGATCTGTTTTATCAGCAGGGTTACCGAGCGACCGGTATCAATGAGGTGATCGATAAGTCCGGCGTGGCCAAGGCGACCTTTTACAGCCATTTTCCCAGCAAGGACGACTTGGGTCTGGCCTATCTCAAACTGATGAAGGAAGCCGAAATTGCGCACGTGGAGAATGCCATCCGTGCCGCGGCCGGTCCGCTGGAACGGTTTTACGCGGTGGTGCGCTCGCTTGAGCCGTGGTTGCTCGACACCGAGTACCGTGGTTGTGGTTTTGTCAATATGGCAGCCGAGATACCGGACGCGAAACATCGGTTTCGCAAAGTCGGCAGGGAAGCCTATGACTTCGTGCGCGGGCGGGTGGAAACCCTTGCCAAAGAATTAATCGCCTCGAATCCAAAAAAATACGGGCATTTTGATGCCGAGGAACTCACGAGCAAATACATGGTGGCGTTCGCAGGAGCGATTGCTCTGGCCGAAATCTACCAGGCTATTTGGCCGGTCGAGGACGCATTGAATACCGTGCGTCGCTTGATCGGCCAGCAATCCGGGTAATTTTTTTACCCATTAATCAGACAGACCAGTCTGTCTTTCATACGATAGGAGTGTAATTATGACGCAGGTTGTGACTAACGCGGTTGACAGCAATCGTTACGCCCAATGCATTGCGGCCTCGAAGCGGGTGCGCTGGGACATAGAGAATGATGTTATCCGCGGCCGGCGCTTTGACTTCGGCAAAAAGTTTTTGCCAGATGGCCTCTCACTGGTGAATGAGTTGCATTTTTTGAGCGACGCGGAAAAACGTTTTGTCAGCCAAATTCAGGGGCGAACCTACGCCAATATATTCGGCCTGGTGGAGCGTTTTATCTGCGCCAAGGTGCTCGAGATCAGTCACGAGCATTTTTTGGGTGACCAGCTTGCACTGGAGGCACTGGTGCGTTTCAGCGATGAAGAACTGAAACACCAGGAGTTGTTCCGTCGCGTTGAAAAGCTGGCGGGGGAACAGATGCCAGCGGGTTATCGCTTCATTCCGCAGCCCAATGATGTGGCGAAGGTTGTGTTGGGTAAGTCTACATGGGCGGTATTGGGGTTGACGCTGGACATTGAGTTGTTCACGCAAGTTCATTACCGGGAAAGTATCGAACCTGACGATCAATTGTCCGATCTTTGGAAGGATGTTTTTCTGTTTCATTGGAAGGAAGAATCCCAGCATGCCATTATGGACGAGCTGGAGTGGGTGCGCGAAGACAAGAAGCTTTCTGGCGTTGAGCGCGACCGGGCGGTGAATGAGTTGATCGAACTCGTCGTTGCGGTGGATGGCATTTTGCAGGTGCAGGCGAAGCAGGATGCCGAGTACTTTGTCGCCAACTGCAGCCGCGCATTTACCAGCGAGGAACTGCAAGCGGTCCGGGAAACGATGCTAAAGGCTTATCGCTGGCAGTACATCGTCTCGGGTGTCCAGGTGCCGCGCTTCGGCAAGGTACTGGCTGGTCTAATCACGCCGGAACAGAGTGAGCGTATTGCCTCGGCATTGGCAACAATTATGTAATGGCTGAATAAACAAGAAATGACATATTTTTTCGCGCTTGCAGTCCAGGCCCCGCGGCTCAGTTCTTGAGCCTATAGCCGGTCCGGAAAATCCACACCACGCCGCCGAGACAAAGCACGAGGAAAACCAGCGTCATCGCGAGGCTCAAGCCGACACCCACATCGGAAGTTTCGTAGAAGCTCCAGCGATATCCGCTGACCAGATAGACGATCGGGTTGAACAGGCTGATGGTGTGCCACGGCGGCGGCAGCATGTCTATCGAATAGAACGCGCCGCCGAGAAAAGTCAGCGGTGTGATGACCAGCATCGGGATGAATTGGAGCTGCTCAAAACCCTTCGCCCAGATGCCAAGGATGAAACCGAACAGGCAGAAGCTTACTGCGGTCAGCACCAGGAAGGCGATCATCCATACCGGGTGTTCAATATGGATTGGAACGAATAATGCCGCTGTTGCCAGAATCACCAGCCCGAGAATTAGCGACTTGGTTGCCGCCGCCCCGACGTAGGCAAGGACGATCTCCAGCGCAGACACCGGGGCGGACAACACTTCATAAATCGTGCCGGTGAAGCGCGGGAGGTAGATGCCGAACGAGGCGTTGTTGAGGCTCTCGGTGAAGAGCGACAACATGATCAGCCCCGGCACGATGAAGGCGCCGTATTTCACCCCGTCTATTTCGATCATCTGCGAGCCGATCGCAGAGCCAAACACCACGAAGTATAGCGTGGTGGTGATCACCGGCGTCACCAGGCTCTGCCACAAGGTGCGCCGGAAGCGCGCCAGCTCGAAATGGTAGATTGCCAATACGCCGTGGCGGTTGAACACAGGAAATTTCGGCGACGCGTTCATGAGTCTTGCCTCGTCGCATTTTTGCGCACCAGGCCGACAAAGATATCCTCCAATGAACTTTGCTGCGTTTGCAGATCGCGGAATCCGATCCCGAGTTCACTCAGGCGCCTTAGCAGGGACGGGATGCCCGTATTTTCCTCGGCATCAAAAGTGTATTCCAGTTCCGTGCCCTCGTTTTTAAGCGCCAGGCGCCAGGCGCCAAGTTCTGCGGGGATTGCCTTCATCGGCTCATGCAGGTGCAGCGTCAGTTGTTTCTTGCCGAGTTTTTTCATGAGCTTTGTTTTGTCCTCGACGACGATCAACTCGCCTTTGTTGATGACGCCGATGCGGTCGGCCATCTCTTCCGCTTCCTCTATATAGTGAGTGGTCAGGATGATGGTCGCGCCGCCCTCGCGCAAATGCCGCACCAGCGCCCACATGTCACGACGCAGCTCCACGTCCACGCCTGCCGTCGGCTCGTCGAGGAACAAAATTTCCGGCGCGTGCGACAGCGCCTTGGCGATTAACACGCGCCGCTTCATGCCGCCGGACAGCGTCATGATCTTGTCGTCGCGCTTTTCCCACAGCGAAAGGTCATGCAGTACCTTCTCTATGTGTGCAGGAACAGACGCGCGTCCAAACAAACCGCGGCTGAAGTTCACGGTTGCCCACACTGTCTCGAACATATCGGTGTACAATTCCTGCGGCACCAGGCCGATCATCGATCGAGTGACCCGGTATTCGCGCAAAACGTCATGGCCGCCCACATGTACCGTTCCAGTGCTTGGCGTGACGATCCCGCAAATGATATTGATGAGAGTCGTCTT
>DASPRI010000024.1:0-3393 GCA_035624535.1 Burkholderiales bacterium
ATCAGCAGGCTTTGCAGCTTCAGGTTTCTCTTTTCCGCCGAAAAGTTTCCCGCTCATTGTTTCCAACAGCCAGAAGAACATCGGAATGAAAAAGATTGCGATTACCGTAGCCGCCAGCGTGCCGCCAATGACCCCGGTGCCGATCGAATGCCGGCTGTTTGCCGAAGCGCCGGTGGCAATGGCGAGTGGCACCACACCCAAAATAAAGGCAAACGAAGTCATGATGATCGGCCGCAACCGCAGTCGCGCCGCCTCAGCCGCCGCGTCGAAAAACGACAAACCTTCCTTCCTGTTTTTTTCCACTGCAAACTCGACGATCAGAATCGCGTTCTTTGCCGCAAGCCCAATGAGGGTAATCAATCCGATCTGGAAATAGATATCATTGGGAATACGCCGCAAAACGATTGCAACCAGGGCGCCGAGCAAAGCAAATGGCACTGCTGTCACGACACCGAGCGGGAGCGACCAACTCTCGTATTGAGCAGCGAGGATCAGAAACACGAAGATCAAACCGAAGACGAAAGCAATTGTCGAAGTCGAGCCAGCCGCGATCTCTTCGCGTGCCTCGCCCGCCCAATCATATCCGTAGTTCGATGGCAATTCCTCCTCCACAATTTCCCGGATTTTGTCAATCGCCTCGCCCGAACTCACGCCGAGATTGGCGTATCCATTTATCGCGACTGCAGGATAATTGTTGAAGCGTGTCACCAAATCCGGGCCGCTGACATATTTGGTGTTCACCAATGCGGTAAGCGGGATCATCTTTCCGTCGCGGTTCTTCACGTAAAAGCGACCGATGTCTTGAGGTGTCAGCCGGTATTTCGGTTCCGCCTGCAATATGACCTGCCACAGCCGCGAGTCCTTCGGAAATTGGCTTACGTACAAGGAACCAAACATCGTCTGTAGCGTGTTGTAGACATCTGCCACGGGTATTCCAAGCACCTCCGCTTTTTCACGGTCAACGTCAGCAAGCAGCTGCTGGTTGGTGGCGCTGATGGTGGAGTTTACGCCCGCCAATTCGTGCCGTTTCTGTGCCTTTTCGATTATGCGCTTAACAACTTCCACCAATTGCGCGTAGTTGCCGCCACCTTTTTGTTCGATCCATATCTGGAAGCCGGCGACAATGCCGAGGCCCGGAACCGCAGGCGGGTTAAGTGGAATAATCCTGCCATCCTGTACATTCGCGTAGGCTTTCCGAGCGGCGTCGATGACCGCGGGCGCTTGCAAATCTGGCGACTTGCGTTCTGCATAATCCTTGAACGCAACAAATAGCAAGCCGTAATTAGTCTTGTTCTGGAAATCCAGGAGGCTGTAGCCATCGACCTGGGTCACATTCGCAACCGCCGGGTTGCTGCTCATAAATGCCGCCGCTTGGCGTCCAACAGCGCTGGTCCGATCTAGGCTCGCCGCGTCGGGCAGAAAATAAGGCACGAACAGGTAGCCCTGATCTTCCTGAGGTACGAATGCAGTGGGCCAGATTTTAAACAGCCATCCGGCAGCACCAAGAACCACAACAAAGGCAATCAGCCCCAATCCCCAGCGTCTCGTGAGCCACTTCACGCCATTCACATAGCCGTTGGTGATGCGCCCAAATGTGTCGTCAAACCATTTGAAAAAACCCTTTTTCGGCCCATGGTGGGCTTTGATCAGCAGTGCGGCCATCGCAGGCGAGAGCGTGAGCGCGACTATGCCCGAAAACACCACCGAGATCGCAATAGTGACGGCAAACTGCTTATAGAGCTGGCCAGTGATTCCGCCGAGGAAAGCGACTGGAATGAACACCGCATTGAGCACCAATACTATTGCAATAACGGGCCCTGTCACCTCATCCATGGCGCGTTTGGCCGCGTCCTTGGCCGACAGGCCGTGCTCGACCATATTGCGCTCGGTATTCTCGACCACCACAATCGCATCATCCACTACTATACCGATCGCGAGAATCATCCCGAATAGCGTCAGCATATTGATGGAGAAACCGAAAGCCAACAGGCCGATGAGCGCGCCGAGGATCGATACCGGCACCGCGAGAGTCGGGACCACGGTGAGCCGCAGGGTGTGCAAGAAGATAAACACGACCAGCACGACTAGTACCACGGCCTCGAAAAAAGTATGGATCACCTCTTTAATCGAAGCCTGCACAAATAGCGTGGTGTCGAGCGCAATATCATATTTCAGACCGGGCGGAAAACTTTTTGATAATTCCTCGAGTGTCGCGCGCACATTCTTCGAGACGTTAAGAGCGTTTGCACCCGGCTGCTGATACACGGCAATCAAGGTCGCAGGCTTACCCTGATAAAAGGTGCGAATTGAATAATCCTTGCGGCCCAGGTCCGCATAACCGACATCCTTGACTCGCACGATGGCTGCAGCCTGGTTTTCTGCACGCAGGATTATGTCTTCGAATTGCGAAGGCTCGGTGAACCTGCTCGTCGTCACCGGGAAAGTCTGCTCCACCGGGAAAGGCGTCGGTGATTGGCCGATACGACCGACTGCAAACTGCTGATTTTGTTTCGACACGGCGTTCTGAATATCGGTCGTGGTAATGCCGAGCTGCGCCATGCGGTCCGGCCTGAGCCAGATGCGCATCGCATAGTCGGGGACGCCAAAGATTGAAGCCTGGTTCGCACCGTCTATGCGCTTGATCGCATCGAGAACAAAGATGTTTGTGTAATTGGCAATATAGTCCGGGCTATATCGTCCATCCGGCGAATACAAAGCGAGCACCATGAGAAAGGTCTGGGTTTTTTGCTGCGTGTTGACGCCTTGACTCGTGACCACCTGAGGCAGTTGCGGCAGCGCCTGGCTTACCCGGTTTTGCACATCCACTTGGGCAAGCGCCGGCAGCGTGTCGATAGTGAAGTAAACAGTAAGCGTGTAGTTGCCGGTGGAGGAGCTCGTGGAAGACATGTAGATCATATTGTTGGCGCCGTTTACCTGCTGCTCGATCGGGGCACCCACGTTTTGGGCGACCAATTCTGCATTCGCGCCGGGATAGGTCGCAGTAACCTGAATCTGGACTGGCGTAATCTGCGGATACTGCGCGATCGGCAGGTTCACCATCGCCACCAAGCCCGCGATCGAGATGACGATTGAAATGACCGCCGAGAAAATGGGCCGGTCGATAAAAAAATGAGAAAGCATTGGCGCGGGTCCTCGTTTACCTTTTTTCCTGTCCGGAGCTGACGGCTTGCGTGGACTTTGCTTCGGCAGCGGTCGCTTTTGCGGCAGGTTCGACAATCTTCACCGTAGCACCTGGAGCGAGCTTCAAAAAGCCATCCACGACTACCGAATCGCCGGCGGCAAGACCGCTGTCGATGAACCAGCTATCTCCATGCCAAGTACCCACCTCCACATTCTTGATTTCAGCCTTGCCTTCCCGGTTGACGACCCACA
>DASPRI010000050.1:0-4732 GCA_035624535.1 Burkholderiales bacterium
TGGCCGTTCACATACAGCACCTGCACAGGGTGCCCGCTTTGGATCAGGTGATTGAGGAGGTCAGGCAGCCCGAGCTGCCGGAAGTCGGAGCGCTCGCCCAGCGCGTCCAGCGACTTCAGCAACCATCGGCGGCCGTTGCCCTGCACCCGCAGCATGCCGATCCAACGTCCGCTTGCCGCTTCAGACGCAGCTTCCGGCCGCGGATTGACCCGCAATAGGCGCACTTCCTGGTGGAATAGGGAACGATCGTCTGGGACCGAGCAATACGCCAGGTCGCAGCGGAGCGCGGCTTGCGCCGGAGAAGAATCGACTACTACCGTCACCTCTGCCGGGGATTCCAGCAGATCGCGCAGTATGTAGCTGCGAAATAGCAAGTCGCCGTAACTTACGACCGTGTCGTCACCGATCGCATCGCGGGCACAGGCGAGGGAGACCAGTTCACCGCTCTCGGCATGGCTGCGGTTCTGCACGATCTCGATCCCTGCCATATCGATGGACTGCGCCTTATAGCCGACGACCACGGTGACATTGTTCACTGACTGGCGTTTGAACTCGTCCACCAGCCTGTGCAGCAGTGGTCTTCCCGCCACATTGAGCATGGCCTTGGGACGGTCCTGGGTCAGCGCGTCCAGTTCCTCGCCGCGACTTGCAGCCAGCACCACCGCCGATAGATTGCGCCTGGCTGCCGCGTACTGGCGTTCCGCTGCCAGTAATTCGTCCGCCGACTGCAGCCTGAAAATTTCCTTGAGCGGCGCAATCCGGTCTTCCACGTTCACTAAAGTCTGAGTAGCCTGGACCTCCCGGGTGAGTTCCTGCATGGCGGACACCGCCGCACGCAATGTATGGTTCGCCCAAATGACGAGGCGGACGCCGGCAGCGCGGAACACCTCGGTGGGAGTGCTGTAATACATGGTGGGGACGATGATTAGTGGCGACCGCCCGGCCCACTCCCTGGCAAAGGCCAGAATTTCGTCCGCGCTGCGTTTCTTGCTGTGGATCAGGATGGCATCGGCGCCAGCCTGGCGGTACGCCTCGGCGCGGCGCAGAGCCTCGTTTAGGCCCCATCCTGCAATGAGCGCCTCTACCCGCGCAACGATGACAAAAGCCGGATCTGTCTGGCTGTCTTTTCCAGCGCAGATCTTGCCCTGAAACTCGGAGACGTCGGCCAGCGGCTGGCGATGGCCGTCGATGAAGCTGTTGGTTTTGGGGAACAGCTTGTCTTCGATGCACACCCCGGCGATTCCGCGCTGTTCCAGCTTCTGCACCAGGCGGCGCATATTGTTGAAGTCGCCATAGCCGGTGTCGCCGTCCAGCAGGATGGGAATGTTGCTGGCATCGGACATAAACTCCAGCATGTCCACCACCTGGGTCCAGCTCGCTTCGTTGTTGTCGCGCACTCCAAACTGGGCGGAAAGGGTGAGCCCGCTGGCCCAGATTCCCTTGAAGCCCGCTTCCTCGACGATGCGGGCGCTTATGCCGTTGTGGGCCTCCATGAGAAACTCCAGCTCGGAGGATTTCAGAAGCGCGCGCAAGGCGGCGGCTTTGGAGGGTTGAGGAGGGGGTCTGTCCATAAACGGTTCCTTACATGAAGACCACGTTGCTTACTGCTGCAATCGGGGCAATATCTCCAGGCGGGCGCGCTCGATGTCGCCTGGAAAGTCGATCTCGATCCAGGGCAAGCCGGTGACGTCTGCAATCCCGAAGCGGCCAGGCTCAGCCTCGAGCATCAGGTCCCGCAGCGCCTCTTCGTGGGGTTCCTGCCCCCTGCCAGTCTCTACGTAGACCGAAGCACGCTCCACCAGCGCTCGGCAGGTTTGCCCGCACAGCCGAAAGAAGCCCACCGACTCGCCGCAAACATCGAACGTGAGACCCGGTGCGACCTGTTTCCTGAATTCGACGATGCGTCCGTCACGAATGCAAACCTTTACCGGCTCTTCGCCAGGCTCGAAGTCCCGGTCCAACAGCAGGCAATCGGGCTGCCGGGAGCGAAGCAGCGGAAGCAGCATCCGCTCATCGTAAAGCACGTCGGCATCCATGAGTAGGGTGTCCTCTCCGGTCAATAGCGGCGTTCGCGCATGCCAAACGCTGACAACACTGCCAAGCCGATAATCCGGATTGAACACGGTCTCGACTGCCAGCCCATCCGGTGGATGCGCCAATTCGGCGCGCACTTGATCCGCCGCGTAGCCAACTGCCACCCACACTGCGGTGACGCCGCAATCGCGCAACAAGCGCAGGTGGCGCTCCAGCAGGCTCTTCCCACCGAAGCGCAGCAAGGCTTTCGGCACGCTGCCCCACTGCGCATCCTTCGCAAGCCGCGTGCCACAGCCCGCAGCGAGTATCACCGCTTGCATGGCACTTACCAGGGGGCGCAAGTTTCCGCGTCTGGCCAACGCTTCCGCTCAGACACGGAACACATACTCCTTGCTGGGATCGCGCTCGCAATCGGGTGGGTAGCTCGCGCGCTTATCGGCGTAATAACGGGCGCGCTGGTCTCCTTCCGACACCCTGTTGTAGCTGACATAGAGTACGCGCCGCGGCCGGTCGCTCAGATTGCTGGCCGAGCGATGCGGCGTGAACGAATCAAAGAACACCACATCTCCAGGCGCGGTCTCGCAGGGCACAAACTCCATTTTCGCGGTCACTTCTTCCGGCAGCGGTGCCCAGTCTGGGCCGAGTTGCCCTTCCCGGTGACGGCCGGCCACCAGCTCCAGGCAGCCGTTGTCGCGGGTTGCGGAATCGATGCTGATGAGTGCAGTAATGTACAGGCTGCCGTAGCGGCTCCATCCGGCCTGGACATCCTGGTGGGGTGTGAACCCGCCGCCGCCCGGCAGCTTGAAATTGATTTTGTCCTTGAACATGACTGCCGGCTCGCCAAACAATTGGGCCACCGCGTCCGGCAATCCGGGGCCGGTTAGAAAATGATTCAAGCCGGCGTGATAAGGACAATAGTTTTCGACCCGGTTAAGCAGCCGCCGCCCTGGCTCCGAACTACTCTGCTCGAAATACATCATGTATTTTCCCGGCACCTCCGGATAGGCGGATATTTCTTCGACCCATTTCGCTATCTGCGTCACGGCGGCGCCTTGGTATAGGCCGCGAATGACCGTGAACCCGTCGCGTTCAAATGATTCGATCTGGTCTTGGGTCAAGAGCTGGTTCATGGTCATTCTTCGTTCTAATGCATCCGCTTCGCGCGATGGCATTCAAATTAAATTATAGCTGCCTTTGCTAATTGCGTCGGCCGCCCGCCGGCAGACGGCAATTCAATAAATAAAAGCACCAGCCAGAATCTTTTCGACAACCTTTTTGGATCGCGGTCGCGTTGTACTAAATCTTGGCTGACGCGGCATTGACCCGGAGTGCACGCGAGAGACGTCGCCACGCCACCAGAGCAAACACCGGTGCGCAAATGGCTGCGCCGATCAGCACGGGTTCGAGCCAGCTCAACCAGGCAAATGGCCCGAGCAGATATAACGCGTCGTCAAGATCAAATCCCGCTACACCGGAGTAAGCTTTCTTGCCGCTGCCGTATATTTTCTCCAGCAATTCTCCCCACACTGACGAGCCGATTATGGAGGCGCCGGCAATCAGCCCCAGCAGCACTGCCCACATTCCCAAGTCGGAATAACGCTGGCCGACGCCAATGCCAACGAATAACGCCGCATTCAAAATGACATCGGTGACATAGTCGTAAGTATGACCCACCGGGCTACACTTGCCGGACAAACGCGCCAGTTCGCCGTCAGCTCGATCCAGGAAGCAACAGATGATCCAACTCACACCGCCCCAGATTTCACCTGCGCGCGTGCCATAAGCCAATGCAAGGATAGCGAGGAGCCCGCTTAGAAAACGCACGGTGGTAAGGTGGTTTGGTGTAACCGCGGTGTGCACAAGTGGTCGAACAATGGACCGGGCCAGCCTGTGGGTCCAGGATGTATAAGGTTGCGTGGTTTTGAACGATGGCCACATCATGATTAAGCGATCGCGATGAACCGCAGCACCGCTCCGCGACGGACCGTCCCGAAAAATGGCAATGCAATCACCGGAGCAAAGAAAAAAATACCGGTTTCGACAAGTCGCAACATGGTTTCCCCCCGATGGTTAAGAGCAATATAAAGTTTTAATTTTTGTACTGGGCAAATTGTAAATTTAGCATTCTTTTCCTTACAGGGCAGTTTCGAGCTTGTTTCCTAGTTTCCTCTCTTTGCACATCAAAAGTCAAAGGTTTCGAGCCGGTGATTAAACCTGGCGGCAACACGTAAAGCAGATAAAGCCGGATTTTTCTCGCTGCGTCCGGAAACGAACGCCTAGCGTATTTTAATTTGTGTTTTTCTCAAGCGACCGCAAATACTCGCGCCCAGTTTCGGCGATGATACAGATTCGGTTTCTGTATTGCGTGAATCAGCGAATCCTTTCCCATGTTACACCATCAGCGCCTTCTTTAATCAGATTTTCGATGATTGGATTGAGCGCTGTGCCTGAGCCGGCGCAAAAAATTTCCGGATTATGCGCTAGGCATCCACCTGGCCCGGCTGCGCCGCGGTGCTGTTCGTCTCTTTGAGCACAATTCGTTTCAGTGTAGGCTTATGCCACGCGGATGATTCAACAATTCTAATGTTCAAAATTTTGCTGGTGAAAACCTCCTCCATGGGAGATGTCATCCACAATCTTCCGATGGTGAGCGATATCCGCAAACATTTTCCGGATTCGCAGATTCACTGGGTAGTGG
>DASPRI010000053.1:0-16457 GCA_035624535.1 Burkholderiales bacterium
TCACTAAAAAGCATACGCACCGGACTGATAATCGGCACGCTGACCACGCTGGTGATGTTGCCGTTTGCCTTGGCCATGGGGATCATGGCCGGCTATTTTCGCGGCTGGGTAGATGACAGCATCCAGTACTTTTACACCACCTTGAGCTCGATACCGGATGTGTTGTTGATCGCTGCGGCAGTGCTGATGATGCAAGTATTCATGGACAGTCACCCGCAGAGGTTTCCCACCATTACCGAGCGCGCGGATTTCCGACTCTTGTTTCTGTGCATCATCCTCGGCGTCACGAGCTGGACCAGCTTGTGCCGACTGCTGCGCGGTGAAACGCTGAAATTGCGCGAGCTCGAGTACATTCAGGCGGCGCACGCGTTTGGCGTCTCCCATATGCGCATCATGGCCAGGCATATATTGCCCAACGTTATGCACATCGTACTGATTACGGTGGTACTGAGTTTCAGCGGGCTGGTGCTGGCGGAAGCGGTTCTCACCTATGTGGGTGTAGGCGTGGACCCCTCAATGATCAGTTTTGGCAACATGATCAACAGCGCACGACTGGAAATGGCGCGCGAGCCGGCTGTCTGGTGGTCGTTGTTTGCAGCATTCCTGTTCATGTTCGTGCTGGTGCTCGCTGCGAATCTCTTTGCCGACGCCGTGCGGGATGCCTTCGACCCGCGCGTGCGAGTTGCAGGCGGCTTGCCGGAGCAGAAACGCTGAAGCCCGCATGCAGCCGCTGATGCAAATTTCGAATCTCAAGACCTGGCTGGTGAACAGCGCGGCACCCGTGCGCGCGGTAGATGGAGTTTCCTTGACGCTAGAACGCGGGGAAACCTATGCCCTTGTCGGTGAATCGGGCAGCGGCAAATCCATGACCGCGCTGTCCATCATGCGGCTGCTGCCGGATGCCGGACGAATCATTGCGGGAGAGGTCATGCTCGACGGGCAGAATTTGCTTGCGCTTCCGGAAATCGCAATGCGCACGGTGCGCGGCGGGCGCATGGCAATGATCTTTCAGGAACCGGCATTGAGTCTCAATCCGGTGCTAACGGTAGGGGAGCAGATTGAAGAAGTGTTGCATCGCCATACCAGACTGCGCGGAAACAAGGCGCATGAGCGTATCATCGAATTGCTAGCCGCGGTGGGAATCCCGGACGCGGAGCGGCGCATGCGCGAATATCCGTTTCAGCTCTCGGGCGGCATGACGCAGCGAGTGATGATCGCAATCGCACTGGCGGGGGAACCGGAGCTGTTGATAGCCGATGAACCGACCACGGCACTCGACGTCACTATCCAGGCGCAGGTCCTGGACTTGATACGCGATCTGCAAAAACGCACCGGCATGGCGATCTTGCTGATCACTCATGATTTGGGAGTGGTCTCACAAATGGCGCACAAGGTGGCGGTAATGTACGCGGGGCAAATCGTGGAGACCGCGCAGGCCCAGGAATTTTTCGCCAATCCCGCGCACCCTTATTCGCGCAAGCTGTTTGCGTCGCTGCCGGATGCGACTAAGCGCAGTGGACGGCTCGCCGTCATCAAAGGCGCGGTACCGCAGCTTAACCGTGAATTCCGCGGCTGCCGCTTTGCCGAGCGCTGCGAATTTGCCTGGGACAAGTGTCGCACGATCGATCCGGACTGGAGCGAAGCTTCGCCCGGACATGCGGTGCGCTGCCATCTGTACAGTGAGGGCCGCGAGCAAGTCGCCGGAGCAACTGTTGCGGAAGGCGGGGCGGCGCGCGTTTCCGTTGCCGCCGAAAGCGCGGATTTGCTCAAGGTATCCAATCTCAAAGTGCATTTCCCGGTGCACAAGGGATTGTTCAAACGCGTGGTAGGCCAGGTAAAGGCGGTTGATGGAGTTACGCTGGAAATCAAAAAAGGCAGGACTATGGCGCTGGTCGGGGAATCGGGCTGCGGCAAGACCACCGTGGGCAAAGGCATCTTGCAGTTGGTACCTGTGACTTCCGGCAGCGTGCGCTATAACGGCGTCGATCTAACCCGCCTGGGACGCGATGAATTGCGATCAAGGCGCTCACAATTCCAGATTATTTTCCAGGACCCGTACTCCTCGCTTAATCCGCGCATGCGGGTATCCGACATCATCGAGGAAGGCATGACCGCACTGCAAATCACCACCAGCGCGACAGAACGCTTGCAGCGCGTGGATCGCCTGCTTGAGCAGGTCGGCTTGTCAAAGGAAATGAGGCAACGCTACCCGCACGAATTCTCAGGCGGGCAGCGGCAGCGTATCTCGATAGCGCGCGCGCTGGCGGTGAACCCGAAGCTCATCATCTGCGACGAACCAACCAGCGCCTTGGACGTCTCGGTCCAGGCTCAGATACTGAACCTGCTGAAAGAATTGCAGGACAAGTTTGGCCTGGCTTATCTGTTCATCACCCACAATATTTCGGTGGTCGAATACCTCGCGCACGAAGTGGCGGTGATGTATCTTGGGAGGATTGTGGAAACGGGAACGACTGAAGAGGTGCTCAATCGGCCACGTCACCCCTATACGCGCGCGCTGTTGTCCGCCGTGCCAGTGATTGATCGCGCGACGCGGCGTGAAATCATACGCCTTCAGGGGGATTTGCCCTCGCCGCTCAATCCACCGAGCGGCTGCCATTTCCATCCGCGTTGCCCCGAAGTCATGCCTGAATGCCGGCGCGCTTATCCGGGGGAAAGCCGCTTTAGCAACACGCACAACGCGCACTGCTTCCTATACAAGCAGCAACAAACTACGTCTCAATAAAGCGGATGCAGGCTTCCTGAAGTTCTTCGCGCAAAGCCGGGTGACATACCGGAGTCCGCCGGAACCAGCAGCAACTGGCCGGCAGACGTGATTTTGCTGCGCGGGCGTATGCCATTAACTTTTTTCAAGTGCTCGAGGCTCATTCCGAAGCGTTGCGCAATTCTGTACAGCCATTCGCCTTTCGCGGCACGGTAGATCTGCCAGGAGGTGAGCGGCTTGTCGCGATTTTCCAGGTTCTCGGTAAACGTGTCCGCTTTGTCTATCGGCAGCAGCAACGTGGCCGAATCGCCCTTTATCACCGGCCGGATGTGTGCGGGATTGAGCGAAACAAATTCATCAACCGGCATGTCGGCCAAGCGCGCGGCAAGCTGCACATCAATATGACCGGGCGCGGATACCGTGGTGAAATAGGGCTCATTCGGGATTTCATCCAGTTTCAGACCGTAAGCTTCAGGATCGTTGACGATGTTCTTGATGGCGATGAGCTTGGGAATATAATTGCGGGTTTCGCGCGGCAGCTTTCTCAAATTCTGGAAGTCCTGAGGCAGGCCCTTCGCCTTGTTGTAGGCCAGCAGCTTGGCAATTTTCTTCTCGCCGCAGTTATAGGCGGCCAGCGCCAGTTCCCAGTTGCCGAATTCCGCGTAAAGGTTCTGCAAATAATCGAGCGCGGCCTGCGTCGCCTGAATCACGTTGCGCCGGCCGTCATACCACCAATCCTGCTCCAGTCCGTATTTTTTTCCCGTGCCGGCAACAAACTGCCAGATCCCGGACGCCTTCCTGCGTGATACGGCGGTAGGGACGTACGCGCTTTCTATCATCGGCAGCAGGGCAATCTCGGTGGGCATGCCGCGCTTTTCCACCTCTTCGACGACGAAGTAAAGATAAAGTTTGCTGCGGTCCATCATGCGTTCCGTATAATCCGGGTGTCTCCGGTACCAGTCTTCATTCCTGGCAACCAAGGGACTGTCCGAATCCTGCAGCGCGAAACCGCTGCTGATGCGATCCCAAAGGTCGGTATCGGGTGGATCGGATTCCTGATTTGCTTCCCCATCGGTCTGTGACTCTTTGGATTTCGTCGCAGTCGCCGATTCAGTCGGCAACGGAAGGGGCGGCGGCGAAGAAGTAACGCTATCGGAGTCAACCGAATCTGGATCAGTCACCAGCCCAGATTTTGCTGTCGCGGCCGATTCCTTAGGCGCTGGAACCGGAACGGGTGTCGACTGTTGCGCGTGCGGGGTTATTTCTGAGTCAGGATTTGTGCGGGTGAAGGAAGCCTGTGTGCCGGCGGCAGAACCAATAAATGCTAAATGCTCGTCACACCATGCCGGAGCGTGAAGGAAAGCGAATACTGCCGCGATGAACAATGCCGATTTAAAACGCATGAATACCCATGGCCTCTAGCAAAGGTTCCGATGGTAACCAACCGCTCCACGCTGCGTCAACCTCAAAATTATCAGATTCTGAAATTATTTTTCCATTCGCGTAACACAGCGAATACCGACACCGGATCAGTGAGCGCTTTTTCGGCCAGCGCACTGGCGCTGCGCACAATCTCGGGGTTGTTGCAGCGCAAGAACGGATTGGTCGCCTTTTCCAGCCTTAGGTCCGAGGGCAGGGTGGGCATGCCAAGCTCGCGCAATTGGCGCACATTGGCCTCGAGCTTCAGCAAAGCGGTATTATGCGGGTCCGCGGCCTTCGCAAACTGAATATTGGCGAGCGTGTATTCATGCCCGCAGTACACCAGCGTTGCATCCGGCAGATTTGCGAGTTTTTGCAGAGACGAATACATTTGCTGCGCGGTGCCTTCGAACAACTTCCCACAGCCGCACGCAAACAAGGTGTCACCACAAAACAACAAGTTTGCGCCATAATAAGCAATATGCCCTGCGGTGTGGCCGGGAATATCCAGCACCTCAAATTCCACGCCGAGCGGCGGAAGCTTCACGCGGTCGCCTTCACCGAGCGGGTGCGTGACTTCGGGAATCGATTCATTGCGCGGGCCGTAAACCGGGACACGAAATTCGCGGAGCAAGCCGGCGTTCCCGCCAACATGGTCGGCATGATGATGGGTGTTAAGAATCGCGGCCAGCTCCAGTTTTTCGCGCCGCAAGTAGGGGAGCACCGGTACTGCGTCTCCGGGGTCGACTGCAGCCGCGTAGCGCCGGTTGCGCATGAGCCAGATATAATTGTCCTTGAACGCCGGGATCGGGACGACGGTAAGCTTGTTCACGTCATATCATTAGGGTCAAAAGATGCAAAAGTCAACGCACAGCCTGGATGATTGGTTTGAGACGCCGCTTGGCCGATACCTGCTGCAGCAGGAGCAAGCGTTTTTCGACAAAGCGGTGGCGGATGTGTTCGGCTTCAACGCAGTGCAGCTGGGACTGGGGCCTTACGATTTCCTGCGACTGAGCCGCATTCCGTTACGCTTCACCGCTGACCGGGATGGCCAGGTCAAGGTAAAGACAGATTTTCTCCATCTGCCTTTTGAATCCAATAGCATTGATTTGCTGCTTTTGCCGCACGTTCTCGAATTCAGCGAGAACCCGCATCAAATATTGCGCGAAGTAGAGCGCGTGCTGATGCCCGAAGGCCAATTTATTATTTGCGGCTTTAATCCACGCAGCCTTTGGGGATTGTCGCGTATATTGCTGCGCAGAAGCGGCGAGTCTCCGTGGAGCGGGCGTTTCATCGCTCTGCCGCGGCTCAAGGACTGGCTCGCGCTGCTCGGTTTTGAAATGGTCGCGGGCCGCCTTGGCTGTTATGTGCCGCCGTTCAAGCAGGAAAAATGGCTTTCCCGGTTCCGCTTCCTGGAAGCCGCGGGCGACCGCTGGTGGGCGATTGCCGGCGGCGTTTATTTTTTGCAGGCGGTAAAACGCGTGCAGGGTCTACGCCTAATCAGGCCGAATTGGAATGAAGCACTGAAGCCGAAAAAGACCCTGGCTCCGGTGCGCCGCGAATCCAAAGCCAAAGTTCTTTACCTCAAAGCGCGCGGGCCCAATCCCTCCGCCTGAAATGACCGGAACAGTCGAAATCTACACCGACGGCGCGTGCAAAGGAAACCCCGGCGTCGGCGGCTGGGGCGCACTGCTGAAATATTCCGGGCGCACTCGCGAGCTGTTCGGCGGCGAGCCGCTCACCACCAATAACCGCATGGAGCTCACGGCGGTGATCAAAGCGCTCTCCGCGCTCAAGCGTCATTGCAAAGTGAAATTGCACACCGACTCGCGCTATGTGCAACAAGGCATCAGTGAATGGATCCACGACTGGAAAAAGCGCGGCTGGCGCACTGCCGATAAGAAACCAGTCAAGAACGATGATCTGTGGAAGCAACTGGACGAGCTGGCATCCAGGCATGAGATTAAATGGGTGTGGGTGGAAGGCCATGCGGGGGATAAAGACAACGAGCGCGCCGACAGCCTAGCAAACCGTGGCGTAGAGTCGGTAATGGTCAAATGAAAAGCGGGTTCATTTAGAAATTCGCCGGTGGCAGACCGGCAGCTGGTAACTTTCTTTTGTGTCGCCAAAAGAAAGTCACCAAAGAAAACGCAACCCCGGCTCGCTGCCCCTATGGGGTGCCCTGTGCTGCTCGCCCAAGCGGGCGGCTGCGCAACTCGCGCTTCGCGCTCAGACAGTGCTCGCCGAATTCCCGCCGCTCGTGCTGCGCTGCTCGGCAGCTCACAGGGGATTTCAAAGACGATAAAAATCTGTCGGTCGCTGGTGGAAAGGGGATAATATGAGGGCATCTGAGGATTTTGATGCGGCAAATCATTCTGGACACTGAAACCACAGGGCTTGAGCCCAATCTTGGACACCGCGTGGTCGAGCTTGCTGCGGTAGAGCTGCTGAGCCGGCGGCTGTCTGGCAACCGCTTCCACAGCTATCTCAATCCGGAGCGCGACAGCGACCCGGCAGCATTGCAAATTCATGGCTTGTCCAGTGAATTTTTGCAGGACAAGCCCAAATTCAAGGATATCGCACAGGAATTTTTACAATACATCGAAGGAGCCGAACTGATCATTCACAATTCGGCTTTCGACGAAGCCTTTCTCGATTACGAGCTGGGATTGCTGGGATTGAAGCCGCTCGGGGAGTACTGCGCGGGAATCGTGGATACGCTAAAAATTGCCAAGGAATTGCATCCCGGGAAGAAAAATTCCCTTGATGCGTTGTGCGAACGTTACCAAGTGGACAATTCCAAGCGGACCTTGCATGGTGCGCTGCTGGACGCGGAGCTGCTGGCCGATATTTACCTCGCGATTACTCGCGGACAAGAAAGCCTGATGATAGATGGCGAGGACAGCGCGCCGCAGCCCGCTGAAGCCGCGAGCGCTGCGGCAAAGCGCGAGCTTAGGGTGATCGCCGCGTCACCGGAAGAACTGCAGGCGCATATGCAGTTGCTTGGGGATATCGAACAAGTGAGCGATGGCAACTGCTTGTGGAATAAACTCGAGAAAGCCCGCTGACGCGAAAAAGCGCGCTCAAAGCGCTTAACCTGCCTTTGCCGCGGGCAATTCGTCCCACCCGGGAAGACGTGTAAGCCGCCGCCAGTCATCCGGGCGGTCGACGTCCCACAACACGGGCAATTCATACCAGCGCCACCTGAGCTTGTGCAGTCGTTGGCGCGTTTGCTCCATGACATGTGAACCTCCCCATGTGATTCCCTGGAACAGGCGCGGCGAGCAACGGGTAAGACCGATGAGCACGTACGCCCCGTCTTCGGTCGGACCGAGCAAGACATCGTTGGCGTTTTTGAGCTTTTGCATGGCCTGACGCAAATCTTCGGACTTGAGCGCAGGGCAATCGCTACCCAAAAGCAAGACTCGCTCGCTGTGGCACAGCGATTTTTGAAAAGCGTGAAACATGCGCTGGCCCAGATCGCCCGGCCCTTGGGAGCGCAATGCAATTCCGAACTCCTCAGCGCAGCGGGCGAAAAATGGATGTTCCGTTGAGGGTGTACACCAAAGCTCCACTGCGCCCGCATTGGCTTCGACCGCCGAGGCCACCGCATGTCTTACCAGCCGCTCGTGCAGCTCCCTGGCGCCTTCAGCCCCGAGCAGGGGAATCAGCAAGGTCTTGACCTCGCCGGTTTCGGGCGCTTTGGCAAAAATTAATATCCTGCCGTTATCTTTAGGGTCTGCTCGATCCAAAATTACCTCGCGGTTCTGGGCGACAACTTCTCAATTATCAGAATATCAGATTTCAGGAAAGTTACGAATTCCCGGGCAAACGGCTCGCAGCGCGAAAAATACTCGCCGAAAGCAGCAGCACGCCCAAGGGATAACATCCGCCTGCTGCGAAAGCGTCCGACAGAAATTCCCCAGAAAAAGCCGAGCCAATGAGAGTCAATACCGCCATCGAAGCGACAACCAGCCCGCGAAATATTTTGTCTTGGAGACGAACGCTGTACCAAAGATGCAGGACATAAATATAGGAGGGAAGCAGCAGCACCAGGTAGTGCCTCTGCAGTACCGTGGGAAATAACGGCACCAGGCTGAAGGTGAGCGCGATGCCGCCCCAGTGCAATATCAGTTCGCCGCAGTTGCGGTACAAGACGGCATACAAGACCACCAATCCCGCAACAGCGGCGACCACCAGGTATTCCATAATGCGCAGCGTCGCGAGGGGCAAGATGAGAAGAGTCAGATGGTACGCGTGGCCTTGGTATTCGAAAGCGATTGCGTCGCTGAAAAATCGGTAAAGCTGCGCTTGCAACGACAGGTTGACGTGAAGCGGCCAGTAGGTGCTTCTCAAGTCGGCATAGAGCACCACGTTGTGGAGCCAGTAATTGAGGAACTGCAAATTCTTCCCGAATCCTACGAGTAGTGCGGGCAACAGAAATCCCGCGAACAGGCCACAAGCAATGCCCAGTGTGACCCGCGAGTCGCGCCTTGCGGCGAACCAAATCGCGAACGGCAGCGAAATGATTTTTATCGCAATCGATATCCCGATCGCGGTACCTCCCGCCAAGCGCTGGTGTTTCTGCGACAAGACCAATCCCAAGACTACGAGAGCCAGCACCAGGATGTCCGACTGCCCAAAGGCGAGGTGGTTATAGATGAATCTGAATGTTGGCAGCAACGCAAAGAACAAGATCGTCCACCGCGCCCTGACGGGAATCCCGAAAAACGGGCGGCCGGCGACCGATTCATAAAATGCCTTCATCGCCCAGCCAAGCATTAGAACATTGAGCACGCACCAGACAACCACCGTTACGTTGATCGGCAGAAGCGTGAACGGAATAAATAGCACCGCGAAGAGCGGCGGATAAAGGTAGTAGAACACTCCGGGTCGCATGCCGATAACGTAAGGGTTATTGCCGCCGAGCATGAGGCTCGCGGCATGCAGATAAACTTCGAGGTCGGGCTTGGCGATCGGGTTGAATATCAATTTCGCGCTGGCGAATGCGATGACCGTGACGACGGTGATCACCGCCAGTACGCGATAAAGATCCAACAGCGTTTCAAATGGCGGGAGCCGGAAACGCTCGTGCATTTTGGCGCTCACGGGGAATTCTTAGGCGGAGCGCCGGCGGGGAGGTAGTCCTTGACGATATAAAGCGGCCGCTGCTTGGCTTCGTTAAACATTCTTCCTAAATATTCCCCAATGATGCCGATAGTGAAAAGCTGCACCCCGCCCAAAAACAGGATGACCACCATTAATGAAGGATAACCACGCACCGGCTCGCCAAAAGCGAGAGTCTTGTAAATAACCACCGCCGCATAAATGAATGACGCAAGGGCGGTGAATAATCCGATGTAGGTCGCGAATTTCAATGGCGCGGTTGTGAAGGAGGTGATTCCCTCGAGGGCAAAATTCCATAGACGCCAATAATTCCATTTGGTCTTTCCCGCTGCACGCGCTTCGCGCTGGTAGGAAACCGCTTTCTGCGGATAGCCGATCCAGGCAAACAATCCCTTCATGAAGCGGTGCTGCTCGCGAAGTTGCCGCAGCGAATCCACTGCGCGACGCGAGAGGAGCCGGAAATCACCGGCGTCCTCCGGAATTTTCACGTGACTTGCGCGCTGTATAACGCGGTAGAAAACGTGAGCAGTGGCTTTTTTCAGCGCGCTTTCACCCTCGCGCTCGGTGCGCTGCGCATAAACCACGTCGTAGCCTTCACGCCAGTGCTGCAGGAACTCCAGAATCAGCTCCGGCGGATCCTGCAGATCGGCATCGATCACGATCACCGCGTCGCCCGAGGCGTGGTCAAGCCCGGCAGTGAGCGCGATTTCCTTGCCAAAATTGCGGCTCAGGTCGAGAATCGCCACGCGTTCGTCTGCTGCCCTCAATGATCGCAACACTTCAAGTGTAGCGTCACTGCTGCCGTCGTTGACGTAGATCACCTCAACGGGTACGCCGAGTTTCGAGAGCACTGGCGAAAGTCGCTCGTGAAAAACACGCAGTACGTCTTGCTCGTTGTATACCGGGACGACGATGGAAATAAGCCTCTTGGGAATCACCGGCTTTTTTCCCTGAAGGTCCACGATCTATTGCCTGCAAAGTTCCACAGCAGCACCAAGCCGGTGGCAATCACTTGCGCTAGCAGATAATGCAACTGGAACACGTTTACCCCGGCTGCCATGATCATGGTATTGATGCCGAGCCCGACCACTGCGACGATCAAGAATTTGAAAATAGCTTCGCGGTGCGGCGCGCTGCTGTTGAAGACGTAACGATGGCTCAAAAAGTAATTCACCAATGCGCCGCACATGAATCCGGTGAATGAAGCTGCCACCGCTTTCACCGACCCAAACTCCACCAGCAATATGAGCACGACATACTGGACCGCGGTGCCGATCGCGCCGGCCCCGGCGAAACGCAGGAACTGCTTAAGCAGGGCGAACTTGGCACCGGTCGCGGGCTCGGGGCCCCCCATGAATCCTTCCAGGAATGACATGAACGCGGTTCAAATTATTATTTACAACGCCTATTTCACCAGCAACGGCTTTCAATGTCCAATATCCGCGACGAAGGACTGGCACGTCGGCTATTCGCATTTTAATTTTCGCAAGGTTAGCGGAGAGCGCGATCTTGTTCCAAGTACGCTTTCGGAACCAACTGTGTAAAATTTACCGGAATAGGTGAGCGGGCTCTATTTTTGCTCTGTACGCGCTTCAATTACAGAGAGGGGTCGGCGTTTTACTTCTTTGTAAAGCTTGTTGATGTAATAGCCGATTATACCGAGACTGATCATAATGAAACTGCCCAGGACCAAAAGCGTCAAGATAACGGTCGTGTAACCGGAGACAGTTTGGTGGTGCATCCGGGAAAATAAGGCCTCCCCGCCGATGATGACTGCCATTACTAAAGTGATGACGCCGAACAGGGTGATGATTTGCAGAGGTGCGCCAGTAAAAGACGTCAATGCGGTCAAGGTCAATCGGATCAGCGACCAACGGCTCCAGCGCGTTTTTGGACGTATGCTCTTGGCGACATTGAAAGGGATATCGACCTGTTTAAAGCCGACCCATGCGGCCAGGCCGCGGAACAGACGCTCGCGCTCCGGGAGGCTTTGCGCAATAACATCAACTACAACGCGGTCAAGGAGCTTGAAATCGGAAGCGTATTGAAGCGGGATACCTGCCAACTTGCTCAAAAGACCGGTGGCCCTCTTCGCAAACCATGAATAGAGGCTTCTGTCTGCCGAGCGGTTTGCTTTGATTGCATTTACGACCTTGGCACCGTCGCGCCACGCCGCTATCAGTTGCGGAATGTACTCGGGCGGATGTTGCAAATCGGCATCCATGGTTACAACGGCGCGGCCACGGCTTTCCCCCAGGCCGGCCAGTAGGGCCCCTTCCTTGCCGAAGTTGCGGCTGAGGCGAATTCCGTGTAGCCATGGATAATTCTTTGCCAAGTGTTGCAGTGCCTCGAATGTACCGTCGACACTGCCATCGTCCACGACCACAATTTCGAACGAGCAATCTTCTGATCGCAGTATTTGCTCCACCGCTGTTAGAGTCTGGGCAATCCCCAATGCCTCATTGTAGGCGGGAATAACAACGGATATGTCTGGTACAGGTTCGGATGGCGGCATTATGTATTCATTCAAAGAGCTTCAAGAGTGGGATATTGTCTTTGTGGCAACAGGCAGGTCGCGGAATCGACTCAGCACAATATTGAATTCCCGACACAAGGCCTGGAATTCCGGACTCAGCAACAAATCAAGTTCATGTTCCCACCGATGATAGGCAATGAGCCTCCTGTCTTGTATCTCATCGATGTCCATATAGCCCGGATGGCACATCAATTCGTAATGTCGGCCAGGTAACAACGTCGCAAAGCGACGGCGCAAATAAGTGGCGTCCAGTTGTCCACTTCGGCCAAGTCCGATGCAGCTTATCGATCCATTCGTATCGGTGTGTCGGGTAATACGGCGCAGTACACTTATAGCCAAACTCTTGCCCCAAGCCGTCGGTGACAAGGCAAAACGCAATTCGGGGTCCAGGTCGCGAACAAGGGCTACCGAATACCTGTCAGTCAGCTCAAGCAGCACATCTCTTAACGGCGGAAGGGCCTGCAGGTGCTCATGCGTATTCAGGAACCAGATTGCCTGGCTTACAGATATCGCCCTCTCAATTTGGGCAATCCACTCGTTCTTGACGATTGCCAATGGTATTTCTTTTTTCAGGATCGCGGCGATCATACGCCACTTGCTTGGGAAGTAGCCATTCCAGCGCCTGAGCTGTTGCTTCATGACATCCGTTAGCGGCCGTCCCGAGCTTAAACATAAATGGACCCCGTAATCGATTTCCGGGACGCCACGAAGCAGACAAGACAGGTCTTGGAATGCCGGGGCGGTCGTCAACAGGCCCGCGGCCTTGATGACGCCAGCCTCTATTCCTGCATGGATCCCCGCATTGACGCAACGGAAATAACCGTAATCGTCGGCGTTCACCACCAGACGGATAGCAGCGTGTTGACCGTTGTACTCGGCATTAACTGATGAAGGCACGCCGTGGTTTTCCATGATCTGGCCGCAGGCGGATATACGAAAGAACAGTCGAATTAGTAACAATGCGAAGCGTAATCATCGGCACGGGTACCTCGCAGGAAAACATGCAATCGCCAAAGCATAATCGTTCGAGTGCCCAAGAATAGAGGCAAGCATGCCTGTTGCAGCCAAAATTTTAATCCTGACTTTTGAACTTAGCTGAATGATACGGGATTGATCCTGAGAATGAAGCAAGACTATCTTGCGCTGCCTGCGTGCGTCAAGGAAAAAGCAGGTCCTTAGACGTTACCTCTCTTGCGGTTTCAGGACGATCATGAACGCGATTACTGGACCAGAAAATTGTCCCACTTAGGGATAACCCTTATTTGTGCGGCCATGCCGATCGCGCCGGCTCCGGCAAAGCGCGGAAACTGTTTCAGCAAGGCAAATTTAGACTGCTGGCCCGCTCCAAGCGTGGTATGAGTTTTCCTTGGAACCGCGTGGGTTCAAATTATTTTCGAGGCTTATTCGCCAGCGCAGGTTAGGGTTAACCCGCGTATTATTAGACTTGCACCATTTGAACCGGTACCATCGCGGTGGAGAATCGTACTGCGCCAAGTGGTTTACAGTTCTAGATTGGTGCAATTTGGTTGCGCGGTGCGAATTATTATGCTCACGAGCCAGTCATGCCAATAATTAATCCCAACAAGCTAGGCTTGGTGTTCGGGGTGCTTCTCGGCGCGAGCCACTTGTTGTGGGCGGCGCTGGTGGCGTCAGGTTGGGCGCAGCCTTTGTTAGATTTTGTATTCTGGATTCATTTCATACAACCGGTTTACCTCGTCCAACCTTTCGGCGTTCTCACCGCGCTCCTGCTGATTATTGTCACTTCGAGCACGGGCTATATTTTCGGCTTTTTCTTCGGCTTGCTCTGGAACTGGTTTCACAGCTAGCCAAAGCGGCAGGCGCTCGTGTCACTGGTCAGGGACGAGCTGGAGATTTCAGAAAACGGCGCGCATCCTCGCTCGCATAGCTTGCGGCGGCGTTGTCCGCTTTACAGGTATTTCTCAGGCCTTCGACAACTTCTGCCAGACGTTCCGCGGGAATTGCGCAGGTCATCTCGGTATTGGACATGCCGGTTCGCACCCGGCTCAGCATGCAGCCCACGCTCAATGCGACCTGCTTTTCTTCCTTGGCGATCGGAATGATATGGCATTGCGGTTTTCCTTCATAGCGCAGGTCACCGACAGCGGATGACATGACCATTGCCTGCTTGGCGTTAATCCGCAGGAAAACCACATCGGGTTCAATGGTCGCGTCCTCTAGCGGGCCATAGGTGATGTACTTCGGACGCTTTTTGACAACCGGAATATGCGGCATCATCTCCATCTTCACCCAGCCGCACTCGAGCAAGGCGGCAACATCGGATTTATCGGCGACTTCCTGCAGCGTTTTTAAACCGTGGGTAACGCTCCCCACGCTGCAGTTGCCGTGATCTTCCGGAACAGTGGTAAATGTCCTGTCTGCGGCTTTCATCCAGAATACGCAGCCGGCAGCCACCTTGCCTGTTCTGCCATCGGCTGTCGGTTTGGGCACATTGCCCTCGTAAAGCGGCACGCCCGCAGGCGGGTCTTGGGAAAAAGTGATGGCGAGCGGCTTCGATTGCAATGCCAGCAGCGAACTCAACTCGGTTGCGAGCGATCTATAGTCTTGTGAGGTCATGGGCGCGCCTTTTTCATGAATATCGGGATATATCCGCCTTGCGGAATGTCAGCCCTATTTTAAACCAGAACATTGGTTTTGCAGAGGGCGCACCAGGTAGCGTTTACCTCTGCTGACGCCCACGGCCTCGCTGCGGAATTCAGAATTTGGTAATGTATTGCATGCCCGGTGCGACTAAAGGGCAAGGAAGGCGAGGAGGCCTTTATGGCAAATCAGGCATCCGTCGCGGCACCCGGCCGCACGAAAGTCATTCATCCGCTGGCAGTGCGGATCACGCACTGGATCAATGCGATCGCAATAATCATCATGGTTTTAAGCGGCTGGCGCGTTTATGATGCTTCGCCCATTTTCAATTTCGAATTTCCCCCTGCGATCACCCTCGGCGGCTGGCTTGCAGGCGCGCTGCAATGGCATTTCGCAGCCATGTGGCTCCTGGTACTCAATGGCCTGTTTTACCTGTGTTACGGTTTCATCTCCGGCCATTTCAAATTGAGTTTCCTGCCCTTGACTTGGCAATCCCTCCGGCAGGAATTCAAAAGCGCGCTAGGAGGCAAAATTTCGCATGAGCTCGGTGTGTACAACGCGGTGCAGCGGGCTGCGTACATCGGTGTGATTTGCATGGGTGTGGTGCTGGTGCTGTCGGGGCTTTCGATCTGGAAACCGGTGCAGTTCCAGGAACTCGCGGCAGTGATGGGCGGCTATGAGGGCGCGCGCATTCTGCATTTCTTCGCGATGGCGCTGGTGGTCTTTTTTATATTTGTGCACTTGACGCTCGTAGTGCTGGTGCCAAAAACCTTTTGGCCAATGATTTCAGGCCGCGCAGAGGCTCACGGAAAGAGGACTCCAAAATGAATATGCCCATCAAGCCTGACCGTGACCTGGTAAGACCCTCGGCCGAAATCATCAAGATCGAGCGTCGCTTGTTTCTCAAACAAAGTCTCAGCTTGGGTGCGCTGACGCTGCTCTCCGGCTGCGATATTACTGATGCGAACTCGGTAAAGAAAGTGCTTTGGGGCATGTCGCGCTGGAATGATCGCGTGCAGGCGTTTTTATTTAACCCGAACAAACTCGCACCGACTTTTCCAGAAAGCGCGATCACCAAGCCTTTCCCATTCAATGCTTATTATTCCGAGGCCGAGGTTCCGCACGTTGATGCGGCATCATTCATGCTCAAGCTTGGAGGGAAAATCACAGACCGGAAGCCGTGGACTCTGGAACAGCTTTACGCTCTTCCGCAAACCAGCCAGATCACTCGCCATGTGTGCGTGGAAGGGTGGAGCGCAATCGGCAAGTGGGGCGGGGTGGCATTTAAAACTTTTCTTGAGCGCGTGGGCGCTGATCTCACCGCCAAGTACGTGGGCTTTGTATGCGCGGACGATTACTACACCAGCATCGACATGCCCACCGCGCTCCATCCACAGACACTACTCACTTTCAAGTTTGGCGATGAAATATTGCTCGCTAAGTACGGTTTTCCCATGAAGCTGCGAATTCCAACCAAGCTGGGTTTCAAGAACCCGAAACACATCATGGCGATTTTTGTCACCAACACCTATCCGGGCGGCTACTGGGAAGACCAGGGATACAACTGGTTCAGCGGCCTGTAGGAAATCAACATGAAAAAATTGTTTTTGCCACTCGCTGCTGTTTTGCTAATCGCAGCAAGCGATGGCGTGCGAGCTGATAATCCGGCGGCTTCGGTTGCAGAGCCACCAAAAGCGCAAATGCCCAATCCGGCAGGGCAGGCGCCAATGGTCGAGATGCCGCTCAAGGGCGATGAGCCCATGCCGATCGGAATGAAAAAAGAAGGAATGATGAAAGAGGACGTGAAAAAAGACTACAAGAAAAAAGAGCCGATGATTGAGGAAATGATGGAGAAAGGGGAAATGAAGAAATGATTGATGCCGGTGGCAGACCGGCAGCTGGTTACTTTTTCTTGCCTCGCCAAGAAAAAGTAACCAAAAAGAAGGCGACCCCGGTTCGCCGTGTGCCCCTGCGTTCCTCAGCCAAACCGGGCGCTGCGCAACTCGCACGATCCGCTTCGCGGCCACGTGCTCA
>DASPRI010000056.1:0-10212 GCA_035624535.1 Burkholderiales bacterium
CACCGAGGCCCAGCGCCCCAGCGGCACAGGCACCAGGTCATGCTCCGGCAGCACACCCATCAGGCAACGCGCCAGCACAGCAGCCAGCAGGCAGCCCTGGCGGTGGCGGAACAATGCGTCGCTAGAAAAAGCCGATTGAAAAAAACTTCCAGTATATAAATGGCGTCGAGAAAATTATGAACATTTCGAAGCAAAACATTGGGCGCGTACTTTGCCCGCGGTTCCTGTGTTGGTTGCTTTGCCAACTGACTTTACTTGCCGTGGCGCCCGTTGCAATGGCCGCTGGCGTACCACAAAAAACTTTTGGCTCGCCCGAAGAAGCGGTGTCCGCATTGGTGGACGCCGTGAGAACCGGTGACGAGCCGGCGTTGCGCACGATCTTAGGTCCGCGCAGCGGAAAACTCATCAGTTCCGGCGATCCGGTTCAGGACCAGCAAAATCGCGATAAGTTTATCAGCGCCTTTGACACGGCCAGCAAGATCGAGCTTCAAGGCGATGCAAAAGCAGTGCTGGTGGTCGGCAAAGACGAGTGGCCGATGCCGATCCCGCTGGTGAAATCGGACGGCAGTTGGCGTTTTGACGCCAAACAAGGCGCACAGGAAATTCTAAACCGCCGCATCGGACGCAATGAACTGGCGGCAGCGCAGGTTTGCCTTGCGATTGTCGATGCTGAGCGCGAATATTCGACGCAAGACCCGGAAGGCGCCGGGGTTCCAAGGTACGCGGCGAGACTTGTGAGCACGCCCGGCAAGCGCGATGGGCTTTATTGGGAAACTACTTCGGATCAGCCGGAAAGTCCGCTTGGGCCGCTGCTCGCAGCGGCCGCGAACGAAGGATATGCACACAAGCAATTCGCGACCCTTGCGCCATATCATGGCTACTACTACAAGATTCTCACCAAGCAGGGCAAAAATGCCTCAGGTGCAGCGTACGATTATCTCGTCAAAGGCGAAATGCTAGGCGGTTTTGGACTGGTCGCTTATCCTGCACGCTATCGCGCTTCCGGCATCATGAGTTTCATTGTCAATCAGGACGGAGTGGTTTACGAAAAAGACCTGGGCAAGAACACTGGGGCAATTGCTGCCAAGATGACGACTTTCGATCCGGACTCAAGCTGGAAAAAGCACGATTAAGGGTTCAGCCCGGAAAAAACGGTAGCCATATTTCCTTGTTAAATTTGAAACAAAGTTTTCCAAGCCATTGAATTTTGTAGATTGACCTGCTGCAGGCCGTCAACAGAGTCAGCCCGGATGTGAATTTCTGTGGCATGCGGGCAGTTTTGGAAAGATTAAGCCGGGCGGTACGGGTTACAAAATATTTGCGCCTAGGTGTGCGATACTGGTGTAGATTATTGGAGTAAGAGCACCTGTCGAAGTATGGACAAATTTTTTAATTTAGTTTTAGCGCTGATAGCGATGCTGGTCGCGGTGCCGGCGTGGTCGCAGATTTACAAATGGGTGGACGAAAACGGCGTTACCAATTATACGAATCTTCCTCCCACAAATCCCAAGGCAATGGAATTAGATCTGGATTCCGCGCGATTATCGGTTATCGAGACCGGGACACCGGAGCAACTCCAGACGTTGGCGGTGAAATCCGAGGTCGGTTATCTCCGGCAAAAAGTCGACCAACTGGAGGGTCAGCTTGAAGCCGGGCGTTACGCGGGCCAATATGCCACCGAGTCCGCGGCGGTTCCCATCGAGACAGGGTATGGATATGGATACCCGTACGCGTACCCGGGCTATTTTTATGCGCCGGCCACCGTGTTCTTCGACCGGCATCATTTCCACAAACCGCATGTCAGGCCGACGCGATTCATCGGGACGCCGGGGCATGGGCAATCATTTAATGGAATGCAGCGGACGGGATTTCAGAACAGGTCGTTCCCCACTATGACGCGCTGACAAGCGCTGGCAGTATCCTATTTGCGGTATTCAATAGGTCTTAAAAGAGCTTCCAACGGCAAAACGTGCTTTCCGTCAGGTTTGACTGAAGGCAAGCTGGTCAGAAGGATTTGTTCCACGTGAAAGTGACAGAGCTCCCTGGCTCGCCATTTCTGATAAACCCGGAGTCATGCGAATAATCTAGATAGACCTCCGAGTTCCAGAAGAATCCAGTATCCAGCCCGACAGTCGCGGCTTGACCACGGGCGGCTGCAAATACAACCTGATTGGTAGTCGAGGCCTGCGCCTGATGCGCCCAAATGAATGTGCCGCGCAGATGCAGGTACATGAAAAAAAAGATCTCGCGCCGGTATTCTATTGCCGACATGACATAGTCCGATACGTAGATGTTATTGAACATGGTACCGGGGTAATCGACTCGATACAGGTCACCGGATTCGGATGGAAGCGGCCCACCGCCGATTGTGAAAGCGTTCCAGCGGTCGGTGCTGTGCTTATCCATCCCGCCTCCGTGAACGCTGGCGAAAATCCGGTTTTTCTCCGACATTCCTGGGACGCCACCAACCCAGTCGACGTACATTGAACCCTGGGCATAACGCTGGGTTTGATCCTGGTTCCTAAAGCCTACGCCGGGAATACCGGTATCAGACCAGTTATTGCGGTCCGTATAATCAATATCCAGTCCGGCGGCCCATCCCTCGTGCGGCAATCCCAATATGTTCCGTTGAAAGCCGTCATAACGCGTCCGAAATTTTGCGCCATACAGCATCGTGTCGGGCGGCAACTGATAGTTTCGCGCCGTGTCGCTCAGGCGGACGACGTAAAAATAGCCCGCCCGCCCTAGCAGCTGAAAGTCCAAGTTGTTGTCAACCGTAAAGGGAGCGACCTTATAACGAAGTCCGGGACCGATTGACCCCAAAATGTTTCCATACTTCAGGGAGGTTGCGTTTATTTCCCTATTGTTCAGGGTCAATTTTTGGGCGACTGGAATATTATTGTTTTCAAAGAGCGTCACCAATTCGAGGTTATTGATGTGGTCCAGATTCCGCTCGTATTCCAGGCTATTGACAAAGATGCTTATTGTGTCGCGGGTGCGCGATTCCTCCCACGTCCGTTTGATATAACCCGCTCCAATGGGCTGAAATGCAGTCGATCCCTGTTTCGGGGTGTAGAAAGAGCCGCCCACCGTCAGGGCGGTGATATTACCGATATCCGTCTTGGGTACATTAACCTCTTCCCCCATAAATTCTGTGTGATAAGGCTCTCCGTAGAGCGGCGTGTGATACGGGGGTGGAGGCGGCGCTGGCGCTGGCACAGTTTGCGCAGCGGCCGTTCCGACCCGCGCAATGAGGAGCAGTAGGAAAATCTCCGACAAAAGCATTATTGGTTTGCTTATTTTTGCCACCCTGAACCTCCCAAGCCGAGAATAGCGTCGAAGCGGCCTTGAAAAAATCTTAATACAAATAGCTGCATTTTGCAGCCTTTCTTACCCGGCGCGAAGAGGTCCACTTAGATTGTAGTGCAAGGAATCGAAGGGCTGACCCAACGATATCTCACGCAAGGGCCATGTCTAGCACTCTCACGACGTGCATGGCCTCGCGGCCAAGTCCATCTCGTATTTGGTGGCGGCAACTGGTTCCGTCGGCGATGATCAGGGCGTTAGGGTCGCTGTTGCGAATGGAGGGATAAAGCGACAGTTCCGCCATTTGCAACGAGGCTTCAATATGCTCTGCTTCATATCCAAAGGCACCCGCCATACCGCAACAGCTCGACTCGATCAGTTCCGTAATTAATCCTGGAACCCAGCTCAGGACCTGTCGCATCGGTTTTACTGCGTCAAATGCTTTTTGGTGGCAGTGGCCGTGCAGCAATGCGAGCGTGTACGGCAAGGATTTGAAAGCGGGTGCGACTCGCCCCGCCGCATATTCCTTTGCCAGGAACTCTTCGAAAAGATATGCGCCCTCCGAGAGCTTGCCTGCGGCTTTTCCATAGCCATAATCAAGAAATTCATCGCGCAGGGTCAACAAGCACGATGGTTCCAAGCCTATCACAGCTATTCCGCGTTCGACGTAGGGCAACAGCGCGTCGAGCAGACGTTTTGCCTCAACCTTAGCCTCATCGACTAAACCGGCGGCAAGGAACGTGCGCCCACAGCATAACGGCCGGCTGCTCAATTTCTTCTCGCAGGACAGACGCACTCGGTAGCCAAGCGCCTCAAGCACCTGCATGGCAGAGACCGCGTTGGCCGGCTCAAAATAGTTATTAAAGGTATCGACAAATAGCAGTACTTCCTTGCTTTCATCTTTCGGAGCGGCCCGCGACTTCGCTTTCGCGCTGAATGGCAATGTCCAAGGTGGCAAGCTGCGGCGTGCCGAAACGCCGCACAGCTTTTCTTGCAAACCGGCTAGCAAGGGTACGTGATTGCGCAGGTTCAACAGCCGGCGCAGCCGCGCGGCCACCGGAGCATAACGCGGCAGGTAAGCGAACAGTTTGTCACGCAGTGCAACGCCGTGTTCCTGCGTATAGGCAGCAAGGAATTCTATTTTCATCTTTGCCATGTCGACTCCGGTTGGACATTCGCGTTTGCATCCTTTGCACGATACGCAGAGGTCCAAGGATTCCTTGACATCCTTGCTGGCGAAACCGTCACCCAACTGGCCTGAGAGCGCAAGCCGCAGCGTATTAGCACGTCCCCGAGTCGAATGCTCCTCATCTTTGGTAATGCGGTAACTCGGGCACATCGTGCCTGCATCAAATTTGCGGCAATGTCCGTTGTTGTTGCACATCTCGACCGCCTTGGCCAAGCCTCCGGCCGGATCTCCTCCGGCGCCCGGCGCGGTTTCTTGTTCTCTGACCGGGTCGCACTGCACGTTCCATTCCGACCAGTCAAGCTTGGGTTGCAGCGGCTGCACCCGATAAGCCGGCGGGAAGCGCATTAGCGAGGCATCATCCATCCGCGGCGTGCGCACGATCTTGCCCGGATTGAACAAATTACCCGGGTCAAACAGTTGCTTAATTTCTTGGAAAGCCTGATTCAATTGAGGACCAAACTGCCACGCAACCCATTCTCCGCGGCATAACCCGTCCCCGTGTTCCCCCGAGTAGGCGCCTTTGTATTCGCGCACCAAAGCTGCCGCTTCTTCTGCGATAGCACGCATTTTCTGCCTGCCATCGCGACGCATGTCGAGAATCGGCCGAACATGAAGCGTGCCCACGCTGGCATGGGCATACCAGGTACCTCTGGTTCCGTGCTTGAGGAAAACTTCGGTCAACCGGTCGGTATATTCGGCCAGGTGTTCGAGCGGTACTGCACAATCTTCGATAAATGATACCGGTTTTCCATCGCCCTTCATGCTCATCATGATGTTAAGAGCAGCCTTACGCACTTCCCACAGTTCTCGCTGCAGGCCGTGCTCGCTCATTTCCACCACGCTTCCAGGCAAGCCGAGATCCCCCATAAGCGAAACGAGGTCCTTGAGTTTTTGCAGCAAGGGTCCCTTTTCCTGGCCGGCGAACTCAACCAACAGGATTGATTCCGGTTGGCCAATCAGCGCGCGCTCAATGACCGGGCGGAATGCGGCATTTTGTTGCGACAGGTCAATCATGGTGCGGTCCACCAATTCCACTGCACAGGGATTCAGCTTGACGATGTAAGGTGTGAGTTCCATGGCTTGGTGCATGCTCGTGAAATTGACCACGCCCAAAGTTTTATCGCGCGGAATCGAAGCAAGCTTGAGGCTGATTCGTCTTGAGTAGGCGAGCGTTCCTTCCGAACCGATCAACAGGTGAGCAAGGTTGACGGAGTTGTCCAAGGTGTACGGACGTTCACTTTGTGGATGGAAAATGTCGATGTTGTAACCGCCGACGCGGCGCAGAACTTTTGGCACCGCACGCTCGATTTCGCTTTTCCGGCTTGCGGCTATCGCGCTCAAGCAATCGGCCAATTTGCGCAGGCGTTCCGATCCATTGAATGTTTTCAGCGGCCCAAAGTGAGCTTCAGTTCCGTCGGCGAGTATCGCGTCTATGCCGAGCACGTTATGCACCATGTTTCCGTATTTTAGAGAACGCGTACCGCAGGAATTATTACCAGCCATTCCGCCGATCGTTGCCTGCGCGGAGGTCGATACATCAACTGGAAACCACAAGTGGTTCGGCTTGAGCCAGGCATTCAAGTGGTCCAATACGACGCCCGGTTCCACTGTGACCGCACCTGCTTCCTTGTCGAAGTCAATAATCCCGGTCAACCATTTGCTCACATCGATCACCAGCGCTTCGCCTACCGTCTGGCCGCACTGGCTGGTGGCGGCGCCTCGCGGCAATACCGGCACTTTGAATTCGCCCGCGATTTGAAGTGCTACGCGAACGTCGGATTCATCGCGCGGTACCACCACGCCGACCGGCATGATTTGGTAGATCGAGGCGTCCGTCGAGTAACGGCCGCGCGATGCTTCATCGAACCGCACGTCGCCGCGAATTTCCTTCTTCAAGCGCGCGGCGAACCCGGAATTCGCTTTAACTTTCGGCGCGGTACCGTGAAAATAGACGGGCTGTGAATTCGGAGTATTCACCATGCACTACGGTCACCGGAACATTTTTAATTCACGAGAAACCGACATCCATTTAGGATCCAGAAAGAAGCCGCAATTTTTTAGCCAGAATGGCGCCCGCACATTCTAGCCTAATACCCGGTTTAACGGGCCTTACAAAAGGCTGACCGACGGATATGGTCAGTAACTGCCAGTTTGATTAGGCGAAACGAACCGACGCCAACTCAAAGCCGCGAGCCTCGAAACCTCAGCGGGGCAGATTGCGCCGGTCTGGACTGGGAAGTCCTGAAGCATCGTTCCTAGCGTTAGTTCCGCGCGCTTCATCGACCGAACCCATCCTCAATGTCAGTGCACTCAAATCCACAAGCTCGCGTCGCCGCGACGGCAATATCACCCTCGTCGGCGCTCCGGTGAAACCTCTCACGGTCTCTGCCTTGGGCCTTCTGCTCGGACGGCGCAATCTCTCTGGCTCGTTCATCGGCGGCATTCCCGAGACCCAGGAAATGCTCAATTTTTGTGGCGCGCATAACATCACCGCCGACGTCGAAGTCATCCCCATCCAGAAGCTCATCGAAGCCTGCGAGCGACTGCTCAAGTCTGATGTAAAATACCGCTTTTCCATCGATATGGCTACTCTCAAATCTGAGTAGCTGGCATGGCGGAGTAATCCAACAATGATTAGCTTCCTAGACAAGGCAGGCATACCGGTTGCACCTTGAAGGAGAAACAATGCAGAAGCGCAAACTTGGAAAAAGTAATTTGGAAGTCTCGTCCATTGGGCTTGGCTGCATGGGAATGAGCTTTTCCTACGGCCCGCCCGCAGACAAGCAAGAGATGATCTCGCTAATTCGGTCGGCTGTCGAACGTGGCGTCACCTTCTTTGACACCGCTGAAGTCTATGGCCCATACGCTAATGAAGAACTCGTGGGTGAAGCACTCTTTCCTTTTCGTGGGCAAGTGGTGATAGCGACCAAGTTCGGGTTCAAGCTCGATCCCAAAGGAGGACCGAAGTGGGTGGGTTTGCATAGTCGGCCAGAGCACATCAAGCAGGTCGCCGAGGGCTCGCTCAAGCGACTCAAGGTCGACGCCATCGATCTTTTCTATCAACACCGCGTTGATCCGAATGTGCCAATCGAAGACGTGGCGGCAGCGGTGAAGGACCTGATTCGGGAAGGTAAGGTCAAGCACTTCGGCCTTTCTGAAGCGGGAGCGCAAACGATTCGTCGCGCACACGCAGTTCAGCCGGTCACCGCTGTCCAGAGCGAATATTCGCTGTGGTGGAGAAAGCCTGAAGAGGAAGTGTTACCTACGCTCGAAGAACTCGGCACCGGGTTCGTTCCCTATAGCCCTCTTGGCAAAGGTTTCCTCACGGGAAAGATCAACGAAACCACCACCTTCGACAGTTCCGACTTTCGCAACGTGCTGCCTCGCTTTACGTCGGAAGCTCGAAAAGCAAATCAGGCCCTGGTGGATCTGCTTCGCAAGATCGGAGAACGGAAAAAGGTGACTCCTGCTCAGATAGCGCTTGCCTGGCTGCTCGCCCAGAAGCCGTGGATTGTTCCCATCCCAGGCACCACAAAGCTCGCGCGCTTGGAAGAGAACATCGGAGCGGCTGCAGTCAAGCTTACGTACGACGATCTCCGTGAGATCGATAGCGCCGCCTCGAAGATCGCGGTGCAAGGAGCCCGGTACCCAGAAAATCTGGAGCGAATGACCGGTCGCTGAGCGTGCGTTATGACAGGCAGGTGCGCGCATCTTCCCGATTTTACGGTAAAGAAAACTGCGCAGAATCCGGGGCGGTTCAAAGCTAGCATTGTAAAGGCGGGCATCCCAACCCGATCCAAAAAGCGGCTAGCGCATAAATACTTCCCGCAACGACCAGGACTCCCACCAAGCGAATGTGGCGTTCCAACGGTCTTCGATGAACACGCATTGCATTTCGGGCGTCCCGCAATTCTTCAGATTCATATGAACTGTTCGCCCAAGCTTCGAGATGAGTTATCAGACTCGGTCGAAACAATAAGCCAAGCCCAACCAATACTGCAAGGACATTGCCCCCAACAAGTATGACAATCAGGGCAGCCTCCAGCCATAAGCCTACAGGTTCACTCCAATTATGAAGAAGCAGGCTCGTCAAATCCGTTGACTTAACGGCGAAGAACAATGCGTAAACGAGGTAGTACAGCGATCCTCCTAAAACCAGCGCGCCGACAAAACGATTATGCCGGTGCAGCACCTCGTCTATATCGTGGCGGCTGCTGAAAACAGAACTCAACTTGTCAGTCGCATACCATCGATTGAAATACTGGTTTAAGCGTAGAGTAACATTGGGCTTAAATACCATCCACAAACCGACCAGCAGGCTCAGCACACATCCGCCGGCGATGAATATTAAAAAAGCCCGGACAAATACATCGCTTAGTAGATTTGAGATACTATTCATCGTTGCATCCTCCCCGGTTAGAGCTCTTGTCTGCCATTGTCAGCGGCGCGAATGTCCGCTTTCGGTCAAAAGCGCACATTCGATCTGGCGGCCGGTTGGCCGGCGGTGCACCGAAGGAATCTGAACCTTATGCGAGCAAGCTCATTCTACCTCGGGCAGCGTGACGAAGCTAAAGCAATTTCGTCTCATCCGAATTCCCGGTGGCAGGAAAATAAAGCGGCGCCCGTTGGCATCTGTACAGTTGTAATGATTAGCTGCCCGACCAAGATAATTTCGGCGGCGCCGGGGGAAGAATATTTTCTCCCCGTGTCCGTCTACGGCAAGAAGCTGACGTTCAATCATTTTTCAAAGCATAGCACTTGTCGATGCAATGGGTCTCTTCACAAGCAGCGCCATGCTCGATTTGCAATTAACGCATGACTCCTGGACGCGATTATCAGTGGGAGCTTGACGGAGCTTTTACAAGCATTGCCAGAAACGGCCGGAGAATATGGAATTCCCGACCCGCGATTGAACTTGGAAGTGTCGTGAAGTTTCCTCGGCACGCAAAAGAACTCACCAACTTCGCAAGGATTCTCGAGGAATTCACAGCGATCGGCTTGGTCAACAGTGGGCCGCACCAAGAGATCCAGGCTGCGCGTTTCCCTTCCCTACAACTGGAGTCAATCGAAACCGCTACAATCACTTGCAGGACGCCACCACAATAGGCAAAATTTGCTGGAATTAACCACTAATTCGGTGTCTATTTCTGGTCGAGCATCACCTTTGAAGGATATCGCAATGGGGATAATTGGCAAGGGTACGTACACGTTCAGCTGTCCGAAGTGCAAGGCCCAGGAGAAACGGCCGGTCCTTGAGCATCGGTCAACTTATGGTGGATCGTGGGGTTCGCCTCCAGGGTTCTCTCAATTCTCGGTGCAGTGGGGCGACAATCAATTAGGCGAACCCAGCCCGACTTCGGCCGTTTGCGTGAAATGCCGTGTGCCTGCGGACATACGGTCCTCATAAGAATTCCAGTTGCGCAGCTTCGACCGAAGCAGCTATCAACGATACTAAATCGCAACTCATAGTTAATTTTCCCTATCGGCTAATAGCGGACATTCGATCTATTTGCCATTTGGCCAGTGGCGTACCGAATAGTGATTGGATCGCCACCGTGGACGCCAACAGCGCGTCCTGATAGCGTATCGCTTTAGGTACGCCAGCCGAGGCTGTTGTAGAGAAATAAATGAAACGACTGCGCCTGTTGTGGCTCGTAAGCTTGGTTGCCGCTTGCAATATGGAGAAGCAGCAGCCCGTTGTTGCATTTGACGAGAAT
>DASPRI010000079.1:0-4044 GCA_035624535.1 Burkholderiales bacterium
GAAGTAACACGGGCATTCTGGAAATTAACAGCGACGATCCCGCGGTTGACCAGTATATAGTCACGGGGCTCTACTGCACTGGTGGCCACCGCGCGATGGGAAAACCGAAAAAATAATGTCAGAAGCGCGGTACGCATGGATTTGATTCTATTTGGCCCCTGTTCTATTGGGGTACCGCTGGTGAGCCGCGAATTCAAATTTAAGACACTGCCTGCTCAATCGCTGCGCACCTCCAAAGGCGCCCCCGAATGAGGCACCGGTGCCTCGTTGAACTAAACCGTGCCAGCCTGAGGTAATGCGTTGTTAAAACTTGTAGCTTAAACCGGTGGAAATTCCTTGAATTCTGCTTCCCGCCCAGCAATGGGGCCCGGTGCCAGTCACAGCGCCGGTGGTAGGATCAAAAGCGGCGAGCTGAGTGCCATCATGACAGTCGTAAGTAAGAGCCCTGCCCCCGGCGCCAAGATCATAATGCGCATCGCGATGGTTTATCGTCAACGCCCAGTCAACATACACCGTAGTGAACTTATCAAAAGAATGGTTCCAAAGCGCGGTGTACATGTTGGCAATATTGTCAGGTCCAGGACCCCCGGTTGTATTGTGTTGACCCGGATCGCCGGGCGTTCCGCCAGCGTGACCCCAACCGAAGCTTATGTTGTCGTTCGGCGTTATCACTTGCGTCAGTGCTAACCACCAACCGTTACGCGAGCGCTCATTCTGAAATTCAAGCAACGGACTGACATTCCTTCTCAATTGCTCATAAATCCCGCTGATGGTTGTTTTTGTCGGGAAGAAGTATTGAATTCCGACTTTTGCCGCGCGTTCATCGCCAACATCCAGGGCGGAAAGAAAAGGATCAGCCACATCGCTAGATCGATTTGTTTGACTATGAAGTTCGTAAGCCACTGTCGCGTAAAACGGACCATATTGATAGGCGAGGTCTGCGCTGTAAAGCGCCCCAAATGAACCGTCATTGCACGCAGGGGGCAACGCGCCGCTTCCGGGGATATTTCCGCCAGCGCAATCCGGTTCTCCGATCGGAACATCGCTGTTGTCAGTTGCCGGATTTTGGCCAGGCGAAGCAAGAGCGTTCAACGTAAATCCATATACGTTCGGCGACTCATACCAGGCCGCGTGATTTACACGGGTAGTGAATTCAGAGCGGTTATCACCACCGCTGTTGCCCATGATAACAGCGTAGTCACCAAGCTTCCCTGAAAATGGATTCATGCGCGCAGTAGAAGTTTTATAAGGCGCATCGGTTTTCCCGAACTTAATCGCACCAAATTCCTTGTCGGACAACCCGATATAGCTGTTCCGGAAGAACAGCCCGCTTTTGACCACGTCGCTGGTGTTCGACTGTGTCTCTGTAGTTCCAGGAGCAGCTGCAATATCTAGTTGGGCTTCCAGTTGCCAGACGAAATTAAAACCTTTCCGAACCGTCGGAAGAGGATGTACGCCCCGAACACCGAGGTAGGACTGATTGGTTGAAAATGCCCATTGCCATCCCAGGTTTCCTACGGCTTGATTAACCATACCGTCGTTGATGGACTGTTTATTTCTTAATCCTTTATTTGCGTAGTCCAAGGAGACGTCAAGGTATCCATACAGCGTCACAGCTCCGCCGCCAGGCGTCTCGATCGTAAGAGCATCGCCTTCCTTGTGCCGATAGTAATATTGGGCCTCTTTTTCCTGCTCCCCCTTTTGCTTCGCCAACTGCTCACTAACCTGTTGCTGCTGCTGTTGCATCTGGGAGGTCACTTCTTCAAGTTGCTTCTTGAGGGCATCCATTTGCTTTTGAAGTTCTTCCAGTTTTGCCTTAAGAGCACTTGCCTCGTCGGCGTGAGCCAGATTCGCTGAAGTGAAAACCAGAGCGCATGCAATCACTAGTGCTGTCTTGATGTTCATTTTTTACTCCCTCCCTCCTTAGCAACGATGGAAATTTCTTCGTTAACCTGTTCCATCTGATTTGCGCCAAAGCAGAACTTGCTTACCTTAGTCCCAAAGCGCATTATGTTGACGGGGGACAACAACAAACAAGACCCGGTACTGTTCGCGTTAAGTGTTGCTGAGCTCGACTTTCGGCAACAATTATTTGACATTGTGCGGCACAACAAAAAATGTAGAGCAGTGACCGACAAGGGAGCTTCCGCAGTCTGCAAAAAGAGGTTATCAACACCTAACGCAGACGAGATTTACTTAAGAATTTTTCTTCATATATAGACAGGTCGATATTTCAATCTGTTATTTTGAGCTTATTAGAACAATCGCGATAAATTTGATCGCAATGCTTGTGAGGAACCTGACTAAAGCAGGGATCTTTTGGTAACAAATCGAAGCAACGTTACTGAATGAATGGGAAGGGCCCTCTCTCGCGGTGAACTCTTGACCGCGGCCGAGTTGATTTTCGACGCGCTAACACGTCGTCGTTGAACCGGGGCTGGCGCCTGGATAAGGGATAATTCCCCTAAGGAGTTTCCTTGAATTCGTACAATCTTTACAGGACTGTAACTATCTTGACCGGCCTGTCTCCCGAGGATCGCCTACAGCTCGCTGACCGGATACGCGAGCAATTAAACCAGATAATTCTGGGTAACGGGCAAAACAAAATAAACGATTTCAAAAATTGTCCACATTGCGGTTGCAATGCCATTGTCCACTGGGGCCAAAGTCATAGGCTCCCAAGATATCGGTGTCAAAGTTGCAAGCGCACTTTTAATTTACTGACAAATACTAGACTCTCGAGGTTGCGATACAGGGAACGCTGGCTTACCTTTGCTGGGACGATGTGCGAAAAGCAAAGTATCCGCAAATCTGCGACAGCGTGCAGGATCCACAGCACAACTGCGCACCGCTGGTTTCATCGCTTTAGGGGGTGCGCTCCGCTCGAGAAAGCAAGAATGATTTCCACGATCATTATGAGCGCTTCGTCCGAGTCGCTTCAGGCCGCAGCGTTTGACGAGTTGCCTGAAGTCATGAGCTGGTGGAACGATTTGCTGCCAGCGCTACTCACGCTGCTTAAGTGAAACGTAATAGGCGGATCCCCTTATCCATTTGGTGCTAACGCGCTTCCACTTTCTGTAGTTTCTGTTTCATCTTTGTTCTTCGCCGCGTAAGGCTAGCGCCCATAGCCGACGCTGTTCGGGCGATTCGGTTGGGTTACGGTCTTCTTTGCTTGTATTCAACCGCTGGCAGATTGGCTAAGTATCCCCTGATCAGTTTGGGAGAAACGACAAGTCGTTGCACACCGAGATTCTTACCGCAGCATCGCTCCTACCAAGACATTGCTGCATGCACGGGCTCATTTGGTAGGGACAAGTGTTTTCACATGTGTCAGCGTCGTGAAGAAACTGATCCATGTCTGCTTCGCCGCTTTTCATGGCAGCGAGTACTCTGGAAGCGTCTAAATAGGGAATCCGCGGCCTAAGGTAAAGTTGGAGTCGGCGCAAATCCGTGTTTGCCTTTTCTAAGACCTGGGTGATCGTGCGATTATCCGAATCAGAAATATTGCCGTTAAGACGACTAATCGTAGCGTTCATTCGAGAGATTCTTGTCTGCGTTACCGAAATACAGTATGCGGCGGTAAAGTCGACCTCGTTATTTGGCAATTGTTGGGAATTCACATTAATCATCGTGCACGAAAGCACAATTAGCAAAAATGCGTGCAACGCCCATGTTGCTCTGCGGATTCTAACTTTTTTATCGCATCGCAAATAATTCATTTCAAATGCCGGATATTCCTCTGCTAGGTAGTCATTTTTGCGAAATCATCTGTGTCGCTATATGGTAACCGACACAAGCTAAATTGTTGGAGAGGTTGCCGACCTGGCAAGATGAGTCAGTCTTGGAAGTTCGGTACTAGGGAACGAAAAGTCCGCGCAATAGAGCGCCGGAACTTGAGCCGCAACACCAATTATAGGACCAAAAAACGGGTAGGTCGCGATTAATATACTTGACTGCCTTACTTCTGCCGAGCCTCCCATCTTCGGATATTGTCCCGCGCATCTTGCGCGTCGGGTGACTCTGGGGCCAGTTCCAAATAGCGTT
>DASPRI010000085.1:0-4999 GCA_035624535.1 Burkholderiales bacterium
GATTGGCGACCCGCTAGAACGCATTAGGGTGCATTGCGAGGCGCCGGTTAATATCTAGCCATACCCAATCAAGACTGAAAGTTGACCGACTGTTCGACGCTCGTTCCATGCCCGGCCCAATGTGTCTAGGTAAGTGCTTAATCAGTGGTGGGCGGTATGCGGTTCGAACGGCTGGTCCTTGCCGTGTATATTTAGTTGCCGCAGGTTATTTTAATCTTGAGCGTATAGATGTGAAAGCAAGGCCGCTGATCATGATTTAATTTAAGCGAAATAATTACTTTTCATGAACGTGAATACTTGCAGGTGCCAGGCATTTATCTACTCCAAAGAAGGTACAATTTGCCGGCAATTTTCAGAGTCAGAGTGCAGCGGCGGGTCATGAGCAATTTGCGGTCGTTACGTTGGTCGACCAGTTCACCACTGGTGGAGAGGAGGTGGTGGCCGCCGTGTAAGTCACGGTGCAGCTTGAATGGCCCGTGTCTGGCGCGACAGTGTAGGGATTGCTTCCGGTAACGTTGAAACTGGTGGTATCCACCCGAGCTGCAGTTCCTATACCAGCCGCATCCGCAGTGGGATAGCCATTCGACATGGTCACCGCAGCGCCTTCCATGGTTATAGACACGTTTGAAGACACACTTGCCACCAACTGCACCGCGTGGGCCAGTGATCCCCCCGAACTTAATGACCCAGCCAAACCCTTCATTTTGGCCATGCGCGCATCCGTGGAGATAGAAATGAATCTTGGAAGAGCCACCGCAGCAAGAATTCCCAAAATGACAATGACGACCACTAGCTCGATCAAAGTAAAACCAGATGGCTGCTTAAACATAATCACCACTCCCTATTGGCGCCGCGGCTCCCACGTGACCTGCCGCACCTTGCAAAAACGGACGCGGCGAATTCCGTTGGTCAAAGGCCGGCTTATTCCTGCTCCCGCATAGAAATCCCCAACTTGAAAGAGCGACATTTATCCCTAGAACAATGAACGCCAAGCGAGCTGCCCTTGCTTTCATGAATACGCTTGTTTGTTTTAGGTGAACGCTCAGGAAGCAAGCGTATTGTAAGCTGGAAGTCAGCTTGTTGTAAGATCTTCACCAGAATTTTTGCCAGAAATTAACGAGTTCGGGACGGATGTCTCGTCATTCCTATAGCCTGAGAATTCGTCCCAGCAGCGCGCGGAGAAGCCCGTATACAAAGCAATGCATCGGGCTGCCAATCGGCATAGCGAGGCGATACTGGATGCGCTTGTATTGGGAGATACAGAGACGAACGATGATGGGTAATACTGGGATCGAACCGGTGACGCTCTTGTGTCAATCGTGCTTCTGGGGCCTTTTAACCCTCGGCGTAAAGAAGCGGAAGCAAGGCCACTGACGATAAATTAAAGTTTAGCGAGACGATTACTTTTCATGCATGTGGCGGGGGCTGTTAAAGCAGTAACCGGTGCTTTTTAAGCCACAATAAACGCATTTGTCGTTTGCGCTCCCGTGCTTGTGAACTTTAAGTGGACTGCCGCTGCAATAACCATAACTGCTGGAGCCGCAGTAGACGCAATGCAAATTATCATCACTGTGCTCGTGCACTTCGTATGGGCTTTCGTTGCAATAGCCGTAGTATGACGAACCGCAATACTTGCATGTGCCAGGCATTTTTTACTCTTAAGACGATATGGTTTGAGTGGCAATTCCTGAAGTCGAGTGCCGCATCGGGTCATGAGCAATTAGCGCTCGTTACGTTGGTTGACCAGTTCACCACTGGCGGAGAGGTGGTGGTGGCCGCCGTGTAAGTCACGATGCAGCTCGTATGATTCGCGTCAGGCGCGACAGTGTAGGGGTTGCTTCCGGTAACGTTGAAACTGGAGGTGTCCACATTACCGGCAGTAGCTATGCCCGCTGCATCCGCAGTGGGATAGCCATTCGACATGGTCACCGTAGCGCCTTCCATAGTTACCGACACGTTGGAGGCTATATTTGCCACCAACTGCGCCGCGTGGGCCAGTGATGCCGCGGAATTAAGTTCTCCCGACAGGCCCTCCATTTTGGCCATGCGCGCGTCGGTGGAGATGGAAATGAATCTTGGAAGCGCCACCGCAGCAAGAATTCCCAAAATGACAATGACGACCACTAGCTCGATCAAAGTAAAACCAAATGGCTGCTTAATCATAATCATCACTCCCTATTGGCGCCGCAGCTCCTACGCAACTTACCGCGATATCCAAAAAGGCGCGCGGCAAATTCCGTCAGTCAGAGGCTCGTTCACTCCTGCTTTCTACATTACACTGCATAAAAATCCCTAACTTCGAGAGAGCAACATTTATGCCTAGCTCAATCGATACCAAGCAGCTTGCTCTTGATTCCATCAATAAAGCTTTCCGTTTCTGATAAACGGTCATGATTATGTGGTGCAAATATCTTTTCGTCTGTCAATTCGCGCACATCGCAAGGATTCTGCAAGCTGCAAGTCAGACCAATGCAAGCCTTGCGCTACAAAATCTTTTCAAACATGCGAATGAAATGTGAGCCACCAGAAAGGTTCCTTAGTAATCTAATTACCGCGTCTATTTTTTGGCAGAAAGCAACGAGTTTCGGACGAATGTCTTGCGATTCGTATTGCGTGAAAATTCATCCGAGCAGCGCGCGAAGATAAGCTTCTGCTTCGCGGTGCATCCGACTGCCGATCGACATTCCGAGGGGATACTGGAACTGGTTCTAAAGGGAGATATGGAGAGGGACAATGGTGGGTGATACTGGGATCGAACCAGTGACCCCTGCCGTGTGAAGGCAGTGCTCTACCGCTGAGCTAACCACCCGATCGTGGCAAAAATTTTAGCACGCGGGGCTGGTTCCATTCAATTTGCCGCCATGATTTGGATCAAACTGGGGGCGGTCCGGCAGGTTTGCTGAAATCGAAACAGTCAGACATCGGGTCAGCGGCCGCGGTGCGCTTATTTACATCCGGCAGCCGGAACGTGATTTCGCAAAATCTGATGAGGCTCGCGTGCGAATGTAGCGCATTCGAGATATGGCCGCGCTTGGCATAGGGGCTGAGCACCAAGCAGGGCACACGCGAGCCGTAGCGGAACTGCGAGCCGTCGGTCCATTTTTCCACCTCGGGTGGATCGACATGGTCAAACCAGCCGCCCCAGTCGTCCCAGGTAATGAAGATCGCGCATTTGGGCCACAACCCGCCTTTGACAATCGCATTTACCTGATCGACCGTCCATTGCATTCCGTGAGTAACATTTCCTACCAGCGGATTCCCTTTGTCTTGCGGGTTGGGCGGATGTTCGCTGGCATCATGCGGCGCGTATAACCAGGACACCGTCGGCAGCGTGCCAGCAAGCGCGTCCTGCTTGAACTGCTCGGATGGATGTTTGTTGCGGCCCGCAAAGCCATGAATAAAGTCGAACACGTACCCGCCGTAATTTCCCCAGCTGAGTTTCGCGTGTTCCAGATTTGCCGGTAATGACGGGAGCTTGAACATCGGCTGATGGCTTCCACGCCGATAATTCGGAGGATTACCGATGACCGGCGAGTCCGCGGCGACCAACATCAAGTGGTTTGGCGTAGAAGGCCCGGCGACATCGGTGAAATAGTTATCGCATAGCGTGAATTGCCTGGCGTAGGCGAAATAGGCGGGAATATCCTGTTCCACGAATTGCGCGAGCACCGGATTTGAGTGGCGAGCCAGCCAAGCGGCGTGACTGTGGTCCGGATCCTTTGGCGGCGGATTGGGCGAGCGCGGCATGGTCATGCCATTTACCCCATGGAGGGTGCCAAAATAATTGTCGAAACAGTGGTTCTCCTTGACGATGATGACCACGTGCTGGATGCGATGGACTGACATGGCTTAGGCCTCGGAGAAAGGCGGCAACAAACGGAGGACCCGGAAATATCGAACAGCTCCGAACAAGCAAGCTCAGCGCTCGATAACAGCGAAAATTTTAGCATACAGATTTCATCTCATCCAATCCATGAACGAACCGCGATTTATCGCGTCAAGGTCAGTATGCGAATTCAAGGGCGATTCGCGTAAAATAGATTCAAGCAGATGACAAACAATGATTAAAACCCGTTTCGCTCCGAGCCCGACCGGTTACTTGCATATCGGTGGCGCGCGCACCGCGCTGTTTTCGCTGGCGTACGCGCGCAAACATGGCGGCAAATTCGTGCTGCGTATTGAAGACACTGATCAGGAACGCTCGACACAGGAATCGATACAGGCAATTCTCGACGCGATGAACTGGCTCAAGCTCAACTGGGACGAGGGTCCGTTCTACCAGATGCAGCGGCTTGCGCGCTACCAGGAAGTCGCGCAGCAACTATTAAACGAAGGGAAGGCTTATCACTGCTACGCGAGCAAGGAAGAGCTGGATGCCTTGCGTGAAAAGCAGCGCGCGAGAGGGGAGAAGCCGCGTTACGACGGGCGCTGGCGCGATTCCAGCGCAACACCGCCAGCCGGAGTGAAGCCCGTGGTGCGTTTCAAAAACCCGCTCGATGGCGAGGCGGGATTTGATGATTTGGTAAAAGGGCACATTACTGTTCAGAACAGCGAGCTTGACGATCTGGTGCTTCTCAGGGCGGACGGGGTGCCGACCTATAATTTTGGCGTGGTAGTGGATGATTTGGACATGGGAATCACACATGTCATTCGCGGGGATGATCACGTAAACAATACTCCGCGCCAGGTCAACATTCTCAAGGCGCTGGGAGCAGTGCTGCCAAAATACGCGCATGTGCCGATGATCACCGGCGCGGACGGCGAACGGCTTTCCAAACGCCACGGGGCGGTGAGCGTGATGCAATACCGCGATGATGGTTATTTACCGGAAGCGCTTACCAATTACCTGGCGCGCCTTGGATGGTCGCACGGTGATGCCGAAGTCTTTTCACTGGAGCAGTTCATCGACTGGTTTGATCTCAAACATATCAGTAAATCGCCCGCACAGTTCAATCCGGAAAAACTGGTGTGGCTCAATCAACACTACCTCAAGCAATCG
>DASPRI010000107.1:0-2374 GCA_035624535.1 Burkholderiales bacterium
TATCACTTTCCTCCCGAGCAGCATTTTCAGCAGACTACCGACGGCCTGTCTGTGAGTTCATGGTCTCGCAATCCGCCATAGTCGGCAACAACGGAAATTAGCACGTGGCCAGTCCCTATCGCCCGAAGATCACCCATGCGAGCAAGCCGCTGACCTTCTCTGTTCGCTCACTGAATGAACACGGAGAGTGGTCGGATACGCAGATAGCCGGGGAACATCCGCTCACTTTATATTTGGACAAGCGAGAAATCGTTACCCTGATGACTCTCGGCGCAGCCCCCGAAGCCTTGGCGATTGGCTACCTACGCAATCAACGCCTGGTAAAGAATCTCAAGGAGATTAAGGCGGTGCAGGTGGACTGGGAGACTCAAGCGGTCGCGGTGACCACTCGGCATGGCGTCCAGGACATCGACGGGCGGATGAAAAAACGCACGGTCACCACCGGCTGCGGCCAGGGCACGGTATTTGGCGAATTGATGGAAGTGATCGACCAGCTCAAACTACCGACCAATATCAATCTCACTGAAGAAACCTATTATGCGTTGATGGATAAGGTGCGCACCCATGATACTGTTTACAAAGCGGCCGGCGCAGTACACGGTTGCGCTCTGTGTAAAGGCAGCGAAATTTTGATGTTTGTCGAGGACGTGGGGCGGCATAACGCGGTCGATGCCATTGCTGGCCAAATGTGGCTGGATCGCATCGAAGGCCGGGACAAGATCTTTTACACCACCGGTCGCCTGACTTCGGAAATGGTGATCAAATGCGCGCAGATGGAGATACCTTTCCTGGTCTCGCGTTCGGGGCTTACCCTGATGGGCTATGAGATCGCGAAGAAGATCGGCCTCACTATGATCGGCCGGGCTACTGGCAAGCATTATCTGCTGTTCACCGGTGAAACGCGCTTCATCAAATCCAGGCCGGTTTCAGTCAGCTGAGCAAGGATCGTGGAAAAAATTACTGGGGTGGTGTTGGCGGGCGGCCGCGGCCGGCGCATGGGCAGCGTAGACAAGGGATTAACTTTGCTCAAAGGCCGGCCGTTTATCGAATGGGTATTAGACCGCTTCGCGCCGCAAGTTGATGAAGTCCTGATAAATGCCAATCAGAATCTCGCGCAATACAGCCGTTTTGGCTATCGCATCGTAGCCGACGAAGTTCCCGGATTTGCCGGCCCGCTCGCAGGACTGCACCGTGGTCTGAGCGAGGCACGTTATTCGCTGGTCGCCACTGTGCCCTGTGATTCGCCGTTTTTGCCGCATGATCTGGTGAGTCGCCTGTACGCAGGGGTCGCTGCGGCGAACGCGCAGCTGGCGGTGGCCAAGACTTTTACTCAACCGCATCCGGTATTTTGCCTTTGCCGGCGCGATGTGCTTGCGCATCTGGGCGATTTCCTGGCGGCCGGCGGGCGCAAAATTGACGCATGGTACGCCACGCTCAAGGTCGTTGAAGTGCTCTTTGATGACCAACAAGCCGCCTTCAGCAACATCAATACACCGGAGGACCTGAGCGGGTTCGAAGCGGACCTCTCCTCTTCCGGCGCAACCAAGAAAACCTGCTGAATTCGCGAATTGATTACCGCGCAATAAAAAGCGGGATAGTTAAATGCGTGCTTGCAAGGGATCGGAGTCGTTCAACGTATCATCCGCTTCGCGGGGTCCTGGCGGTAGAAGCGGCTCAACTGCCGGTATACCTCCGCATAAGTGCGCTTGAGCATCTGCGGAGATTCGAAGAAAAACTCGCTCAACACCGCAAAGAATTCCGCCGGGCTCTCCGCTGCGTAAGGATCAATTGCCGTGTCTTCGTTCTGGTCAACCCGGATGCAAAAATCCTGGTAGGCTGCAGAGAAATCCCGTGCCCAGCTTGCGCGGTCCATGCCGTCATGCAATGGAGGAAAACCGTTTGATTCGCCATTCAACATATCGAGCTTGTGCGCAAATTCGTGAATAACCACGTTGGTGCCCTGTTCATTCAGCGAATTTACAGCTGCCTCCCAGGACAGAATCACCGGACCTTTCAGCCAAGCTTCCCCTTGCATAATCTCACGTTCAATATGCACCACCCCATTTTCATCGGTGTATTCGCGTCGCGGCCTGAAATCGCCCGGGTAAACGATGACCTCGACCCAGCCCCGGTAGTAATCAAGACCCAGATTCAGGATCAGCAAGCAGGCTTGCGCGGCAATTACCGTGCGCATCTCATCCGTCAATTGCAGCCCTGCCGCGCCGCTCAGTTGCTTGGCCTCGAGAAAACTTTGCGCCAGAATCCGCAAGCGCTCCAGCTCGGCTCGTGTGAGTGCACGCAGAAAACCAAAACGCGAAACAACGCCGCGCCAAAGGGCCTCATCAATTAAAGTACGCCTTGCAGTCCCGCCACT
>DASPRI010000114.1:0-2355 GCA_035624535.1 Burkholderiales bacterium
GCCAGGGTTCGTTCGGCCAGAATCTTGTAGGCGGGGGAAAACAGCACCGGGCAGATTTTGGCAAGATTGCGAACGCGCAATTGTTCCACCGCCCAAAGATAATCCCGTTCATCGCATATCACAAATTTGATCTCATCGTGCGGCGTGAGATGCGCGAGATTGCTCCATAAATTTTTATCCACTTCTCCCGAGCCGGGCGTCTTGATGTCGAGAATTTTCACTACCCGCACATCTACCTGCGAAACATCCAGCGCACCGCTGGTTTCAAGTGAAACTGAATAACCCGCATTGCAAAGCTCGCGCAACAGTAGCAGGCAGTTTTTTTGCGCCAGCGGTTCACCGCCGGTAACGGTCACATGATGGGTCTGATGCGCGGCAACTTGTGCCATGATCGCGGCAAGCGACATAGACTCGCCACCGTAAAACGCATAGTCCGTATCGCAATAACCGCAGCGCAGAGGACAGCCGGTAAGTCGGACGAAAACCGTGGGTATTCCCGCCTGGCTGGTTTCGCCCTGCAAGGAATAGAAAATTTCGGTAACGCGCAGCCGGCTTTCCACTAGACGGGCGTCTGAAATGGCATTCATGCGAGGATTACTTGATCGTGCTCAGACGTTTTTTTGCTTTGTCCGCAGCATCGCTTACCGGGTATTTGGCGATCAGCTCCTTGAGCGTTTTTTGCGCCGCCGCATTGTCCCCCAGTTCCTGCTGCGAGCTTGCTATATTGAGCATGGCATCGGATGCCTTCGGACTGTCCGGATAGGTAGCCAGCAGTTTTCGCTGGCTCGCAATCGCATTCTTGAAATCACGCTGTGCAAAATAGGCATTGCCAATCCAGTACTGCGCGCTGGCTGCAAGATTGCTCGAAGGATAAGCCTTTAGAAAATTCTGGAACGCCGAAATCGCTCCGGGGTAATTTCCGCCCTTGAAAAGGTTGTAAGCCCCCTCATAACTGCGATTTTCCGCTGCCGCATCGGCACTGCCCGTCTTTCCCGGCGCCGCAGCCGAAGCTTCGGGCGCGGTGGTTTGCGTCTGAGTGCTTTGTTCCACGCGGCGTAACCGTGTATCCAGGTCTACGTAAAAATCCTTCTGCCGCTTTTCCACCGATTCCAGATCGTTAGCCTGGACTTCGATGCGTCCCCGGAGTTTATCGAGATCGGCTTTCGTTGCCTCAATTTGCGTAAGCAGGTCGAGAAGACCCTGGTTTTTCACAGTCTCCTCGAGCTTCTTGACGCGCGTTTCTAAAGCTTGATTCTGGGTTTGCAGCTCCACAATCTGCTGTTGTTGCTGAGCGATCCTCTTGCGCGCCTCGTCATCCGACATCATTCCGGCGCAGCCGGCTGTGGCTGCAACAAGGCCGGCGTAAAGCAAAAGCGAGAATCGCAAAACCGCCTACTCGCCTTGGTATACGAAGTCGTCGCGGCGGTTCTGCCACCAGCAGGATTCGTTATGCTCGGTGCACCTCGGTTTTTCCTTGCCGAAGCTGATGGTTTCGATTTGGCCTGCCGAAGCGCCAAGCGCCATCATCGCTTTCTTCGCGGAATCGGCGCGACGCTGGCCGAGTCCCAGATTGTATTCGCGGCTGCCCCGCTCGTCGCAATTGCCCTGGATGGTTACCCGGGCGGAAGAATTATTGGACAGATGCTGGGCGTTCGCTTGCACCACCGAGCGGTACTGATCCTTGATGAAAGATTTATCGAAGTCAAAATATATACTGCGATCTGTCGGCGCTGCCTCTGCCATCGGCTGGGCTACCGGCTCGGGAGAAGCCTGGGTACCAAAATACTGGGTTGTGCCCTTGGCGACGCCCATTTCTGGTTGTGTTTGCTTTGATTCTTCTTTCGTTTCCTTGCTGGCGCAAGCGGCAAGCAGGGCCGCCAACAATAAGCCGAATATGAATTTTTTCACGTTATAACTCCTTTCATTGATTAACAACAGGAACTTGCTGCTGCGGTTTCGTAAAGGGGCCCCACGAAGGTCCGCGTATGTCTCCTGTCTGGACAGTGAGCCGCTCTTTAACTTTACCATCACTTGAAACCGCTGCCAATATACCGTGTCCGTTATCCACAGTCGCGTAAAGGATGATTTTGCCGTTCGGAGCAAAGGTCGGCGATTCATTGAGCAGCGAATTGGTCAGTACCAGCACCTGGCGTGTCGCCAGGTCTTCGACCGCCACATTGAAGCTGCCGTTCGCCCCCTGCTGGATAAATACGAAACTTTTCCCGTCGGGACTGAAATGCGGGGACACGTTGTAATTGCCTTCGAACGTCAGCCGTTCAGGCGTTCCGCCGCCTGCGGGCATGCGGTAAATTTGCGGCGATCCACCGCGGTCCGAGGTAAATATGATCCATTTCC
>DASPRI010000148.1:0-5841 GCA_035624535.1 Burkholderiales bacterium
CGCGAGCCTTCTGAATTTTCGATGACCTTGGGCTTGCCGCTTTCCATCACCGCAACACAAGAGTTGGTCGTTCCCAAGTCGATTCCGATGATCTTTGCCATGTTGATTCCTTAACTGAGTAGATATTTGTTAATGTGCAACATCGGGTCGCAGTTGGCTGACTTCAAGCTTTCTTGGGCTTGCCCACGACCACCAGCGCCGGCCTGATGACCCGGTCGTTGAGGGTATAACCTTTTTGCATCACGCTGATTACCGTGTTCGGTTCGCCCGCTGACTCCACCGTGGTAATCGCTTGGTGCCGGTGCGGGTCGAATTTTTCGCCCAGCGCTTTGATCTCCTGAATATTGAATTTTTCGAATATCGAAGTCAGTAGTTTCAAGGTCAGCTCCACGCCACTTTTGAGACTCTCCAAGGTGGCATTTTCACTAGACAACGCGGCTTCCAGGCTGTCCTTTACGGCGAGTACGTGGCTGGAAAAATTTTCTACGGCATATTTGTGAGCGTTGGCAATATCCACTTGGGCGCGCTTGCGGATGTTGTCAGCTTCAGCGCGGGCCCGAAGCCAAGCATCGTGATGTTCTTGTGCGGCAAGCTCGGCTTTTCTCAGCATTTCTTCCAGGCTTGGAGTGGATTCCAGCGGCGGCTCTGCGGCGGCTTGTTCCGCAGCTTGCACTACTGGTTCCGGCTTTTCCTGGATGAGCTCAGGTGTCTGATTTCGTTGCGAATCTTGCATTATTTCCTCCAGCGTTTTCGAAACCTAATTGGGGCCGGTTTCGGCTTTTTCAAGATATAACGTTTTAGGATTTTGCGCCCAAGGCGAGCGCCCGTTGGCGAGTCATGCGGCCAGAAGTTTGAGCCGCTTGGGCATCGTATCGCACCGACACCCAGCCGTGCAGATTTTCCAGCGCTAGTTCGCAGAGCGCATGCACCCAGTCGGCGCGCTCATTGAGGCAAGGGATGTAATGAAATTCCTTGCCTCCACTGTTAAGGAAAGAAGCTTTGGCCTCGATGGCGATTTCCTCGAGGGTTTCAAGGCAATCGCTTACGAAACCCGGACATACCACATCGACCCGCGTAATATGTTCTTTGCCAAGCTTCTGCAAGGCATCGATGGTGTAAGGCTGCAACCATTCTGCGCGGCCAAAGCGCGACTGGAAACACACTTGATAGCGCGGTTCCTCCCACCCCAGCGCTTCAGCCAGAAGCCTGCCGGTTTTCTGACATTCGCAATGGTAGGGATCGCCTTTGTCCAGCGCGGAGCGCGGCACGCCGTGAAAACTGATAATTAGCTTTTCGGGACGGCCATTATTCATCCAGTAATCGTTGACGTTTTGTGCGAGCGCCGCAATGTACGCAGCATGGTCGTGATAATGTTTGACCATGCGCACTGCCGGCACGTTACGCAGGTGTCGCAACTCCTGGAACACGGCATCAAAGGTGCTTCCCGTGGTGCTGGCGGCGTACTGTGGATAGAGTGGCAGCACCAGAATGCGCTCGCAATGCCGGAGACTTGCGAGCCCCGAGGCGATCGACGGCTTGCCGTAGCGCATGGCGTATTCAATAGTCAACGGCGATTTGATTCGCTCCCCTAAATAGCCGCGCAACAATTTTGTTTGGCGTTCGGTGTGCACTTTCAGCGGCGAGCCTTCGCTCATCCAGATCTTGGCGTATCTTGCTGCGGATTTTTTCGGGCGTGTATTGAGGATGATGCCGTGCAAGATTGGCAGCCAGATAAGACGCGGAATCTCGACGATCCGTGGGTCGGACAAGAATTGTTTGAGATAGGATCGCAATGACCCGGTGGTCGGTGCATCGGGAGTGCCGAGATTGACCAGCAGAATTCCGGTTTGCGCTGGGGTGCCGTGCTGATACGGGGGTTCGGCCCGGTAAAATGACATTGTGTTAATGCTGCGACAACGCGCTGGTAAGGAGTTTCGCAGTTATGTCCACGATGGGAATGACGCGCTCATAAGCCATTCGCGTCGGGCCGATCACACCCACGGTGCCTACGACTTGCCCTTCCACTTCGTACGGTGCAGTGACCACGCTGCACTCGTCGAGCGGCACCAGGCCGGACTCGTTGCCGATGAAAATCTGCACACCGTGAGCGCGGCTGCTGATGTCGAGGAGCTGCAACAGCGCGGTTTTCTGTTCAAACAGATCGAACAGCTTCCGCAGGCGCGACATATTCGAGGACAAGTCTTGCACGCGCAGCAGATTATGTTCGCCCGAAATGACGTAATCGTCCGACGATTCCGAGGCTGCTTGGCTGCCAGCCTCCAGCGCGGCGGTCATCAAGGCGCTCATATCGCTGTGCAGCTGTTGCAATTCTTTTTGGAGGTGCTGCCGTATCTCTTCAAAGGTGCTGCCAGCAAAATTCTGATTGAGAAAATTGGCCGCCTCGGTGAGCTCAGCGGGGGAATATCTTTTTTCGGCAAGGATGATCCTGTTCTGAACATCCCCTTCAGGTGTGACGATGATGAGAAGGATACGTTTGTCGGCGAGGTTGAGGAATTCAATATGGCGGAACGTGGGGCTGCGACGTTTGGGGTTTACGACCACTGCGGCAAAATGCGTGAGATCGGAGAGCAAATGCGAGGCGGAATGCACGAGTTTTTGAGTATTATCGGTCTGCAGCTGGCCTTCCAGCTGGTTGACTTGAACCATGTCGAGAGGTTTGATCGTGAGCAGTGTATCTACGAAGAAACGGTAACCAAGCCGCGTAGGCACACGTCCGGCAGAGGTATGCGGACTGGCGATGAAACCCATATCCTCGAGATCGGCCATGATGTTGCGGATGCTGGCGGGACTTAAATCCAGGCCGGAATATTTCGAAAGCTCGCGCGAGCCGATCGGTTGGCCTTCGCCGATATAGCGTTCCACCAGAGTTTTTAGCAAGATCCGGGCGCGGTCGCTGAGCATGAATTTATTGTACACAAAGAACTATGTACGGTGTGAGGAGCGAGAAACAAGTATCGACGCCAATTAAGTTTCCGCGTCCGTCCCTTGCCCTTCGCCCCGTTACGCATCTTTTTATGGTTTAATTTGGGCATGAACGGAACTTTTAAAACGATCGCCCTCATCGGCAAATACAAAAGCCCGGAAATTGCCGGACATTTGCAGATTTTAGCGCGCTTTCTTGCTGACCGAGGCGTGACGGTGCTAATGGACAGGCTGACCGCGGCGCACCTCGAAAACAATCCGTATCCGGTACTGGCCCTCGAGGACATCGGCAAGCGCGCCAATCTCGCGGTGGTAATCGGCGGTGATGGCACCATGCTCAATATCGCGCGCACTTTCGCGCCCCACAACGTAGCGCTGGTTGGTATCAATCAGGGACGGCTGGGATTTCTCACCGATATTTCGGTGGACACGATGCTGGAAACCATCGGCGCGATTCTCGAAGGCAAGTTTGTCACCGAGGAACGCATGCTGCTATCCGCGGAAATCTTGAGTAGCAACCAGAGCGTGCTGAAAGTGCTGGTATTCAACGACGTGGTGGTAAGCAAGGGAGCCAAGGGGAGCCTGATTGAATTCGATGTCCATATCAATCAGCAGTACGTGTATACTTTGCGCTCCGACGGTCTGATTGTCTCCACCCCCACCGGCTCTACCGCGTACGCACTGTCAGCCGGCGGGCCTATCGTGCATCCTTCGCTAAGCCTGATCGCTTTGGTTCCGGTCTCTCCGCACACACTGAGCAACCGCCCGATCATAGTGAGCGGTGATTCTGTGGTAGAAATCCTGATGCACGATTCCAGCGACGCGCGTGCGCACTTTGACAGCCATTCGCATTTTGATTTGCGCGACGGGGATAAGATACAGGTGAGGCGGGCTCCCTGCACGATCCGGCTTCTACACCCTGTCGGGCACAACTACTACCACATGCTGCGCGAAAAGTTGCACTGGAGTAAAACCGCATAACATGTTGCAGTCTCTCGGCATCCGCGACTTTGTAATCGTCGACCAAATGGATCTCGAATTCAAACCGGGCTTTACGGTTTTGACGGGAGAAACCGGGGCGGGGAAATCCATAATGATCGACGCGTTGGCGCTTGCCCTGGGCGAACGCGCCGACGGTCTCGTAGTGCGTGCCGGCGCTGAACGTGCCGAGATCGCTGCCGAGTTTGAAATCCGGAAATTGGCTTCACTGTCCGCTTGGCTGCGTGAAAACGAACTTGAAGGCGACTCCGGTATTTGCATGATGCGCCGGGTGATTGACGCCAGCGGCCGCTCGCGCGGATTTATCAACGGACATTCTGCGACGGTGCAGCAACTGCGCGAAGCTGGAGAAAAACTGGTCGAAATCCATGGCCAGCATGCACATCAGTCCCTGCTCAAGGCCGAATCGCAGCGCGAGTTATTGGATGCATATGGCGGCCTAAGCGGGCTGGCCTCGCAGGTCGCCGAGCATTATCACCAGTTGCAGGGTCTGCGCAAACGGCGACAGGAATGGGAGACCAATGCCGCCAACATCGCCGCGGAGCGCGATCAGCTGGATTGGCAAGCACGCGAGCTGAAAGCCCTGAATTTCTCACCAGAGGAATGGCAAACGCTTCAAGACGATCACTCACGCCTCGTGCACGCGGCGACGCTGCTGGAGGCCGCGGGAACTGCGCTCGATGCGCTTTCGGAGAACGATGCCGCGCTCGTTCCACAGCTCAATTCGCTGATTTCCCGCTTCCGGAATTTGCTTGAGCATGACGCAGGTCTGCGGGAAATTCTGGATATTCTGGAACCGGCGCAAATCCAGCTGCAGGAAGCGGTGTACAGCATCCGACATTATCAAGAAAAGCTCGATCTCGATCCCGACCGTTTGCGGGAAGCCGAGCAGCGCATGGAGGCGATTCATTCTGCTGCCCGCAAGCATCGTCTACCGCCTCAGGAAATTCCCGAGCTGTTGCAGAGGTTCGAACAACGCTTGCAGGAAATCGGTGGCGCGGCAGGCGTAGAGGAACTAAGACAATTGGAAGATGCAGCGCACGGTGCGTATTTGGCCCAGGCCAAAAAATTAAGCGCGGCACGCAATAAGGCCGCGAAATCGCTTTCTCAGGAAGTCACCGCGATAATGCAGAATCTAGCCATGGTCGGCGGTGAATTTTCAGTGGTATTAAATGCGCTCGACGAAGGTTCGGTCCACGGCCTCGAGAACATTGAATTTCTGGTCAGCGCTCATAAAGACATGCCTTTACGACCGCTTGCGAAAGTCGCTTCGGGAGGCGAATTATCTCGCATCGGTTTGGGGATCCAAGTAGTCACCAGCACAATCGGCACTGTTCCTACCATGATTTTCGACGAGGTTGATGCCGGAATCGGCGGTCGGGTCGCGGAGATTGTTGGCCGGCTATTGAAAAAACTCGGCAAAGAACGCCAGGTGCTATGCATCACTCATTTACCGCAAGTTGCGGCTGCCGGCGATCAGCAATGGCAGGTGAACAAAACTTCGGTAAATGGCTCGATCCTCAGCCGCATCGAGGTGATGAATGACAAGGCGCGGATCGAAGAAATCGCCCGCATGCTGGGCGGCGTCAAAATCACCGAGACAACGCGCAAGCACGCTGCTGAAATGCTCAATTCCATTGCCGGCACTTCCGCGAAGCGCTAGCTTGGTGTTCCGCTGTGGATCGGTCCTAGCGAAAGCGTGATAAACAGACAGTTACACTTAATGCCGCTTTCCGGCGCAAACACGGGCAAAGAGGGAATAATTTTTGACGGCTTGCCTAATGGCTTCCCATGATCCGTGGTGCTGCTCCGCAACAGGAAGATTAGTCCATGGATAAAGTGATCGTCATCACCGGCGGCAGTCGAGGCATAGGGGCCGCCACCGCGCAGCTGGCCGCG
>DASPRI010000152.1:0-15226 GCA_035624535.1 Burkholderiales bacterium
CCTGAAGGCATAGATGGACTGCCGCAGTACCTCGACCGGAAAGCTGCCGGCCCGGTCACTGCCTGGGTATGCAAAGGCGTTGAATGTTTGCCGCCGATTAATGATCTTGACCATCTGAAAACAGTTATTCAAAAGCACCCGGATTGAATAGTGTTCGCACGATTTCCAATCCTTTCCAATATGTGAGCGCTCCTCAACAAAGCCTTTATTTGCTGTTGCGCGCGCCTCGCATTCAAGGCTAAATTCGAAAATTGACAATGCATTAGCGACTGCGGATAATCTTTTGCAGGTCATAATGCTAGGAAACCTCTGATTAAGTCACACGCGGTTGCGACGACGGCTTTCCAGGATGGGATGCGCGAAGCGAGGCGCAGCCAATGGCAGATCCCCTTGGCAAGCCGAGCGACAAAGCAGACCGCCTGGAAAGCCGTCGTCCCTCCGGGTTGCGGCAAAATGCGGCGGCTGCGTCGTTGCGCTCCTCGGCTTCGTAGTCCTGGCTACGACCTTCGTCGCGCGCCTCGCAACCATCCGCATTTTGCCAGCAACGCAATTCGCGGAGGACTTGATCAGAGGTTCCTGTGGGAGTGAACATGAATTTTAGTCGTCCTTTCGCATTGGCCATTCTGGCAGCAACCCTAGGGCTCGGAGGTTGCGGCAAAGACCAGACATCCACATCGGAACTTGTGGTAAAGATCGGCTCGGTCGCGCCTCTCACCGGCCCGCAAGCACACTTGGGCAAAGACAACGATAACGGCGCGCGCTTAGCAATTGATGAAGTCAACGCGCAAAATCCGTTGATTGGTGGCAAACGGGTGCACTTCGAACTCATCAGCGAAGATGATCAGGCAGACCCAAAAACCGCGACCATAGTTGCGCAGAAACTCGTGGATCAAAAAGTTAACGCGGTAATCGGGCATCTCAACTCCGGAGCCACAATTCCCGCTTCCAAGATTTATCACGACGCTGGCGTAGTGCAGATTTCGCCTTCCGCAACTGCAATTCCCTATACACAGCAAGGGTTCAAGAATGCGTTCCGCGTCATGACCAATGATGAGCAGCAAGGGAAAGTGCTCGGCGATTTCGCGGTTAAGCAAATGGCGGCAAAAAAAATCGCCATCATTGACGACCGCACTGCCTATGGCCAAGGGCTGGCAGACCAGTTCGAGAAAGAGGCCAAAGCGGACGGCGCGCAAATACTGGCTCGCGAATACACCACTGACAGGGCAACGGACTTCTTGGCCATTCTCACGTCCATTAAAGGCAAGCAGCCGGATTTGGTTTTTTACGGCGGAATGGACGCGCAGGCGGGCCCGATGGTCAAGCAAATGAGATCCTTGGGGCTGAATGCAAAATTCCTCGGCGGTGATGGTAGCCAGAGCATCGAATTTATAAAGCTTGCGGGAGCAGATGGCGAAGGAGTAACCGCTTCATCGCCTGGGCTTCCCCTGGAAAAAATGCCGGGCGGCACCGAATTCCTCAAGAAATTTGAAGCAAAGTACGGCAAAATCCAGATTTATGCGCCGTATGCCTACGATGCGGCCATGACGCTGATCGATGCCATGAAGCAGGCCGATTCGGTTGAGCAAGCCAAATATCTTCCGGTGCTCGCGCATATTCGGCGTAACGGCGTGACCGGGCCCATAGCCTTCGATGCCAAGGGCGATGTTCAAGGTGGTGCAGTGACCTTGTACCAAGTGAAAAATGGAAAATGGGAGCCGCTGGAAACGCTGGGCCAAAGCGCGACCGTGACGCAGGTTGCGACACCGACGGAAAGCACGTCCCTTGGTTCTCGTAACCAAGGCTACTAGACGAAAGCCTTTCTAGTACACGGCACCTTCGGGTGCCGTTTTGCTGTGTAGATTCCCTATGGACATATTTCTCCAGCAGATAATCAATGGGATCGTGCTAGGAAGCGTCTATGCCCTAGTGGCATTGGGCTATACCATGGTGTACGGCATCCTCGGGCTCATAAACTTTGCGCACGGGGAAGTGGTGATGATCGGCGCAATGGTGGCGCTCGCGGTCATCAATGTGCTGGGCGGCAGCGCGCTTCCCGGGCCGGTGATTGTTTTGCTGGCCTTGTTGGTCGCGATGCCGGCTTGCATGACACTGGGGTACACTATCGAGCGCATCGCCTACCGCCCGCTGCGCCACGCGCCGCGACTGGCACCGCTGATAACCGCCATCGGAGTTTCCATCGTGCTGCAAAACGGCGCGATGATCATCTGGGGGCGCCAGTACATTACCTTTCCCCCGCTGCTGCCTTCCAAACCGCACTTCATTGCGGGGGCTGCCATCTCCGATTTGCAGATTTTCATCGTGCTGCTTGCCGCATTCATCATGGTTGGGCTGCTGTTTCTAGTACACCGCACGCGGCTGGGCCGGGCGATGCGCGCTACCGCGCAGAACGCCGAGGTAGCCGGGCTGATGGGAGTCAACATCAATACCATCGTATCCATTACTTTTGTTGTCGGCTCGGCGCTCGCTGCGGTGGCAGGTGTAATGGTGAGCGCCTATTACGGCCTGGCGCATTACTACATGGGTTTTCTGCTCGGGCTCAAAGCATTCACTGCAGCGGTGCTGGGCGGAATCGGTAACCTGGGCGGCGCAATGCTGGGCGGTCTTCTGCTCGGCATCATCGAAAGCCTGGGCGCAGGTTATATAGGACCGGTTACCGGCGGGTATCTGGGCAGCAACTACCAGGACGTGTTTGCTTTTTTCGTGCTGATCCTGGTGTTGGTGTTCCGTCCCTCGGGGTTGCTTGGCGAGCGGATCGCGGAACGCGCATGAGCGACTGGGAAAAACTGAAACGCAATCCATACGCTGCTTGGACCGCGTTTATATTGCTCGCGGCGTTGCTCGCTTTACTGCCGTTTCTCGCCGACTTCTTTCTCGGCCGCTCCTGGGTGCGCATCCTCGATTTCGTGCTGCTGTATATCATGCTGGCCCTGGGCTTGAACATCGTGGTGGGTTTTGCCGGTTTGCTGGATCTCGGCTATGTCGCGTTTTTCGCAGTGGGTGCTTACCTCTATGCATTGCTTGCTTCGCCGCACTTCGGGATCCATCTGCCATTCTGGGCGTTATTGCCTTTGGGCGCCGGAGTGAGTTGCATATTCGGCGTGTTGATCGGAGCGCCGACTCTCCGGCTGCGCGGCGATTACCTCGCCATCGTAACGCTGGGCTTCGGCGAAATCATCCGCATTTTCCTGAATAACCTGGACGCACCGGTGAATATCACCAACGGCCCGCAAGGCGTTAACAATATCGATCCCGTTAGTTTTGGCACGTTTTCCCTCTATCAGGCACACCGATTCATTGGCATCAATTTTTCTTCGGTCTACAACTATTTTTATCTTTTCCTCGCCTTGACCATTCTGGTGATTTTCATTTCGATGCGCCTGCAAGATTCACGAATTGGCCGCGCGTGGGCGGCGGTTCGCGAAGACGAAATGGCGGCGAAAGCGATGGGCATCAACACGCGGAATATTAAATTGCTTGCATTTGCGATGGGTGCGAGCTTCGGGGGCGTAAGCGGCGGTTTGTTTGCCGCCTTTCAGGGATTCATAAGCCCGGAAAGCTTCACTCTCATCGAATCGATCATGATCTTGTGCATGGTTGTGCTCGGCGGAATGGGCAATATAGCAGGCGTGATTCTGGGCGTGGTGCTGCTGGTGGTTTTGCCCGAGGCGCTGCGTTACATCGGGCCGGCCGAGCAAGCCCTGCTGGGGCGCATCTTTGTCGATCCGGCTGATTTGCGCATGCTGATATTCGGGCTGGCGCTGATTTTAGTGATGCTTTTCCGTCCCGCGGGCTTGCTGCCTTCCACCATCCGCAAGCGTGAATTTGAGACCGAAGATGAAGCTGAAGCCCAGAACGGGGCGCGCCCATGACATTGCTCGAAGTACGGGGAGTCAGCAAGCACTTTGGCGGCCTGCTCGCCCTCGATGAGGTCAGCCTGTCAGTGGAAAGCAGGGAGATTTACGGGCTCATCGGGCCCAACGGTGCAGGCAAAACCACGCTGTTCAATTTGCTAACCGGGCTTTATTCGCCCGATAGGGGAGGGTTCTACTTTAACGGCGAAAGGCTGATGGCCGCCAAACCGCACATGGTGGCCGAGCGGGGCATTGCGCGCACCTTTCAGAATATCCGCCTGTTCGGCAACATGAGTGCGCTGGAAAACGTCATGGTAGGACGCCACGCGCGCACTCATGCAGGGGTAGTTGGAGCGGTGCTGCGCGATCGGCGCACCCGCGCCGAAGAGGCCTCCGTTCGTGCGCGTGCGTTAGAGCTTTTACACTACGTGGACATTCCCGAACAGGCAAATAATCTGGCGAGCCACTTGAGTTACGGTGATCAGCGCCGGCTCGAGATCGCGCGCGCGCTGGCCACCGAGCCCAGGTTGCTCGCGCTCGATGAGCCCGCCGCCGGAATGAACGCTACCGAGACGGGGGAATTGAAAAGACTGCTGGAAACCATCCGCGGCGATGGTGTGACGGTGTTGCTGATCGAGCACGACGTAAAGCTGGTAATGGACTTGTGTGACCGCGTGGCGGTTTTGGATTATGGCAAGAAAATAGCGGAAGGAACACCACAGCAGGTGCAGCATGATCCGGCGGTAATTGAAGCGTATTTGGGGAGCGTGCTCGCGTGAATCTACTCGAAGTACGCGGCTTGAAGGTATCTTACGGCGGCATCAACGCGGTTAAGGGAATAGACCTTGAAATCGGCGAAGGTGAATTGGTCGCATTGATCGGTGCAAATGGCGCCGGCAAGACCACCACTCTGAAAGCAATCTGTGGGTTGCTGCTTCATGTCGCTGGGGAGGTACGCTATCAGGGCGAGCCAATCACCCATCGGCCTTCTTATCAACTAGTGCGCCGGGGCATGGCACTGGTTCCCGAGGGGCGCGGCATTTTCGGCCGACTCACCGTCGAAGAGAACCTGGAAATGGGCGCATACTGTCGCGTGTCCGACAAAGACGAGCTGGAACATATCTATGCACTGTTCCCGCGCCTTAAGGATCGGCGCCGCCAAACCGCCGGGACGCTATCGGGCGGTGAACAGCAGATGCTGGCTATCGGGCGCGCGCTCATGAGCCATCCGAAATTATTGCTGCTGGACGAGCCCAGTATGGGACTGGCGCCTCTCCTGGTGAGTAAAATCTTCGAGACAATTATGGGCATTGCGAGAGAAGGGGTTACGCTAGTCCTAGTCGAGCAAAACGCCAAGCTGGCTTTGGAAGCGAGCCACAAGGCTTACGTCATGGATGGCGGCCTGATCACTTTGAGCGGGCCGGCGCGCGAATTACTGAACAACCCGCGGGTACGCGAGGCTTATCTTGGGGAATAGAATGAAGGAGATCAAATCGCTGATTCGCACTATTCCTGATTTTCCCAAACCCGGTGTCATGTTTCGGGACATCACCACGCTGCTCAAACATGCCGGCGGGTTCCGCAGCGCCATAGACCAATTGGTCGACAAATATCGCGGCGTGAAAATAGGTAAAGTGGCCGGCATCGAGTCACGCGGTTTCATCATCGGCGCCGCGCTTGCCTATCGCATAAAAGTCGGCTTTGTGCCAATCCGCAAAAAGGGCAAGCTTCCGGGGGAAAATTTCGGGCATGACTACGAACTGGAATACGGAACCGACCGGCTGGAAATCCATACTGACGCGATTCAGCAGGGAGAAAAAATTTTATTGGTGGATGATCTGATTGCCACCGGTGGCACCGCCGAAGCCACCGTCAAGCTGATACGCAAAACCGGCGGCGACATTGTCGGCTGCGCGTTTGTGATTGATCTGCCCGATTTGGGCGGCCGCAAACGTCTGGAAAAGCTCGGCCACAGGGTAATTGCGCTGTGTCAGTTTGAAGGGCATTAGGCAAGCCCGACATCAGGCAAGGTCCTCGGGACGGCCGTACTTGCTGGCGGCATAGGTAAGTATCAGCAAAGCAAGACTGAGTATCACAATCGCTCCAGTAATCGTCAGCAGCAAATAAAGATGAAAATTATCCGATACCTTCTGTACGTCGACGACCAAATGCCTTGAAAGAGCCGTAATGGCGACATAGATCAGGAACTGAACCGGCAGATGATGGGTTTTGAAATAAATCCCCACCATTGCTCCCAGTTCAAGGTATATAAAGAGCAACAGAATATTCTCCAAGGCCGCGTGTCCGCTTTGCATGATATGGATGTATTCATATATGGCCGACCATACAATAGTGGCGCCGATAACAAAAAGCGCCAGGTAGTGAAAAAAATCCACCAATGTGCCGCCAATTTTTTGGATACGATCAGTTTTTTTGTCCATGGTCGTCAACCCAATAGAGACAGATTCCTCAGTTTACCCAATCACGCACAACCAAAAACTCCTTGTATAATTTTTCCTCAGGGCTATCCGGACCGGGTCTCCAATCATAACGCCATTTCACATTTGGCGGCAGGGATATGAGTATCGACTCGGCGCGCCCGCCCGATTGCAGTCCGAACAGCGTGCCGCGGTCATAAACCAGGTTGAATTCCGCATAGCGTCCGCGTCGCAACGCCTGAAAATCACGCTCGCGTTCACTGTAAGGGGTGTTCATGCGGCGCTCCACAATCGGCAAATAGGCAGGCAGAAAATGGTCGCCCACGCTCTGCATGAGCTTGAAGCTTTTTTCAAAATCCAGTTCGTTAAAATCATCGAAAAATATTCCGCCTATTCCGCGTGGCTCATTTCTGTGTTTGATGAAAAAATATTCATCGCACCATTTTTTGAAACGCGGGTAATATTCGGCCCCGAACCGCGCAAGCGCATTCTTGCAGGCTTGGTGAAAATGCACGCAATCTTGCTCAAACCCGTAATAGGGCGTCAAATCCATACCCCCGCCAAACCACCAAACCCCCGGAGCGACTTCCGGAGACCGGGGATGAGCACTCAGGAATCTCACGTTCAAGTGCACGGTGGGTATATAAGGGTTCCTCGGGTGCATGACAACCGATACACCCATGGCCTCAAATGAGCGGCCCGCGAGCTGGGAGCGCGATGCAGTCGCCGACGGAGGGAGCTGTTCGCCGTGCACGTGTGAGAAATTCACACCCCCGCGCTCGAATATCTGCCCGTCCTCGGCGACACAGCTGACACCGCCGCCGCCAGCCGGGCGATCCCAAAATACGACGCGAAACTGCTTGCCGTCAATTTTCTGAAAGTGATCTACGATGTGCGACTGCAGTTCTAAAAGATAATTCTTAACCGCTTCAGAATTCATGGGTCGGCCTTAAAGCCTAGGAACATCGGGACCTGGAGACAAGCAATTCATTCTTTATCTTTTCAAACGTTGTGCAATTCTTTCGGTTACCCCGGTGCCGATGCCAATCCAAAACCTTGACCGTGGAATCCGGTTGCACCCTAGTTTACTTGATAAAGCCAATCCTTCGCCCAGAATGGCTGCCTGAAAATCGCTGGAGAACGATGTATTAGATTCTCGATTAAGTTAAAGGACTAGCGTTTTTTAACATTGATGGCACGATGACCGATATCGCGGCGCATCTGCATGCCGTCAAAGCGGATGCCCTGGGCGATTTCATAAGCACGCCGCTGAGCCATTTTGACATTGTCACCCAACGCGGTGACGCACAATACCCTGCCGCCGCTGGTCACTACGTTCTTGCCGTTGATTTGGGTTCCCGCGTGAAATACTTTGAAATCCTCCCCAGCCCTGGGCAATCCAGTAATGATGTCGCCTTTTCTCGGTTCGTCCGGGTAATTCGCCGCAGCAAACACCACACCCAGCGCGACCCTGCGGTCCCATTCGGCTCTCACTCTATCCAGGGTTCCGCTTAACGCATGTTCGATTATGGTGACCAAATCGCTTTTCAGGCGCAGGAGAATCGGCTGCGTTTCTGGATCGCCAGCGCGGCAGTTGAATTCCAGCACCGTGGGATTGCCCTTAGCGTCTACCATCAATCCCGCGTACAAGAACCCCGAGTAGGGAATTTCTTCGTCCGCCATGCCCTTTATCGCCGGCTGTATGATTTCTCGCATGACGCGATTATGCAGTGCCGGTGTTACCACAGGAGCCGGTGAATACGCACCCATGCCGCCGGTGTTCGGCCCCTGGTCGCCGTCTAGCAATCGCTTATGGTCCTGGCTGGTGGCGAGCGGCAAAATATGCTGACCGTCACACATGACGATGAAGCTCACCTCCTCGCCCTCCAGATAATCTTCGATGACCACGCTCGCGGCTGTTTTGCCCATTTTGCTGGAGACGAGCAACATTTCGGCTGCTCGATGCGCCTCGTCCGCGCTCATCGCTACTACTACGCCTTTGCCAGCGGCCAAACCATCGGCCTTGATCACGATGGGCGCTCCATGTCTGTCGATATGGGCATGTGCCTCCTTGGCACTGCTGAAGGTGGCGTATTTGGCTGTTGGGATACCATGACGTTGCATGAACGCCTTGGCGAAATTCTTGGAGCTTTCGAGCTGCGCAGCTATTTGGGTCGGCCCGAAAATTTTCAGATTACTGGCTTGGAATGCATCCACAATGCCGGCCGCCAGGGGTGCCTCGGGGCCGACAGTAGTGAAATAGATATGCTCTTTCTCAGCAAATCGGACGAGTTCCGGAATTTCAGTAACCGGCAGGTTTTCCAAACCATTTTCTCTTGCGGTCCCCGCATTGCCAGGCGCAACAAACACTTTCTGAATGCGCGGGGACTGCGCCAGCTTCCAGGCAAGCGCGTGTTCCCTGCCGCCGCCGCCGATCACCAAAAGTTTCATTTCGCAGATTACTTTAAGTAATTTCAGGAAAGATGCATGCAGCCATTTCGGCACGTGAGAAGCGAGCGAGGCTAGGCGCTTGGAGGTTTTCGAGCGCCGCATACATAGGAAGTATGCAAGCGAAGAAAACCGACGAGCAACAACGCATCGCGACGCTTATCACGGGCCGTCAGTGTCTGAAGTGGCGCACACCGGTGAATACCATTGCAATCCCGTGCTCGTCAGCCGCGGCGACTACCTCGTCATCGCGCATACTACCGCCGGGCTGAACGACCGCTGCAGCACCCGCCTGCACCACGACGTCGACGCCGTCACGGAATGGAAAAAATGCGTCAGAGGCCACTACCGAACCTTGCAAGCTCAAGCCCGCGTTCTGCGCCTTTATCGACGCAATGCGCGCGCTATCCACCCGGCTCATCTGGCCCGCTCCGACTCCCAGTGTCTGCCCGTTGCGGGCGAAAACGATGGCGTTGGATTTGACGAACTTCGCAACCCGCCAGGCGAACAGCAAATCCGCTATTTGCTGCGGCGTCGGCTGTTTTTTCGTAACGACCTTTAACTGCGATTCACCAATATTGAGATTATCGGGCGTCTGCACCAGCAGCCCGCCACCGACGCGCTTGAAATCCTGTTGGTTTGCACCTTTCTCAAGCGCAAGCTGCAGCACGCGGATATTGGTTTTCTGAGAGAGTACCTTCAAGGCCTCAGTCCCGATGGCTGGCGCGATCAGCACTTCTACGAACTGCTGGATCACTGCAGCCGCAGTTTGTGCGTCGAGTTCGCGATTAAAAGCGATGATGCCGCCGAAAGCGGAAGTCGGGTCGGTGGCAAACGCCAGCCGGTACGCTTGCAAAGCGTCCCTGGCCACGGCCACTCCGCATGGGTTGGCGTGCTTGATGATGACGCACGCGGGCTGTTCAAAGGTTTTTACGCATTCCCATGCAGCATCGGAGTCGGCGATGTTATTGTAAGAGAGCTCTTTACCTTGCAGCTGTGTATAGTTGCTTAAGCTCCCGGCTGCCGGGGAAAGCTCTCGGTAAAACGCAGCGTTCTGGTGGGGATTCTCGCCGTAGCGCAAATCCTGGACTTTGACAAAGTTGAGATTGAGCCGTCGTGGAAATGCGGCATGCTCACCGGCAAGCGTGGTCGCAGTAAGGTAATTGCTGATGGCGCTGTCGTAAGCCGCGGTATGCGAAAACGCTTTCTGCGCAAGATTATAGCGCGTGCCAAGGCCGATCGCGCCATTGGCTGATTGCATTTCGCTGATCAGTTCTCGGTAATCTCCAGGGTCGGTCACTACTGCGACATGTCGAAAATTCTTGGCCGCGCCGCGCAACAGGCTCGGCCCCCCGATATCGATGTTTTCTATTGCCTCATCCAAAGTACATTCGGGTTTTGCGACGGTCTCCCGGAAAGGGTAAAGGTTCACTACCACCATGTCGATCATCGGTATGTTCAGTTTGCTCAGCGCCTGCATGTGCTCGGGCACATCGCGCCGCGCAAGAATTCCGCCGTGTATTTTCGGGTGCAGCGTTTTTACCCGGCCATCCAACATTTCAGGAAATCCGGTGTAATCGCCCACTTCGGTAATGCTCACACCCGAATCCGCAAGCATTCTGGCGGTACCACCTGTAGAGAGTATGGCGATTCCGAACTGTTGCAGACTTTTGGCAAATTCCACGATTCCGCTTTTATCGGAAACGCTAATGAGAGCTTTCTTAATGACCGCCATTTTGCTAATCCAGGAACAAGGAATGAGAATTGAAGGCTCGTAAAGCAGCACGTTGCACCGCGCTTGTGGCACGCATTATCAAAGGCTCCTTAACCCTTGATGCGGTAATCGTGCATCTTTTTACGTAAGGTATTGCGGTTCAAACCCAGCATTTGCGCAGCGTGGGTCTGGTTCCCCTTGGCACGATGCAGCACGGATTCCAAAAGGGGTTTCTCTATGGAACGAATGACCATGTCGTAAATGGCACAGGGCTTTTCGCCATCCAAGTCCTTGAAATAACCGTCAATGGCTTTGCGCACGCAGCGCGCAATCTCGTTTTCGTCCATCATGCTGCTAGTAATTCCTCTTGCTCTAGGTAGGACAGATGCTTGCCCTTCGCAGCTAATTGTTCGAAAAAATGGTTTACCGCAGCAAGCTGCTCGGCACTGGATTCCAATTGGTTCATGGCATGGCGGAACGCGCTAGATGCGGCCAATCCCTTTGTGTACCAGGAAATATGCTTGCGCGCGATTCGCACACCTAAATATTCGCCATAAAACTGGTAGAGATCGTTGAGATGGACAATCAAAACGCTGCGAATTTCTTCGACCTCGGGTGCCGGCAGCTCACGGCCGGTCTCGAGATAATGGCTGATTTCCCTAAATATCCACGGCCTGCCTAGCGCAGCACGGCCGATCATTATTGCATCGGCCTTGGTGCAATCCAGCACCGCTTTTACTTTTTTCGGCGTGGTAATATCGCCGTTGGCGATGATAGGAATCCTTGCCTGCGCCTTCACCGCTGCGATGGTGTCATATTCTGCGATTCCTGAAAAACCGCATTCCCGAGTTCTTCCATGAACGGCAAGCGCTTGGATGCCAGCGTTTTCGGCAATCCGGGCAATTCGCAAGGCATTTCTGTTTTGCCGGTCCCAGCCAGTGCGGATTTTGAGTGTGATCGGCACATTCACCGCCGCCACCACTGCATCGAGGATGTTGGCCACCAAACGCTCATCCTGCAGTAACGCCGATCCGGCCATGACATTGCAAACCTTTTTGGCCGGACAGCCCATGTTAATGTCGATAATTTGCGCCCCTTGGCCCACATTGTACTTGGCAGCATGCGAAAGAATTTTCGGATCCGCTCCGGCGATCTGCACCGATATCGGCTCAACCTCACCCTGATGGTTGGCCCGGCGTAAGGTTTTTTGCGAACCCCACAGCAAGGAATTACTGGACACCATTTCCGACACCGCCATTCCCGCACCCATCTTCTTGCAAAGCTGGCGGAACGGACGGTCAGTGACCCCCGCCATCGGAGCGACGATGAGATTATTCTTCAGTTTGTGAGGGCCGATTCGCATGTTTGCTTCGTGGCAGGGGAGTAATTGTAATCACAATTTCAAGTCCTAGAAAAGCGGATTAGAAATTTCTTGCAGAACTTGCTACAAGGTGCAAGAAGCAAAGAGTATTGCTGAATGCTGAAGCGAAATTAAACGCCGCAGCTACCCTCGCGCGCCGAAAATCATGCGTCTCATCAGGAAACGTTTCGCCGACGGCAAGGCATCGAGCGCAGCAAGGCCAAAACCGCGAACCGCGCGCAAAGGCGCGCTGTCGCTGGAAAACAGCGTCAACAGCGTGTCGGTAAAGAAAATTCCTCCATAACGGTCAAGCCTCCTCCTTGCACGATATGTCCGCAGCATTTCGGAGGTTCCAAGTTGCTGCTCGTCGCTGCGAAGGATGATTTCGCTCAATTCCCAGGAGTCGCGCAATCCCAAGTTGAACCCTTGGCCCGCGACTGGGTGCAGTGTCTGCGCGGCGTTGCCTAGAATCACGGTGCGCGGCATGGTGGGAGTCGTTGCATATCTAAGCTTGAGCGGAAAGCTCACCCGCCTCCCGGTTTCAGTAAATCCGCCAAGTCGGTCGCCGAAGTGCTGATGCAGACGCTGCAAGAATAATGTGTCGTTCAGGCCGCACAGCATATCCGCAACATGCGGGCCGGTGGTCCACACCAAGGCCAATTTCTCCCCGAACGGCAGCAGTGCGATCGGTCCTTGCGGAGTAAACCGCTCATAAGCGACGTTGCAGTGCAGCAGCCGCGAAACGACCTGTGTAACTACTGCGCTCTGATGATAATCCTTTTCGCGTTGCGTCACTCCTTCGACGCCCTCGAGACCGCGTCCGCCCTCCGCTATCACAAGAAGCTTGGCAGTAACCTGTCGCATACTGCCAAGGTAGCTAAATTCTGCGCGCGCCGCCTCTTCGCCGGATTCAATGCGCAGCACTGTCGCGCCCCTAAAACAGCCGGTCAGATTATTTTGCAAAGCGGACTGCAGTTCACCGTAGGAAACCACGTAACCCAGCGCAGGAACATCGGCGTGGCTGGCATTAAGCACGCTGCATCCAAAGCCGCCACGCTGCGAAACATGAATGCTCAGTATCGGAGTTGGCGCTGCGACCTGAGCCCACACTCCCAGACGCTCGAGAATCAAGCGGCTGCCGTAGGAAAGAGCCAGCGGGCGCGGATCGCTGCTTAGGCACTCCTTTGCTTCCAGCAGCACCACGTCTAATCCGCTGTTTCGCAACGCGAGTGTCAATGCGGCACCGGTGGGACCGCCCCCGACGATCAGAACATCTGCAAATTCAGGCGGCATGAGCTTGCATCAGCTTTTCGATGTCTTCGATTTTTTTGGGCGCTGCGCTGGTCAACACCTCCCGGCCCCCGGCGGTAACCAGCACATCGTCTTCGATGCGCACCCCGATGTTCCAGAATTTCTCCGGCACATCTTTTGCCGGCCGCACATAGCATCCGGGTTCAACCGTTAACACCATTCCCGGCCTGAGTTCGCGCCACTTGCCGGCGCGCTTGTAATCCCCTGCATCATGCACGTCCAGACCCAGCCAGTGCCCGGTACGGTGCATGTAGAAACGTTTGTAATCGCCCGATTCCAGCACTTTGTCCAAACTACCTTTGCACAAACCCAGATCGATCATGCCTTGTACCAGCACTTTGAGCGCCGCGCGATGTGGCCGGTCCCAGGCATTGCCGGTTTTCACCGCAGTTATTGCGGCCGCTTGCGCCGCCAACACCATTTCGTAAACGTCTTTCTGTGGGCCCGCGAACCGGCCGTTTACGGGAAATGTGCGGGTGATGTCCGAGGCATAACCATTAAGCTCGCAACCCGCATCTATAAGCAACATATCACCATCCTTGAGCGTCGCGCTGTTTTCCACGTAATGCAACACGCAAGCATTGGCTCCTGCAGCGACAATCGGCGGATAGGCCGGGGACTGGGCGCCACGGCGGCGGAATTCGTGTATGAGTTCCGCTTCAATTTCGAATTCCTTTTTGCCGGGGCGGGCCGCGCGTATTGCGCGACAGTGTGCGCCGGTGGAAATCTCGGCGGCGCGGCGCATGAGGGCAAGTTCCTGGCTGCTCTTGATCAGGCGCATCTCGTCTACAATGCACCGCACGTCCCTGATTTCGGCCGGCGCCGAGACACCGCTGCGCGATTGGCTACGCACCTTATTAAGCCAGCTGACTATACGCGAGTCCCACCGTTCGTCCGTCCCCAGCGCGTAATACAGTACCGGTTGGTCGGCGAAAATCGTAGGCATCAGTTCATCGAGTTTAGTGAGCGAATGACCCTCATCAAATCCGAAATGCTCGCGCGCCTTTTCCGGCCCGTAACGGTAGCCGTCCCAGACTTCGCGCTCCGGATCCTTGTCGCGGCAAAACAGAATAGACTTGGGCTTTTTGCCACCGATCAGCACCAAGGTCGCTTCGGGCTCGGCAAATCCGCTCAAGTAATAGAAATAACTGTCGAAGCGGTAAGGATAGTGAGCATCACGGTTGCGTACCTGTTCAGCCGCAGTGGGTATCACCGCCACCCCCGCTTGCATTTGCTTAATTAGTTTGGCCCGGCGCTGCGCGTAAATGGAATAATCAGTCATCGCAGAGATTAATGCTGTATGGATTATAGTCCGAAGCGCCGCTCATCGCGCAGGATTCGCCCGCAGCAATCTATCGAGTTCCTGAAGACGTTCTGGAGTGCCGATATCCATCCACAGACCCTGGTAGTGCTCGCCGCTGACCTTTCCCGCTTCGATTTGATCGCGCAGCAGTGGCGCAAGTTTAGCTTTTGTACCCCGTGCTACGTTTGCAAAAAGAACGGGCTGATATATGCCGATGCCGCTGTAGGTAAATTTAGGTAAGCCGTGCACGGTCGCCTTGCCTTGCTCCAGACCAAAATCGCCTTGCTGGTGATGCTCGGGGTTATCAACCATGACCAAGTGCGCAAGGTATCCGGTTTCGGCCAGGCTGCGCGCCACCGGCAGCAGCAACTTATAATCAATCTCGCAGTAGATATCCGCGTTGACCACTAGGAACGGCTCGTCTCCGATCAATGGCAATGCATTTGCAATTCCCCCGGCAGTTTCCAGCGCTTGTTTTTCGGGAGAATAGGCGATGCGCACGCCGAATCGGGTCCCGTCCCCTAGCGCGGTTTCGATCAGTTTTCCCAGGTGTGCGTAATTGATGACGATTTCCCTGAACCCTGCTGCTGCAAGATTTTCCAATGTCCACATGATCAGCGGCTTGCCCGCAGCGGGCAACAGGGCCTTAGGCAGGGCGTCGCTGACGGGGCGCATGCGCTCGCCGCGGCCGGCGGCAAGAATCATTGCTTTCAATTTTGCCGGCTCATTAGCTGTGGCCCACTTGAGCCGCCCGCTTTTCCAGCGCGTCCAGAACTTTCA
>DASPRI010000165.1:0-26258 GCA_035624535.1 Burkholderiales bacterium
GCACGCTTGCTCAAGGTCTTTCACCTCGATTAGCGCGCCGCGTTTTTTCAGCGATGCATGTATCACTTTTTTACGCGACAACGACGGCAGTAGCCGCTTGACGCTCGCTGCAACCGCGTCCAGGAATTTGGCATCAGGGGAAAGCAGAATAGCCTGCGCCATTTCGTCGTGTTCGGATTGCGAGAACAAATCCATGGCCACCCAGTCGGGGTCGGTTCGACCGTCGCAAATAACCAGAATTTCAGACGGCCCCGCAATCATGTCCAAACCTACTAGCCCGAAGACGCGCCGCTTCGCCGCAGCTACATACGCGCTTCCGGGGCCGACGATTTTGTCCACTTGAGGGATAGTCTTGGTGCCATATGCCAGGGCGCCTATCGCCTGAGCACCACCAATGGTATATACGCGATTCACCCCGCAAATCGCAGCGGAGGCAAGCACCAAATCATTTTGCTCACCATTAGGCGTGGGCACGGCCATGATGAGCTCCGGCACGCCGGCAAGTTTGGCGGGAATGGCATTCATGAGCACCGTGGACGGATACGCCGCTTTGCCGCCAGGAACATACATGCCGACGCGCTCAAGCGGCGTCACTTGCTGGCCGAGCAAGGTGCCATCAGCATCGCGATAACTCCATGACTGGGCAATCTGTTTCACGTGATAGCTGCGTATGCGTTCCGCCGCTTGCTGCAAGGCATCGCACTGCGCTTGGGAGAGCGCTCGCAAGGCTTGCTTTAGGCGCTGTTGCGGCAATTCCAGCTCGCGTGCGGTCTTGACCTTGAGTTTGTCGAAGCGCCGCGTATATTTGAGCAGTGCTTCGTCCCCGCGCGATCGCAATTCAGCAAGAATTTTGGCGACCGCCTTGTCGACTCGGGTATCGAGTGCTGTATCAAAGGCGGCCAACGACTTGAATTTGCGATCGAAGCTGCGGTCGGCGGTTGATAGGCGCCTGAGCTTAATCATGGCTCACCGCTTTTTCCAACGCTTCAATCAGCGGCCTGATTGCCTCGCGCTTCATTTTCAGCGCCGCCTGGTTGACGATGAGCCTGGCCGAGACTGGCATGATGTCTTCCACCGCCTCCAGCTTATTGGCTTTCAGCGTGTTGCCGGTGCGCACCAAATCTACGATGGCGTCGGCCAGCCCGGTAAGCGGCGCGAGTTCCATCGAACCATAAAGCTTGACGAGGTCAACATGTACGCCTTTCGACGCGAAATGCTCGCTTGCGGTTTGCAGGTACTTGGTGGCGACGCGCAGTCGCGCTCCTTGCCGCACTGCATTTGTATAATCAAAGCCTGCCGGCACCGCCACTACCATGCGGCAGCGCGCGATGTTTAAATCCAAAGGCTGGTACAAGCCATCGCTGCCGTGCTCATCCAGCACATCCTTCCCCGCGATGCCCAGATCTGCAGCGCCATAGCGGACGTAAGTCGGCACGTCGGTTGCGCGTACCATGATGATGCGAATGCCCGCGTGGTTAGTGGCAAGTATTAACTTGCGCGAAATTTCCGGATCCTCGAGCACGACGATGCCCGCCGCTTTTAACAGCGGCATGGTCTCGTCGTAAATCCGACCTTTTGATAAGGCAAGGGTAATTCCTGCCACGGCGATCCCTTTATTAAAAAAACGCATTTTACCGCAGAGATGCCGCGGTGCTGGAAGTTTTCTTTGAAAATCAATGCGCGCGGCGAATGTTGGCACCCAGCTGCAAAAGCTTTTCTTCTATACATTCGTAGCCGCGATCGAGATGGTAGACCCGGTCGACCACGGTTTCGCCGCGCGCGATCATTCCCGCCAGAACCAGACTCGCCGAAGCGCGCAAATCGGTGGCCATGACCTTGGCGCCGTCCAATTGAGCAACCCCTTTTACCATCGCAGAATTGCCTTCAACTTCGATTTCCGCTCCCATGCGCTTTAATTCCTGCACATGCATAAACCGATTTTCAAAAATCGTTTCGGTGACCGTGGAAGTACCGCGCGCCACGCTGTTTAATACCGTAAATTGCGCCTGCATGTCGGTTGGGAAACCGGGATACGGTGCAGTACGCACATTGACTGCCTTCAGTTCCCCGTTCATCTTCAGGCTCACCCAATCATCTCCTGATTTGATCTCGGATCCGGCCTCCCGCAATTTCTCCAGCACCGCGTCCAGAATATCAGGTCGGGTATCCTTGAGGTGAATTCGCCCGCCGGCCGCCGCTGCCGCGACAAGAAAAGTACCGGTTTCGATGCGATCCGGCATTATTCGATAGCGCGCCCCATGCAGCAGATCGCTGCCTTCGATGGAAATCATGTCGCTTCCCGCTCCGCGAATGTTTGCCCCCATGGCATTGAGACAATTTGCCAGATCCACCACCTCCGGCTCGCGCGCCGCGTTTTCGATAACCGTAGTGCCTTGCGCCAGAGTCGCTGCCATCATCAGGTTCTCGGTGCCGGTGACCGACACCAGATCCATGAAGATTCGCGCCCCCTTCAAGCGCTTTGCCCGCGCATGGATATAGCCGTGATCAATGTCAATTTCAGCCCCCATCGCCTGCAAACCTTTAATGTGCAAATCCACCGGCCGCACACCGATCGCGCAACCACCGGGGAGGCTGACCCGTGCTTCACCCGCGCGCGCCAGCATTGGTCCCAATACAAGAATCGATGCGCGCATAGTTTTCACCAGCTCGTATGGCGCGAGCAGATTTGTCAGGCTCGCTGCGGTGAGTTCGACTGTCATTTTTTCTTGCAGCGACACGGCGACACCCATTTGCGCGAGCAATCTGAGCATGGTAGTCACGTCCTGCAAGTGGGGCAGGTTCCCAATTTGCAACGGCTCATGGGTAAGCAGGCTCGCGCAGAGTATCGGCAGCGCCGCATTCTTGGCACCCGAAATCCGAACCTCGCCCGAAAGCGGGGCACCACCCAAAATGACTAGCTTGTCCATTCTTCTGGACTATAAGTCTTCATTGACAACGCATGAATTTCATCTCGCATCCTGTCACCCAGGGCGCGATACACGATCTGGTGTTGCTGCACCCGGCTTTTCCCACGGAAAGCCGCGCTCACAATGACTGCTTCGAAATGCTGGCCATCGCCGCGCACCTCAACAAATTCGCACGGCAAACTGTTTTGAATATAAGTTTTCACGGCTCCGGGCTCGATCATGATTGCCTTTAATAACGCAACTTGTAACCGATCTTAAGTAGCCACAAGGTGAACAATGATAAGGCCATGAAACAGCCTGCGACAACGGCTAGGCTCACATCGGGGGCGACGTCGGAAATTCCGAAAAATCCGTAACGGAAGCCGTCTATCATGTAGAAGAAAGGATTAAAATGCGACGCTATTTGCCAAAATTGCGGCAACGAATGAATCGAGTAAAACACTCCGCTTAGGAACGTCAGCGGAATGATAATGAAATTTTGAAATGCCGCGAGTTGGTCGAATTTGTCAGCCCAGATTCCGGCGATGATGCCCATCACGCCAAGAATCCCGCTTCCGAGAATTGCAAATAGCAACATCCAAAGCGGAAATTTCACTGGTACCGTGACAAACCACAGTGTCACCACGAAGACTCCCAGACCCACCAACAGGCCGCGCACAATCGCCGCGAGCATGTACGCCAGGAAAAATTCCCAATGCGACAAAGGTGGCAGCAAAACGAATATGATGTTTCCCGTGATTTTCGATTGAATCAAACTGGAAGAACTGTTTGCAAATGCATTTTGCAGCACACTCATCATTGCCAGGCCTGGCACCAGAAATGCGGTGTAGCTGACGCTCTCAAACACCTTGATATGTTCTTCCAGAACGTGTGAAAAAATCAGTAGGTACAACATTGCTGTCAACATGGGCGCAAGCAATGTCTGAAAACTTACTTTCCAGAAGCGCAGCAACTCCTTGCAGAATAAGGTCGAGAATCCGCGCATTAGTGTTTGCTCATTATTTGTACAAACACTTCTTCTAAATCGGGCTGCAGTAACTCCATTTCCTGTACCACGATCCCGGCTTCGCGCAAACGCGACATGACCCGTTCCAGGTCTGAAAAGTCAGTTAGTGTGAGCGTATAGCTCGAATCAGTGCGCAGCAAAAGCAAAGATTGCAAGTTTTCGGGCAGGTAGTCGGGTGACAGCCGTAGCTTAACCTGTCGCCCTGAAAAACTTTCCAGTAGGTGCTTAGTAGTGTCGAGCGCGACGATTTTTCCCTGCTTTAGCATGGCAATGCGGCTACACTGCGCTTCCGCCTCCTCCAGGTAATGCGTGGTGAGCACAATCGTGTGCCCGTCGGCATTGAGTTTCCTGATGAATTGCCAGAGTTCCTGGCGCAGTTCTACATCTACGCCCGCAGTCGGCTCGTCGAGCACAATAACCGGTGGCTTATGTACCAGTGCCTGGGCCACCAGCACCCGGCGCTTCATGCCGCCGGATAAAGCACGCATATTGGTGTCAGCCTTGTCACCAAGGTCCAGATGGTGAATTATCTCTTCAATCCAGTCGCGATTGTGTTTAATGCCAAAATACCCGGACTGGATAGTAAGCGTCTCACGAACGGTAAAGAAGGGGTCAAACACCAGTTCCTGCGGGACTACGCCGAGCGCGCGGCGAGCGTCACGATATTGGGTGGTGACGTCAAATCCTGTCACCATAACCTTACCGCTGTCCGCGCGCGCTAAACCGGCAAGGATATTGATAAGCGTAGTCTTGCCGGCGCCGTTCGGCCCTAACAATGCAAAGAATTCACCCTGGGCGACTTCCAGACTTACATTTCGCAGCGCTTGAACTGCGCCAAAGCTTTTATGCACTTCACGTACTTGAATCGCGGGAGTCATGGTAGGTGAAACGTGAAACGATTGGCTAAGCCTAGCGAAATACTATATTTCGCCTAGCGATTGCAATTGCCCCTGCGATTCCTCATCTGCCGCTGGCAACGGGTATTAACTCCAGGACCCCGTAAAGCGAGGCGAGGCTTCTCATATTTTCGGGCATGTTGAGGATGCGCAGCTGCAGATTGCGCTTTCGGGAAACTCGCAGCCATTCAAGGACCATTCCGATTGCGGATGAATCCACTTCGCGAAGCCCGCTGAAATCGATCTCCCTAAGTTCCGGATTCAGCTGCTGCAGGCCAGCCTCGACGAGCGATTTAACGTTGCTCATGGTAACCGAGCCTTGCACCCGCAGGCGGCTGCCATCACGAACAATCATTTTTTTTCCTGCACCTGAATCATGTCGCTCGATTTTTCCGCCGCGCCATCGAGTTTTTCGTTCTTCTCCATCAAGGTCTTTATCAGCCCGTCTATGCCCGACTGGTTGATTTCATTGTTAAAGGTGCTGCGGTAACTGGTCACCAGGCTGACTCCGGCCACAGCCACGTCATAAACCTTCCAGCCGTCGGGTGTCTTCTCTAAGCTGTAATCCATATTGATTGGCTGCCCCCCAGACTGGCTGATTTCCACCTTTACTAATGCATCATCGCCTTTGATATCGGCGGGTTTCACTACATAGGGCTGATCCCTGTAGTTGGTGAGCGCGGTCGAATACGTGCGCACCAGCAGCGTGCGAAATTCCTTTACCAACGTTTCTTGCTGCTGCGGTGTAGCGTTGCGCCAGTTTTTGCCCACCGCCAACCTGGTAATGCGGACGAAATCGAAATGCGGGACGATTTTTGTTTCCACCAGGTCCAGAAGCTTTTTGCGGCTTCCCCCTTGGATATCCTTGTCACTTTTAACTATGTCCAGCACGTCTTTAGCAGTGTCGCGCACCAGAACATCCGGTGGCAAAATGTCAGCAGCGAGCGTCAAACAGCTCGCCAACAGCACTAGTACCAATGATATCTTGTAGGCAAATTTCATTTTTTCCCACCCTCAGCTTTGCTGAATAAGAACTGGCCAATTAGCTTTTCCAGCACGATTGCAGACTGGGTTTTCTTGATGTTGTCCCCGGGCTTCAGATATTCACTATCGCCTCCGGCATCCAGCCCAATATACTGCTCACCAAGCAGCCCGGAGGTCAGGATGCTGGCAAAAGTATCCTTAGGAAACTGATATTTTTTGTCTATGCTTAACGTAACCTTAGCAACATAGTCCTTGTTGTCAAAGCGGATGTCAGCGACGCGACCCACCACGACGCCGGCGCTTTTTACTGGCGCACGCACTTTTAGGCCCCCGATGTTCTCAAAATCGGCGTACAGCACGTAATTACCACTAGACAAGCTAAAAGTACTAAGGTTGCCTGCTTTGAAAGCCAGCATGAACAGGGCAAGGAATCCAGCCAGCACAAATACGCCTGCCCACAGATCGAGTGCTTTTGATCCCATCACCATCCTCCGAGCATGAAAGCCGTCAACATAAAATCCAACGCCAGTATCGCTAACGACGAAATAACCACGGTGCGTGTAGTGGCACGCGATACGCCCTCCGCAGTGGGATAGCAATCATAACCTTCAAACAAGGCGATCAGCGTCACCGTAATACCAAACACAAGGCTTTTAATTTCACCGTTCAACACATCGTCGAATACATCTACGCCAGCCTGCATTTGCGCCCAGAATGCGCCTTCATCCACGCCGATCAACACCACTCCCACGAAATAACCGCCGAAAACCCCTACTATGCTGAAAATCGCCGCGAGTACGGGCATCGAGATTACCCCTGCCCAGAAGCGCGGCGCTATCACTCGGGCAACTGGATCCACTGCCATCATTTCCATTGCGGAAAGCTGCTCGGTAGCTTTCATCAGACCGATCTCAGCGGTAAGCGCGGTACCGGCACGACCCGCAAACAATAATGCGGTCACTACAGGCCCAAGCTCGCGCACCAAAGAGAGCGCAACCAACAGACCCAACGCCTGCTCGGATGCATATTTTTGCAAGGTATTATAACCCTGCAGTCCCAGCACGAAACCGACGAACAACCCGGAAACCACGATGATGATCAGCGAATAGATGCCGACGAAATAAATTTCGCGGGTGACCAGATTAAAGCGCCGGAAACTGGTCCCGGAATTGATGAGCGTCGCCCATAGAAAACGACTGGTAACGCCAAGCCACCAGATGCCGTTTATTGCCCAGGCGCCCAGCCCTTCGAGCACGCCGGGAACCGTCTTAACCACCGCGTTCATCTAGACCGATGTCCCGAGCGTAAGGCTCGCCTGAATAGTGAAACGGCACAGGTCCGTCCATTTCCGCATGTACAAACTGGTGTACGAACGGCAGCGTGGATGCGCGAATTTCAACGGGAGTCCCCTGTGCCACGACGACGCCTTCTGAAACAAAATAGATATAATCCACAATCGCCAAGGTTTCCTCCACATCGTGAGTCACGATAATCGATGTCGCGCCCAGCGCATCGTTCAAGCGCCGGATGAGGTTGGCTATCACGCCAAGCGAGATCGGGTCCAGGCCGGCAAATGGTTCATCGTACATAATTAACATCGGATCGAGCGCAATTGCGCGGGCCAGTGCCACGCGACGCGACATGCCCCCGGAGATCGCGGATGGCATGAGGTGGCGCGCGCCGCGCAAACCGACGGCGTGCAGCTTCATTAGCACTAGATCATGAATGAGCGTCTCGGGTAAATCGGTATGCTCACGCAAAGGAAACGCAACATTGTCAAAAACCGACAAATCAGTAAACAAAGCACCGAACTGAAATAACATTCCCATTCGCCGTCGCATGCGGTACAGCCCGTCATGGTCCAGCTCGTGGATGATTTCGCCAGCCACCTTGACCGAACCCGATGACGGGCGCAATTGCCCGCCGATGAGCCGCAATAGCGTGGTCTTGCCGCAACCGCTGCCGCCCATGATGGAGACCACCTGTCCCTTGGCAATGCGCATGTCCATTCCCTTGAGGATTGGGCGCTCGTCGTAGGCGAAATTGACGTTGTTTATCTCAACCAGATTATCCATGGGGCGTGATTGTGAAGGCGCGTCGATCCAAGACAACGAATTTTAAACTAGTTGAGGCAAATAAAACACCTGACGGCGCCCGCTATGTCGCCCAGAGCAGACGCCGTCTCGCGGCGTGATATCATTGAGCGACACGATACCGATTGCCCTTTTCGTCACATGCACACGCACGCCCTGCAATTTATCGATGTGAGCAAATATTTCGGGAACCATGCCGCACTCAAGGGGGTGAGTTTCAGCGTCGAAAGCGGAGAATACTTCGCTCTGGTCGGAATTAACGGGGCTGGCAAAACTACCCTTTTGAAATGCCTGCTGGACTTTTGCGAAACGGGCTCAGGCTCGATTGAGATTTTCGGTAAGTCGCACCGACTGACGATTGCGCGCAAACGCCTATCGTTCCTGCCCGAACGCTTTATTCCCCCGCATTTCTTGACTGGCACGGACTTCCTGCAATACATGTTGAAGCTACAGGGATTGCCATATGATGAGGCTCGGGTCGAAGACATGCTGGTTGCGCTTGATCTTGATTTTGCTGCGCTTCGACTTCCGGTTCGCGCTTACTCCAAAGGCATGACGCAGAAACTGGGGCTCGCAGCGTGCTTTCTTGCCAGCAAGGAACTCTATGTGCTGGATGAGCCCACCAGCGGCTTGGACCCCAAGGCCCGCGCGCGTCTGAAAGCGAAATTCAAGGATATGCGCAATCAGACACGCACCATGTTCTTTACTTCGCATGCGCTCGCCGACGTAGAAGAAATCTGCGACCGCATGGCGGTAATTCACGATGGTCAGCTGCTTTTTGTTGGCACTCCCCAGCAATTGTGCCGCCGGCACGCCGCAGCAAACCTGGAGCAGGCATTCTTATCCTGCATTGGCGAGCTCGGGACCATGACGGGGACGTGAGCTTCTGGCAAAATGACCAAGGTCGTTTTGCATGAATGCGTGGAACACGGTGGATACACAAGCCAAACCCGAATTATTAATCGTTGACGACGACCCGCTCATCACCGATACACTGAATTTCGTGTTGAGCAAGGATTATACGGTCTATACCGCCGATTCCCGCAATCAGGTAAAGAGTTTGCTCCGCCAGCTCGACAAACCGCCGCAACTTGCATTGATTGACCTTGGACTACCGCCTACTCCGCATCGCCCCGACGAGGGTTTCCACCTGATTAGCGAATTGCTCGCCTACTCGCCCGGCATCAAAATCGTGGTGCTTTCCGGCCAGAATGACGAGGCCAATGCGCGCCACGCGCGCGCCTTGGGCGCTATTGAATTTATCCCTAAGCCGTGCGAACCGGAGAAGCTCAAGTCCCTGCTCGCCAAAGCGCTGCAAATCCGCGACGTGGAACTGGTCGTGGCGCCCGCGGAGGGGGGAATCATCGGCAAGAGCTTGGTAATCGAAAAGCTGCGCAATCAAATTGCCCAATATGCCAACGCGCCGTTTCCCGTGCTCATAGAGGGAGAATCCGGCAGTGGCAAGGAACTTGTTGCAATGTCCTTGCACAGCTTGAGCGGGCGCAAGCAAAGACCCTATCTGGCGCTCAATTGCGCCGCGATTTCGCCGAACTTGGTGGAGCCGACTCTGTTTGGTTACAGCAAAGGATCATTTACCGGTGCCACCGCGCCGCGTTCCGGCTATTTTGAAGATGCAAAAGACGGCACCTTGTTCCTCGATGAAATCGGTGAACTGCCCCTGGAATTGCAGGCAAAACTTTTGCGAGTGCTGGAGAACGGCGAGTACCAGCGCGTAGGTGAAACCGCAAGTCGAACGAGCAACGCGCGTGTAGTCGCAGCGACCAACCGTGACCTGCGACAGGAAATTAAAGCCGGCCGTTTCCGAGCCGATCTTTACCATCGGCTCAGTGTATTCTCGATCAGCGTGCCGCCACTGCGTGATTTGGACGAAGACAAGCTGATCCTGCTGGATCACTTCCGCGATTTTTATGCACACCAGAGCCGCGTCGCGCCATTCAACTTGGACGCGAAATCGCTGGCCCTGTGGCACGATTATGGGTTTCCTGGCAACGTGCGGGAATTGCGCAATATCGTCATTCGCCTTACCACCAAATACCCGGGACAAACCGTCGGGGCCGGGCAATTGCAGAGTGAACTCGACATGGAAAGTCTGGATGGCAAAATCCCCGAACCGATGATGGCTCAGGATTCAAAAACCCTGCTGGATGCAGCACGAAAGCATTTGCAAACGCAGAAGAATTTCAGCTTGGACGGGATGCTGCAGCAATGGGAAAAAAGTTATGTGGAGGCGGCGCTCGCTATCACTCATGGCAATCTCTCCCAGGCTGCGAAGCTGTTGGGCGTGCGCCGCACCACCTTGTACAGCCGTATGCAACAATATGGCGATCTGGAGGAAAAGGACGACTAATCTCTATGTATTACGAGCATTTCGGCCTGACGCAACCTCCGTTTAAGATTACGCCCAACACCGAATTCTTTTTTCCCGGAGGCGACCGGGGTGCGATTCTAGACGCGCTGCTCTATGCCATCTCGCATGGCGAAGGAATAATCAAGGTAAGCGGGGAGGTCGGCAGCGGTAAAACCATGCTGTGCCGAATGCTCCAGACGTGTTTACCGCAACAAATTGAATCTGTTTATCTCGCCAATCCCAGCGTCTCTCCTGACGAAATCCTGCACGCCATTGCGTTTGAATTGCAGTTGCAAATCGGAGACAAGGAACCGCGCATCAAGGTGATGCAGGAGCTGCACAACTACCTGCTCGAACGTCACACGCAAAAGCGTCAGGTCGTGGTCTTTGTCGAAGAATCGCAGAGCATGCCACTCGCGACGCTAGAGGAAATACGTCTGCTCTCCAACCTGGAAACCGGAAGCCACAAGTTGTTACAGATCGTGCTTTTCGGCCAACCGGAACTGGACGAAATTTTGCGCCAGCCACAAATCCGCCAGTTGCGCGAACGCATTACCTACAGCTTCTCGCTGAAGCCTCTAGACGCGGAACAAATCAAACAATACCTCATGTTCCGCATGCGCGCAGCTGGCTACCGCGGCCCGGATGTGTTTTCCCAAAGCGTGGTTCACATGATTTCCAAGGCTTCAGAGGGCCTCACCCGGCGTGTGAATCTGCTTGCCGATAAGGCGCTACTCGCTGCGTTTGCCGACAATACTCACACCATCAAACCCAAGCACGTGAAGGCAGCTATCCAGGATAGCGAATTTAGCAGCGACGCCGGTCGACGCCGCCGTTCGTTCGCCCGCCTAGCATGGCTCATGCTTGGGATCGCGCTTGGAGCGATATCCTACAGCGCTTACCTTTTCCTATGGCCGACGCTCGGGATACCCACCGCTGATCAGCCCACGGTCAACAAACCGCTAGAGGGCCAGCCCGGAAAACGAGCAGAATCCGCAGTGCCCCTGACCCATGCAGCGGTACCGGGCCGAGAAGTCTTGCCGCCAGCGGAACCACTCGTTTCGGAGTCGCCCGCATCAGAACCAGTCAAAACGGGCTCGTCCACGGGTAACCCTGAGCTGTCGCAAGTCCCCGAAAACGCCAGTCAGCAAAAACCCGATTTGGGTGAGCTTGGACTGCCATTGCGAATGTCGCCTGCAGTTACCTTGTCCGCGACAAAAACGGAAACCAAATCCCAAAAGGCGTTACAGACCGAGGCAGAGTACACCACGTTTGAAAAATATCCGATACTCGAACAGCGTATCAATGCCACGCGCGACGCCTTTGCGCAGGCTCAAGCGGATGATTTTAGTATCCAATTGTTCCTCACTGAAGAAATGCGCCCGCCTCGAATTGAACGTTTTCTGGCTCGCGCTTCGAAACAGATGGATATCGAAGAGATTTATGTGTATCCTGTGAAAATAGGTGGGCAGGCGAGGTTCAGAGTCTTTTATGGTCTCTATCCTTCGCTTGAGCAAGCCAGATTGGCAATTAGCCAACTTCCGCCTAAATACGCCGAAACCTTCCATTTGAAGCTATTGAAAGTAGGCCAATTTCAGAATTAGCTTCCGGTCCCCCGCAGTTATGCACGCTTCTGTAACATGTAACGTATTGAATAAAGCTTGCTAGTGCGTCATATTGCAAGCAATAATTAGTTAAATGCTTGCATAAGTTGTAATAAGATGGTGCTATTATTAGCATTTGTAGGGAATAACGTGTTGCTTCAATTTCAGGGCAGGTTAAAAATGCAACACCCCGGCACAAAGGCGCTCATTTCTAGCTTGACACTAGCACTGCTCTCGGGCAGCTGCGCTACCGGTAATTTGTCAAATTATCCGCAGATCCCGCAGTCCGAAGGTCATATAACAGGCAAGCTGGGGCCTGAGGCAGCGGAAATTCCCGCGCCCGTAAAATCCACCGGTTTTGTGCCCGCACCGAAAGCGGTGGAGAAGGCGGAAACGTACAGTGTGGTGGTAAACGAAGTCCCGGCAAAAGAGCTATTGTTTGCTTTGGCGCGCGACACCAAGCAGAACATTGACGTTGACCCGTCAATCCTAGGACTGGTGACGCTTAACGCAGTGAATGAAACCCTGCCGGCAATTCTGGAACGGATATCACGCCAGGTGGACATACGCTACAAGATGGAAGGCTCCACCCTGGTCGTGACCCGAGACACCCCTTATTTCAAGACTTATTCTGTCAACTACGTCAATCTGGCCCGCAATACCACTTCCACCGATAGCGTTTCCGGACAAATCGTCGGCGTAGGGGCGGCCCCCGGCACCTCTGGCGGAGCCCAGCAGGCTGGCGCAACTGGCTCAGCCAACTATTCGAGTACCAGCGTCACCAGCACCTCCAACAATAATTTCTGGGACGTACTCAAAGAGAACATTCGTAGCATTTTGAATGCTACCCACGCCCAGTCTCTAAGCGCTGAGGAAAAAGCAACGCGCGCCGAAGCTCTCCGAGCGGCGCAAGACCAACGCTTGCAGGAAGCAGGCGCAGTGGCGCGCGCCGGAGTAGGCGCAGACAAACTCTACGCCACTGCTTTTGGCGGCCCTACGCCTTCTCTCGCCGGCGATGTGAAAGATGATATCGTGGTTAACCAGGTAGCGGGCACAGTGAGTGTATTTGGGACGGAAAAACAGCACTTTCTGGTGCAACAGTACCTGGACGGAGTATCGGATGCTTCTCGGCGCCAAGTGCTGATCGAAGCGAGCGTCGTTGACGTCCTACTCAGTGACGAGTATCAGGGTGGCGTGGATTTCAGCAAAATCGGCAATTGGACCATCACTCAGAGCCTGATCAATCCTCTTGCGGCGCCCGGCGTGACACCGCCGCCATTTACCCAGATTAATTATGCTGTCGCCGGCAATACCAATATCAACAGCACCATTCAGCTGCTTGAACAGTTTGGCAAGACGCGGGTGTTGTCGAGCCCGAAACTAATGGCGCTCAACAACCAAACCGCGCTTCTTAAAGTAGTGGAAAACGTGGTTTACTTTTCGGTGACCGCGGTGCCCGCGGTACTCAGCACGAGTTCGACTACGGTGACGCAGCAGACATTCAACACACAGGCACAGACAGTACCAATAGGCTTGGTGATGAGCGTCACTCCGCAAATCGACCAAAACGGCATGGTGACCTTAATTGTCCGCCCGACTATTACCACCGCTCCCACTTCCGTCCAAGACCCGAATCCAGCCCTGGTAACGACGAGTATCAATAGTCTTACGGGGAAAGTGACGACTTCGGTAATACCAAACCTGGTCCCGCAAGTCAGGACCCAGGAAATGGAATCGGTGCTGCAGGTTGGCAGCGGACAGATTGTAGTGCTGGGAGGGTTGATGCAGGACAACGTGCAGCGCAATCAAAATGCGGTACCTGGCCTGTCAAAAATTCCATTTCTTGGTGAATTTTTCAGTTTCCGCGATAACAAAGTATCAAAAGAAGAGTTGTTGGTTTTTTTGCGTCCGACAGTAATCGCCAATCCATCTCTGGACAGTGACGAGTTGAAATTCTTCAAGCGTTTTCTACCGCAACCTGAGACCACTGGCAGCAATCAATGAGCCTGTTGATGAAAGCCTTGCAAAAGGCTGCCCAGAACCGCGAAAGTTCTGGCGAGAATAGCCAGCCCGGCGAGGCAGCTTCGCCAAGCACTTCCGAACTTGCGCTGCAGCCGCTGCAGACTGAGGCGGAGGCTCCAGAATGGCAAGTTGAGCCGCAACCCGCACCGAGCCCGGAGTTGGCAGCAACAGTAATTCGTGCCAGCGAAGTGCCAAGCGGTGTTGGCGTTTACGTTCGGGAACACCCGGTGGTGTTGCTGGCGTTGGTAGCCGCACTGTTGTTGATTGGCGGTGGTATCTATGTTTACTTGGCGATTAACAAACCAAATATGTTCGTTGCGCCCCCCCAACCGACTGCTCCGGCTCAAGTCGTCGCTACGCCCGCAAAGCAGATGAAACCGGAGACGCAACCGCTGGTGGCGGCCGCGCCTGAAATGCAGGAACAGAAGGAAGAGCATCTGATGGCGCCAGAGCCACGGGTGCCGAGTCCTGGGGAAAAGCAAGCGCGGCAAGAACCGGTCACGCCAGCCGCTCCGCGGCAGCATCAACGGTTAAATCCGCCGTTGCCACCCTCGCGCCCATCTCCCGAACAAAATATCACTGTCACTGCCGCGAAAACCACGCCTGAGGTACCGACGCAGCTGGTGACCGCTTACCAGGCATTCCAGCAGAACCGTCTCGATTCAGCGCAGGAGTCGTATCAGAAAATGCTGGTCGCAGACCCCAATAACATCGAAGCCTTGCTTGGTCTTGCCGCCATTGCCGAACAACAAAAACAAACAGACAAGGCGGCCCAATATTACCTGCAGATTCTCCATCTGGATCCGAGAAATGCCATCGCCCAGGCGGGGCTGCTCGGAATCGTGGGACATGCCGATCCGCAAGCGAGCGAGGCGCGCCTCAAACAGCTGCTCGCGCGCGAGCCCTCGGCATTTGTGTATTTCACGTTGGGCAATCTGTATGCCGAGCAGTCGCGCTGGCCGGAGGCGCAAGCCGCATATTTTCAGGCTTTCCATTTGCAGCCGGACAATGCGGACTATGCTTTCAACTTGGCAGTCAGCCTGGAGCATCTCAATCAACCCAAGCCTGCCCTGAACTTTTACCAGCAAGCGATACAGCTGGCCAGAGATCAGGGTCACGCCAATTTTGATTTAAGCCTGGCGCAAAATCGTATCAGTAAATTGTCTTCCCGGGAGTAAGCGTGGCAGAGCAGCGTAAAAAACTGCGCCTCGGGGAACTGCTGATTCAGCAAGGCTTAATCAGTCTTGATCAGCTGCGCATCGCGCTCACCCAGCAAAAGCAGGAAAAAATTCCCATCGGCCGGCAGTTGGTAAAGCTGGGGTTCGTCACCGAGGCGGTAATTCGCGATCTGATGGCGCGCACCATCGGCCAGGAGAGCATCGACCTTTCGCAAGTGGTTGCAGATGCCGAGGCGCTTAAGCTGATACCGCAGGATTTTGCGAGGCGCTATCGCATGTTGCCGATTGCCTACAATGCCGACGCTAAAGTTCTCACGGTGGGGGTAAGCGAAATTTTCAACGTAGTGGCGCTCGACCAGCTGCGCGCCTTTCTCGGCGCACAGATTGAAATCAAGACCTTGCTTGCCGGCGAGGCACAGCTTGAGGAAAGCATAGACCGCTTTTACGGATTCGAGCTCTCGGTAGACGGAATATTGGAGGAAATCGAAACCGGGGAAATCGACTACCAGAGCCTGCAGATGGCCGGCGACGAGTACACCCAACCGATCGTTCGGCTGGTAGGCGCCTTGCTGGTGGACGCAGTGAAGCGCGGCGCTTCGGATATTCACTTTGAGCCGGAATATGCTTTTTTGCGAATCCGTTACCGCGTTGATGGCGTGCTGGAGCAGGTGCGCAGCCTGCACAAGACGTACTGGCCGGGAATTGCGGTACGGCTCAAGGTGATTTCCGGAATGAACATCGCCGAAACCCGAGCGCCCCAGGACGGTCGCTTGTCGCTCAATCTCAACGGGCGGCCAATTGACTTCCGCGTTTCCACGCAGCCGACTATTTACGGCGAAAATATCGTATTGCGCGTGCTCGACCGCGAAAAATCCATCATCAGCCTGGAGCGCATGAATCTGCAAGCGCAAACCATCGCGACACTGGAAGTGATGCTGTCACGGCCCGAGGGAATACTGATCCTTACTGGCCCTACCGGAAGTGGCAAGACGACCATGTTGTATTCTTTGCTTTCCAAGCTTAATGACGAGACAGTGAACATCATGACGCTGGAAGACCCGGTGGAATACCCGGTGACAATGATGCGCCAGACCTCAGTAAACGAGGTGGCAAAGATGGATTTCGCCAACGGTATCCGTTCGATCATGCGTCAGGACCCGGATATAATTCTGGTTGGCGAAGTGCGTGACCGGGAAACTGCGGAGATGGCCTTCCGTGCAGCAATGACCGGCCATCAGGTGTTCACAACCTTGCACACCAACTCTGCGCTGGGTGCATTTCCTCGCTTGATGGACATCGGCATTCCGCCGGATATCATTTCGGGCAATGTGATCGGCGTAATTGCACAGCGCTTGGTGCGATTGCTGTGCGCGCGTTGTAAACAGGCTTATTTCCCGAATCATGAAGAAATACAACTGCTGCGACTACCGCTAGACTCAAACGTTAAAATCTATAAAGCGGTAGGCTGCAAGCACTGTCAAAACAAAGGCTACAAGGGGCGCATGGCGCTTTTGGAGATTTTGCAGATGGACGGCGATCTGAACGAGCTGGTTGCGCGACGCGCTACTGCCAGAGAACTTAAGACCGCGGCACTGCAAAAGAATTTCCACACGCTTGCGGAAGATGGCATCCAGCGGGTGCTGGAAGGCATGACCAGCCTTGCCGAGGTATCGCGCGCGGTGGATCTCATCGGACGCCTGATTTAACGTATTCGGCCAGGAGCGCACAAACCACATGGCGACTTTCCAGTACAAGGCGGTAGACAAAGACGGCAAGCTGGCACGCGGTGACATCAACGCGACGAACGAGGTTGATCTCGAGCTGCGCTTAAAGCACATGGGGCTCGACCTCATCACCTTTCGCCAAATCAACAAGAGTTCTTCCGCGCTGGGGCGAAGCAACATCACGCGCCGCGACCTCATTACTTTCTGCCTTGATATGGAACAGATCTCGCGGGCCGGAATTCCACTTCTGGAGGGGCTGCGTGATCTGCGCGACAGCATTGAGAATCCGCGTTTCAAGGAGGTCATTACTTCATTGCTGGAGGACATGGAGGGCGGTAAATTGCTGTCGCAGGCGCTGGCCACGCACTCTGCGGTTTTCAGCCACGTATTCGTGAGCCTGGTGAAAGCGGGGGAGCAGACGGGCAGGCTCACTGAGGTATTTGAAAACCTCGCAGCGACTCTGAAATGGCAGGACGAACTCATCGGGCAGGCGCAGCGCTTGATGTTGTATCCCATCCTGGTGCTCGTGATCATCATAGGGGTAGTGATCGTGCTCCTGGTGGGGCTGGTGCCTCAAGTGGTATCGCTGTTGAAGAACATGGGGCTCGAGTTACCCCTGCAAACCCGCGTTTTGATCTTCTTGTCCAATTCAATTGTGCATTATTGGCCGTTACTGGTCGTGGTGCCCATTGGACTGGCGGTCATCTTTTTCATAGCCGTAAGGCAAAGTGAGAGAGCGCGCTATCTGTGGGATTATGTGAAATTGCACGTTCCGATCACCGGCGAGATCATGCAAAAAATCATCTTGGCGCGTTTTGCCAATTTCTTCGCGCTGATGTACCAGTCCGGAATTACCATTTTGGATGCCATCAAGACCAGCGAAGAAATTGTCGTCAACCGCGTGATTGTAAACAGCCTGCAGCGCGCCGGACAGCAGATCGGTTCGGGGGAGAGCCTCACTGAAGCGTTTCGCAATTTGGGCGTGTTCCCGCCGCTGGTGCTGCGCATGTTGCGCGTCGGTGAAACTACCGGTGCGCTAGATACGGCGTTACTTAATATCAGTTATTTTTACAACCGCGACGTCAGGGAAGCTGTGGATAAAGGGTTAAAGCTGCTGGGGCCATTAACGACCGTCATCCTGGCGTCGGTTTTGTTATCCGTCATGGTCGCAACTTTGCTTCCGGTGTACGATATCCTCGGGAAGCTTAAATACTGATCACCTTCATGGCCGACAAACTCGTATTGTGCGTTTCTGCCAGCTCGGCTACAGTCGGCCGCTGGCATGCCGGGAAGTTGGTTACGGTCCAGGTATTCTCCAACGATCAGAGTGGCTGGTCCGGCTTTAACAGTTTTCTCCTTGGCAGCCCCGGAGCACTGGTGCATATCATGGCAGACGTGGTTGAAGAGGATTATCGCTTTGAGAGCCTGCCTCACAGCATGGGGCGTGATCGCAGGGAATTGGTCTCCCGCAAGCTCAGACAACTGTACCGCAACAACCCGTACAGCAGAGCTTGGCTGCAGGGGCGCGATACTGAGAAGCGGCGCGATGATCGTTATCTGTTCGCCGCATTGACCAATCCGGATTTGATCGCCGGATGGCTTAGTGTCATTGAAGCGCGGCAGCTACCGCTGGCGGGAGTCTATCTGCTGCCCATGGTCAGTAAAAATCTTCTCAAAAAATTCGAGCTCAACAAAGTTAATAGCCTGTTATTGGTGACGCGCAACAGGGCCGGGCTGCGCCAAACTTTTTTTCAGGATCAGAAACTGCGCATCAGCCGCCTTACGCAGCTCGAAAATATTCCTGATGAATCGGGCATCGACGAATACGCCGAGGAAATCAGCAATACCCGTCTCTATCTCGCAGCGGTCAAAATCCTGACTTTAGACGAGCCATTGCAGGTCGTCATCTTCGATCCGGGTGAAACGCTGGTTGGCCTAGGAAAACAGTTGGTCAAACTGCAATCCAATATACATTGCCAGCATATTGGCCGCGGCGAGATTGTGGGAAAGCTGGGATTGTCTCCGGAACTGCTGCGGGTGTCTCCCGATGTGGTGTATCTGCACATGCTGGGAGAGCTGCAGCCTCTTAACCTAGGGCCGCCAGAAAAAACTCATCTTTACCGGCTATACCAGGCACGACGCAATATTTACGCGGCCAGCGCGCTGGCGGCTTTGGTGGCTGCGGTGTGGTGCGGAAATAATCTATATCAGCAATACGATTACAAGGCGCAGACAGCGCTCACGGGGCGGCAAACGGAGCAGCAGCAAGCGCAATATCTGGAGGTCACCAAGCAATTTCAAGCAGCGCCGACCTCGGCGGAAAATCTGAAAAACGCCGTTGAGATTGCCGAAAAAATCAAGAAGGAGGGTCGCACCCCGGAACTCATGTTGAGTGTAATCAGTCATGCGCTGGATGCGAGTCCCGACGTCATGTTGAAAAGCATAGTCTGGAAATACGGCAGCGAGGTAAAAACAGAGGGAGAAGTTACCGCGCCCCTAGGAGCCAGCGACAAAACGCAGACCGGGCTGGTTGAAGCGGAAATCAGGCCGTTCAACGGCGATTACCGCGCCGCGATGGCGAGCATCAACAGCTTCGCCGAGAAACTGCGAGAAGACAAAAACGTCAAAACAGTCAATGTAATTCAACTCCCGCTTAATATTAGCCCGGGAACTAGCTTGAGCGGCAACACCTCGGATAGCCTTGAGCAGTCTTCAACCGCCCCTTTCAAAGTTGCGCTCTCGCTGAGGAGGCAGGAACAATGAAGTCATCGGATCTGCGCGCACTGCGCGTTCCCATTACCACGTTCCTTGTCGTGCTGCTGGCCGGAGGGGCGCTGGTCTATTACACCAAGCACTTGACGGAAGCCGCGTTCCAGCAACTACAGCAGCAGCAATTTTATCTGGGCGAAGCGCGCGTACGTTACCAGAAATCAGGGGACGAGAAAGAACTCATCAACCACTATTTGCGTGATTATCTGCGCTTGCAGAAACAAGGCTTCATCGGCACCGAACCGCGCATCAATTGGCTTGATGGTTTGCGCATTGCCAATCACGAGGCGGACCTGTACGGCGTCGGATATCAAATCGGCGCCCAGCATCCATATGTTGTTCCGGCTGATTACAATCCCGGCAATCTGAACCTGCAGCAATCGCTGATGAAGCTCAATTTCCGCCTGTTACATGAAGAAGACTTGATGCGCTTCTTTAATATCCTGGCAACAAAAAACGTTGGCCTGTTCCATCTCGACCAATGCTCGATTGTGCGCCTGGACAACAATGTTGCCGCGGTCCGCTTTCTGGCCAATTTGCAAGCCGAATGCGAACTCACATGGATCACTCTCCAGCCCGCGGATTCTTTGAGGAACAAACAATGAGATGGCTCGCGCTTATTGCCTTGCTGCTGCCGCTTTTCGGGTCCGCCGCAGAGCCTTTGGGGCGATTGTTCTTTACCCCGCAACAACGCGCCACGCTCGACAACGCAAGACACCAGAAAATCAGAATTATCGAAGTCGAGCCCGAAGCGCCTGCACCGCCGGAAAATATCAGCGTCAATGGCGTAGTCAAGCGCAGCGACGGTCAATCCACCGTGTGGATCAATAACCGGCCGCTCAAAGAAAATCGCGCGCCGAGCGGCGTAAAAGTCATTAGCCGCAATGCCGAAAATGCAAGCGTCACCCTGAAGCTGCCACAATCCAGCCGCAACGTGGATGTAAAAGTCGGTCAGAGTCTCGACGCGACAACCGGGCACATCAAGGAACGATATCAGATGCCGCCGCCACCAGTAACGCGGAAAAAAACTGCTCCATCAGCGCAAGGTGAGCAGCAGAATGCCTTAGCCGCCCCTGCACCATTTTCTGAAAAACCAAAATCCAGAATTTCCGACCCCGAAGCGGACGACGAAGCTGCCTCGGAACCGGCTTCACAGACCGATGAGCGACCTACTTCTAAGCCAACCGAGCCCGCGCAAACGGGGCTAGCCGCCCCCGGCGCTCCGGGGTCGCGCGCCAATAGAAATAGTCTCGATTAACGGCAGGCTATGGTCGACCGTTCGCGTTGCGCGCGTAAATCGCCTCGGCCAAGCGAGCGCGGGCAAGCGTTGATCATCATCGTGCTGTTGTTGGGTCTCGTGTCCGTGCTATTTGTCTTCAACGCGCTTAGCGGCGTGACTCTCACCGCCGAGCGCAACAACATAACTGCACTAGCGCTGGCACAGGCGAAGCAGGCGCTCATTGGATACGCCGCGAGCGACAATAATCGTCCCGGTTCCCTTCCTTGCCCAGATACCAACAACGGCGGCTCTGCCGACTTATTTTCGGGGAGCGACTGCCCAGGCTATGTCGGGGGCAGCAATGTTTATCTCGGGCGGTTACCGTGGCGGACGCTCCGCTTGCCCGATCTGCGCGATGGCAACGGTGAACGTTTATGGTACGCCGTGTCGCGCAGTTTCGCGATAAATCCCACTTGTATGCCCAATTGCCCCCTGAACAGCGACACGCTTGGCCAGCTTACGGTCACCGGGATAGAGCCCACCAGCAACGCGGTTGCAATAATTTTCGCTCCCGGGGCGCCTCTCGGTTCGCAGGTGAGAAGCGCCGCAACTCAGAATACTGCGGCGAATTACCTTGAGGGCGAGAACGCAGACGGCACCAATCCGACATTCACCGCGGGAGCGAATTCTTCCACTTTCAACGACCAGCTGCTGGCGCTCACTAATGCCGATCTCATGCCTGCCGTCGAGCAGCGCGTAGCGCGCGAAATGATGTCCATTTTGCAACAATACAAGGTGGCAACCGCAGCGTTGGGATATAACGGCGGAGCCGGGGTCTATCCATGGGCCGACCAGTCTGACGGCAATAGCAATGGTGCGTCGCCCAACGCTTATAACCGCAACCGCTTTCCGTGCAACCTTGCTCTGCCCGTTGGTTGGGGCACCAGCGGAACCCCGAGCCTGCCCGGCTGGCTCACGAACGGTTGCACCAACCCGGTGACCGGCTGGACCAGCGTTATCTACTATGCGGTCGCCAAGAACCTTCTCGAGAACTATGGTTCCATTTGTTCGACCTGCACCGCGAGCACATTGACTGTAACGAACTCGAACAATGGAATTGCTGACCTGTGTCTCACCGCCAGCGTTCCGTTTACATGTAACCCCGTGGTAGTAAGCACCGGCTCTGCGGATCTTGTGCTGATCACGCCGGGTTCGGCGACCGCCTATCCTCGTTGCGGCAGCCCCCCCTGCTGGCCCACTGTAGGTTTTACTACCATTTTTGGGTATTTCGAGGACGCCGAAAACAGCGACAACAGTAATGACAACTACGTTGTCCCCTCGTCATCCTATAATGACCGCGACCGTATTTACATCGTCCGCTAGCGCCGGCCGCCCCGCCGGGGGATTCACCCTCATCGAGCTGGCGATTGTCATTTTCATCATAACGCTGATGGTCGGCTTCATTCTTGTGCCGCTGCAGAGCCAAATAGAAAACCGCAGATTCGCAGACACCCAGCGCATCCTCGACCAGGCGCGCGAAGCGCTGATCGGTTATGCCGCAGCCAACGGTTATTTTCCGTGTCCCGCGGACTTCGCGGGTGGCAGCTCGGGAGCTGAAGTCGCACACAATATCGCCACCGGATCCTGTGCCGCTTCGGTATTGGGAGCAGGAGCCAACGGCGTCTACATCGGTTACCTGCCAGCAGTCACCCTCGGTTTCACGCCTACCGATGCGAATGGCTACGCGGTCGATGCCTGGGGACTCACGCAAAACCGCATCCGTTATGCGATTTCGACTGCGACCGTTAATGGCGTTACACTACCGTTCACGCGCACCAGTGGCATGCGCAACGCTCAAATGTCCAATATCTTGAATTGTGTGCCAGGTGCGGCAGTGGGGGTGTGTGCCCTCCCCGTTTCTGGATCGGCAGCCAACGGACTTCTGTTCGTTTGCAACACCGCGGCCGGATCATCCTCTGCCACCGGTTGCGCCGCGGGGACAATAATGACTTCCAATGCGATCGCGGTGATTTGGTCGGTCGGGGCTAATGCGGCCACTACCGGGGGCACCAGCGCTGATGAGGCTGAGAACGCAGAATCGCTTGCTACTGCCGACCGCGTTTTTGTCATGCACGACAAGTCTGGCGTGACCGGATCGGAGTTTGACGATATCGTAATATGGATTTCCACCCCCATTCTGTTTAGCCGACTCATTGCGGCCGGTCAGCTCCCTTGATCAGGCGCGGTCGCTGTGCGCCAATTCAAAGCAGACATTGCCGATCTGATTGCTGGCAAGGCGCAAACGGAAACCTTGCTCGTCCGCTTGCCGCCACGCTTGGTATAAGCCTATCCCCAATCCCGTCTTCGAGGACACCGGTCCGCTGAAAAGCTGCTTCGCGATGGAATCGCTGAGCGGTACGCCGTCATCGCAGATGCTGAGCCGGGGTTTCAGACCAGATGAAAAACTTACCGTGATGCGCAAGCCGGGCTCGAGCTTTCTTTTTTGCAAGGCATTCTGGAGCAGATTGTCGGCGATGCTGTCGAAGAGTTCCGCGGGGACCAACGTGCCTTGGGTAATATCCGGCTCCTCAAACTCAATCGTTTCACTGATATAGCGTTGCTTGAGGTTTGCCCACCAGACTGAGGCGGGGAAATCTCTTGTCTCTGCCTGATGCGGCGCCTGCAATTTATCCATCGTCCACTGCAGGCGCTGCGCGATTTGCGGCAGCTGGCGCTGAATCATGGCACGCAGCGCTTCGGCATCATTTTCGTTGCTCATTTCGGCGGCGACGCAAAGCGATTTTAGAGACTGCAGGAGATTTTTCACGTCATGCGTTAATCTGGCTCCTGTCTCATATACGGCCTGGGTATAAGCATTTTGTCGTTCGTGCTTTTCACGTTGCTTGGCGCTGTAAAAATCTGCCAGCAAGCGTATTAACAGCTTGACGTGCAGCAACAATGCCGGGGTCAACTCCCACTTGCTATACAAAACCATGCTGAGATCGCCGTATGAAAATTCGGCGGGAAATTTGGAAATACCGCCCTGTTTTCGCTCGTTGCCCGGCACCCGCCAAGTGACTCCTGCTACCCAGGGAAGCGCGGCAACTTCGTGTACCGCCATGATCAGGAATTTCTCAGGATTGGCTTCACGGTCCGCCAGATTGGCGAGACTGTGCATCCAACGTTCGAACGGCAAGCCCACCGACAGCAAATAGCGCGACACCAGCTGGCCCACTCCGTCGAAGCCGGAACGCGGATCCCACAGCCAGCTTAACGCGAACAACAGGACCGCGATTAATCCCAGGGCTTGAGCCAGAGCCAGAACGTAGCCACCCTGGTTCACTTGGTGAACCACGAATGCACCGAGCACCAATGCGGCGGTCAGCAAAAAGAGCAGCAGGCTGTAAAACAAATCCACTACGCGCTGTCCCGACTCAGGCTCGTTTTCCGGCTTAACAAAGAATATCGCAACGATCGGCAGCAACAATCCATAGCGGGCCACTAATGCCATGGCATCGGGAAACCGAAGGTCGGCAAAAAGATGCGGCACAACCCACATCAAGAGCACAGCCAGGAGGTAGACGGCAGCGAGCAATAACATGGCGCGCTGTCTGCGTAGGCGCTTGCTAGGCACATTGCCGCCAATTAGCGCAAACAACACCGCAATCCATACCGCAATTAGCCACCAGCTAGTCCAAACGGTAAAGAGTATTCCGGTGACTACTACCAGCAAGGCATGGCGAATATCCAGATTGCGCTCGCCGCCCCAAACCGGCTGCCACAGCAGAAACAGCCCGAAATGCGTCAACATAAAACCGCGCGCCAGCCAGCTATCAATCTCCAAGAACAAAACTGCGTGCAGCGCCAACAACATCAGGCCAAGTAACCACTGCTGGCGTGAAGCAATGAAGTTCTGGCCTAAGCTGGCTATTCCGGCAGAAGGCATGGGCTATGGCTGGGCACGAAAATTGTTAGAGTAGCTGGCAGTTGAACAATTTACAAATCCATTCACATCATTTGCGTTTATACTTCACTCCTGTGTTTTATGCCACCACATGGGTTCTCCACGCAATCAAGTCTTGACGATCGCCCGCTTCACCTTGCTTGAGGCGCTCCGAACTCGCCTGCCGTGGCTAGTGTTGGCAGTTCTATTGCTGGCAGTTCTGGGCAGCTTGTTCATAAGCCAAATCGCGATTACCGAAACCGCTCGCCAGCAGACCGCTTTTCTCGCAGCCAGCTTGAGGATTGCATCCACATTCATCATAGTGCTCTACATCAGCAGCAGCATGGTGCGCGAATTTAACGACAAAGGACTCGAACTTCTGCTCTCTCTAGATTTGCCGCGCGCCGCATACGCCGGAGGCAAGTTTTTGGGTTTCTCGGCAATTGCGCTGCTGACGGCCACGTTCATTTGCCTGCCAATCGCCTTTCTTGCGCCGCTGCCGTCAATATTGCTATGGGGTGCATCGCTGGTACTGGAATTGTGGATCGTTTGCGCATTAAGCCTGTTTTGCGTTATTACCTTTACCCAGATCCTGCCCGCTACAAGTTTTGTACTGGCATTTTACGTTCTCGCACGCTCCATCGCGGCCATCCGGTTAATCAGCGGATCCGCATTGCTTGACCAAGGCAGCTGGTCGCATCAAGTAACCGTATTCTTGGTCGACAGCTTGTGGTTTTTGCTGCCCAGCTTCAATCTGTTCACCCAGACTGCGTGGTTGGTTAACCAGGCTCAGTGGACAATGATCTTGCCCATCATGGTGCAAAGCGCGATTTATATCAGCCTGCTGCTGGGCGCCGCGTTCTTTGACTTTTACCGCAAGAATTTGTAACCGTGCAGCAACGAGCGTTAAAGTCGGTTCCGAAAACTGTCGCACTGGCACTGCTTGCCAGCCTATGCTTGCAACTTGCGTGGCAATTTAGCCAGCCACGCCCGACTGCATATGCGGAGGAACTGGTTTTTCCTCCGGACCCAAAAACGCTTCAAGCGCTCAGTCTGGGCGAACCTATCGCTTTATCGCAACTGATGACGCTTTACCTGCAGGCATTCGATAATCAACCCGGAATAAGCATTCCGTTCCGCGATCTCGACTATAAGCGCGTTGAAACCTGGCTTGCCCGAATACTCGAGCTCGATCCCGTTGGTCAGTACCCATTGCTAATGGCGTCTCATGTTTACGCTCAAGTGGCCGACACTGCGAAGCAGCGCATGATGCTGGAATTCGTTTACCGACGGTTTTTCGAAGACCCCAACCGACGTTGGCAGTGGCTTGCGCACGCTGCAATCATGGCTAAACACCGCTTGAAAGACTTGCCGCTTGCGCTTCGTTACGCGCAAGCCGTCAGCAAATACGCGATCGGCCCGGATGTCCCTCATTGGGCGAGCCAAATGCCGATTTTCATCCTTGAGGACATGGGCGAACTGGAAAGCGCAAAGATATTGTTGGGCGGTCTGCTCGTTAGCGGTG
>DASPRI010000176.1:0-4805 GCA_035624535.1 Burkholderiales bacterium
TTTCGCATGGCTTAGCTTAAGTTCCACATTGGTGGCCACGCTTCGAAATTGCGAAATTGACGCGCAAATCGTCGAGCATCCATTTGGCGTAATCGTGCATGCGCACAATCGGCTCCTCAGCAAATAGAGAAGAGTAGAAACGAATGCTAACTGGTAGATCATTTACAGAAACGTGAACGTGAAAGCGTTTCATGCTTTGACTCCCTTGCGCCTAGTTTTAGAGGAGCCGCGAGGCTCCGGTACGCGCAAATTGGCGATCGGAATGCATGCGGTTCCATCACGCGTGCAGCAGTTTTTGGTCAAATAGCTAACCAGCGCGGCCGTCTGTTTGAAATTCGCGGAATAGAAAATAAAACGACCGTCTTGCCGCGCCGTCACCAAGTCAGCATGGCTCATTTCCTTTAGATGAAATGAAAGGGTGGCTGGCGCGATCTTGAGCTCCGCGCCGATTTCGCCTGCCGACATGCCGGTTGGCCCCGCTTGTACCAGCAGACGGAAGATCGCCAGCCGTGTTCGCTGGGCCAGTGCAGCCAAGGCCCGAATAGCCGTTTTTAATTCCACATTTCCAATAATATCGAATTGTTGAAAAATGTCAAACGACAATTCAGTGGACACATTGCGCTGAGATTGTTATTTCAAACCAGCAGCTTCAGATGCCGCCAAAGCGATAGCGGACCAGTCCATGTCATGCCGCCGTTTTGCCATTGAGCCCAATAGCCGGTCTCGCAACAAGCTCGCCAAAGGCATTGGCACTTGGCTTGTTTGCGCGGTGTCGAGGACCAGCCCGATATCCTTCATACCCAGCGCCAGCCTGAAACCAGGGGGAGTATACCGCTCCTGCGCGATGATATTGCCGTAGTTCGAGTAGACCGGGCATGCGAAAATCGTCTGTGCAAAAAAATCGGCGAGTGCAATACGATCGACATGGTTTTTCTCTCCAAGGGCCAGCGCTTCACCCATTGCTTCGATTGCAGACGCGATTAGAAAGTTGCCAGCGAGTTTGACGACATTTGCCGCTCCGGGGTCTTCGCCAAAATAATGCACTCCCTGCCCTACGGCCTGCAAAACTGGTGCGGCAGCGGAATGCGCCGCCGCAGGACCGGAAACGCAGATCCACAACTTGCGGGCGGCCGCGGCCTCCGGGCGCCCAAAAACTGGCGCCGCAAGATACCTGCTGCCGTTTTGTTCGTGCACCCCAGCAAGCTTCCTCGCAGTTTCCGGAGAAATCGTGCTCATGGAAACGTGCACGCCACCCTTGTCCAGCGCCTCGGCGATTCCGCCGGGACCGAGGACCATTTCTTCCAGCGCCGAATCGTTGGCAAGCATGGTCACGATCATTCCACCTGGCGCGACCGCGTTTCCAGGCCGATTTGCAAGCTGCGCTCCTTCAAGTACCAGCCTTTCTGCCTTGGCCGGAGTCCGGTTATAGACGCAAATTTTAAAGCCCGCTTTAAGAATGTTGCGCGCGATGGGCTCGCCCATTTGCCCCAAACCAATAAACCCAATCGGTTTATTCATGGCTTTCCCCGTTCGATTAGCGAGCGGCCATGATAACCGAAAGCGATACAGCCGCATTCTTCCAGGAATACTGAACGCGGAAAGGATTTTTATCGGTGCAGAGTCCATTTGCCGGCTAGCCGCTCCGATATTCCAGTGTCGCCGTTTTCCGATAGACTTTGGGTGTCGCGGCAGTTGGCCCCCTCCCGCTCCCGCGCTCTGTCAGGTCAATGCGCATCGATGAACCAATTTTTGATCAAGTTGACAAATTTGCATAGACTCCGGCAATTTTTCCTGTATTAGGGTAAGCTGTGGTAATCAGCCTTTGGGAATCTCCGCAACCGCGTAATGGACAGGCAGCAGTTTGAATCGTTGCGACAGCAGATGATCGCCGAGGTTGTGGCAGAAACCGTGTTTGTCACGCCGCAGCTGGGAAAGGCCGCGCTCAACCCACGCGTAATCGAGGTGATGGCCAGGATCGCGCGCCACGAGTTTGTACCAGTGGAACTTCATCCCTATGCGTATCTCAACAGGCCTTTGCCAATCGGCTACGACAAAACCATTTCCCAGCCGTTCATCATCGCGGTCATGACCGATTTGCTTGAGCCGCAACCCGAGGACACAGTGTTGGAAATCGGCGCAGGCGTCGGCTACCAGGCAGCGATTCTGGCGGAGTTGGTGAAACAGGTGTACAGCATCGAGCTCATCGACGAGCTCGCGCACCATGCCCGGCGCCGGCTCCAGCGCCTGGGCTACCAGAATATCGAGGTGCACATCGGCAACGGCTATTATGGCTGGGCCGAACACGCACCTTTCGATAAGATCATCGTCACCGCAGCGCCCGACCTGATTCCGCCGCCGCTGATTGCGCAGCTCAAGCCTGGCGGCAGAATGGTGATTCCGACCGGCATTCCCGACAAGCAGCAACTGGTGCTTGTGGAAAAGGACAAAAGCGGAAAGCTCCTCACCCGGGATATCCTGCCAGTGCGCTTCTCACCGCTCGACGAAAGCGGCGATCTCGCCGGGACAATTTTAAGTTAACCAAAACCAGTTGCTGGATTGGCGCTAGTTGGCAGAGCCCAGCGTGTTTGCGGCCATTTTCAATAAGGGTGAGGTCCGTGAATTACCAGCAGCGTGAATGGCCAGACGTACGCCTGCATGAAAACCAGCATCCCGACCAGAACCGCAAGCGCCAAGCTGTGGAAAAACACATAGCGCAAAATGTCGCCTTCATGACCATACCAGCGAGTGGCAGTACTCGCCACCACAATGCTCTGGGCATCGATCATCTTGCCCATCACTCCGCCCGAGCTATTTGCCGCGGCCATCAACACCGGGCTGAGGCCAATCTGCTCCGACGAGATTCGCTGCAGCCCGCCGAAAAGCACGTTTGACGATGTGTCGGAACCCGTAAGCGCAACCCCCAGCCATCCCAGTAGCGTGCCGAAAAATGGGTAGAACACCCCGGCGTGCGCGAACGCCAAGCCAAGCGTCGCGTCGGTGCCCGAATAACGCGTGGTAAATCCCAAGGCAAGCATCGCAGCGATCGTCAGCAGCGAGAAACGAACCAGCTTCAGAGTGTGCAAATACATGCGCGCTAGGCCAAGCGGAGAATATTTCATGAAAAATCCGGCAACAATCGCTGCAGCCAGGATCCCCGATCCTGTGGCCGAGAGCCAGTTGAGTGCGTAAACCGCGGCTTCTTTTACAGGTTGATGAACGACTGGCGGGACACGCTGCACCAAATCATGCAAATGCGGCACCGGGAACTTGAATATCGAAATTCCATCGAGCCACGATTTCACGTGAGGCGTTCCCCACAGGAAGACGAACACGCTGAGAATGATCCATGGTAGCCAGGCCGTGAAAACCACACCCGCCGGGTGCGCCTCGTGTTTGATCGCGGCAGCCCCGACGTCGGTTTTTGTCAATTCGGCCTCGGCGCCCGCCTCGCCAGCCAAGGCCATATGGGTTCCCACTCTCGGTACCGTCGAGGTCCAGATCTCTTTTGGATGCCAGACCCGTAGGAACGCGACCACACACCCCATTGAAATGAGAGCCGCTATGACGTCGACCAGCCAAGGGCCATGGTAGTTGGAAACCAGGAATTGGGGGATCGCGAAGCTCACACCCGCAACCAGAATCGCGGGCCAAATTCCCAGCATGCCGCGCCAGCCCGCGAATGCCCAGATAAGCCAGAACGGAACCAGCAAGGAAAAGAACGGTAATTGGCGCCCGACCATGCCGCTCAATTGCAACAGATCGAGCTTGGTCACCGCGGAAAGAGCGATGATCGGGGTGCCCAGCGCGCCATAAGCGACCGGCGCGGTGTTGGCAATCAAGGACAAACCCGAGGCCGCGAGCGGGGAGAAGCCGAGCCCAATCAAGATCGCTCCGGTAACCGCAACGGGTGTTCCGAAACCAGCCGCTCCCTCGAAAAACGCGCCAAAGCAAAAGGCGATCAGCAAGAGTTGCAATCGCCGGTCGTCGCTCACTTTGGCGATGCTGTCCTGAAGAATCTTGAAATATCCTTTTTCTCTGGTGAGCTGATAAAGAAAAATGATGTTGAGAATGATCCAGCCGATCGGAAGCAGGCCGAATGCCGCCCCATAAATTGCGGCGGCTCCAGCCATGTCAACCGGCATGCCGTAAACGAAAATCGCGATAATCAGCGCACTCGTGAGTCCCAGCAAGGCCGCGTAATGCGCCGCAACCCGGAACCAAGCGAGACTTCCCAGTAGTACCACGATCGGAACAGCGGCCGCCAGCGTGGATAGCACGGCGTTATTCAATGGATTGTAGATTTGTGGCCACATATGAGGCTCCTCGTCTGAACCGCCTAACCCATTATTGATAGGATTTTAATCGGTTGCAGTCACATTTTTCTTAGGAATGCTAAAGGCCCGGAGCAAGGTATCAATGGGTTCAAAGATACGCCGCATCCGGCCGTTGTTTAGAATAGTCCTATTATTTCTTGGCAACAAGGGCACTAATTTAATTCGATGAAGACGCTGAACGACTATCTGCGCCGTAATCTCGACATTGTTTCGATTGGACTTAATCCATCCCTGTACTCGGTGCGAGCGGGATTTTATTTTGCCAGGCCGCAAAACCGCTTCTGGCAAGCGCTCAACGGTTCGAATCTGGTGAATCAGAAATTGGTTCCAAGCAAAGCCGCTGTGAACATCTTGTTTCGCAGCCATGGCATCGGATTCACTGACTTGGTGAAGCGCCCCACAGCCGGCGCCTCGCATCTCAAACCGGCGGATTTCCGCAATTGGGCGCCGCTGTTGCACCATAAGCTGATG
>DASPRI010000022.1:0-7572 GCA_035624535.1 Burkholderiales bacterium
GCATGAGTTTGAGCGGCCACGAATTGGGGCCGTCCGACAATGCTTTGTCGGGCTGCGGATGCGTTTCCATGAAAATCCCGGAAATACCGCTTGCAACTGCGGCCCGCGCGAGCAGCGGCACAAACTCGCGCTGACCGCCGCTTCTATTTCCCTCGCCTCCTGGCAATTGCACCGAATGCGTCGCATCAAATACCACCGGGCACCCGGTCTCGCGCATCACCATCAGCGAGCGCATGTCCGAAACCAGGTTATTGTAACCGAACGACACACCGCGTTCGCAAACCATGATGTTGTCCTTGCCACTGGCCTCGCGGGCTTTTGCCACTACATTTTTCATCTCGCCCGGTGACAGAAACTGCCCTTTCTTGATGTTCACCGGCTTCCCGGCACTGGCCACGGCATATATAAAATCAGTTTGCCGACAAAGAAAAGCCGGGGTTTGCAGCACATCCACTACCGCCGCTACTTGCCGCACATCGGCGATTTCATGCACATCGGTGAGGACCGGAACCCTGATCCGGGACTTGACATCAAGTAAGATGTCAAGACCTTCATCTATCCCCCTACCTCTAAAGGATTTTCCTGAGCTGCGATTTGCCTTGTCGTAAGACGACTTGTAAATAAAATGGATGTCGAGCTCCTGGCACATTTCCTTGAGGGCACCCGCGGTATCGAGCGCGAGTTGCCGCGACTCAATGACACAGGGGCCAGCGATTAGAAAGAGGGGATATTTAAGTCCGGCGTTGAAGCCGCACAGTTTCATCGAACCACGCTCAGCTGTTTGACGCTTTCTGCGCGTGCGCCGGCATAACGCAATGCCGCTTCGACAAACGCCTTGAACAGGGGATGACCTGCTCTGGGGGTAGAGGTAAATTCAGGATGAAACTGGCACGCGACAAACCACGGGTGTTCCGGCAGCTCGATTACTTCGCATAAGTCCTCGCTGGCGGAGACCCCGCTGATGCGCATACCGGCCTGCTCAAGTTGCGGAACAAAATGGTTATTGACTTCGTAGCGGTGGCGGTGCCGTTCCACTATCGTGTCCGATCCGTAAATCTGCCGCGCGAGGGTGCCACGCCGCAAGACGCACTCTTGCCCCCCTAGACGCATGGTTCCGCCCAGGTCGGACCGGGCATCCCGGACTTCTATCTTGCCGTCGCGGTTACGCCATTCACTGATCAGAGCAATCACCGGATAAGGCGTCCGGGCATCGAACTCGGTACTGTGCGCCGCTTCCATCCCTGCCTTGTGCCGCGCATATTCGATGATCGCAAGCTGCATCCCAAGGCAGATGCCAAGGTAAGGCACGCCTTTCTCGCGCGCGTAACGTATCGCCTTAATTTTGCCCTCGACCCCGCGTTTGCCGAATCCGCCAGGCACTAGAATCGCGTGCATATTATCAAGGCATGCCGTGCCTTGCATTTCCAGGCTTTCCGAATCGATGTAACGGATGTTGATTTTGCTGTGGGTATGAATTCCGGCGTGAACAAGCGCTTCAGAAAGCGACTTGTAGGATTCAGTCAAGTCCACATATTTACCGACCAGCGCAATATCCACCGTGTACAACGGATGTTCCAGCGCATCTATCAATTTTTCCCACGCGCGCAAATCGGCAGGCCGAGCGCTGATGTCGAGTTTTTTGCAAACGATGTCATCAAGGTGCTGCCTGTGCAGCATGCCGGGTATCTTGTAGATGCTGTCTACATCCGTCGCCGAAATGACCGCCTCGACTTCCACGTTGGTGAATAATGCAATTTTTTTGCGTTCCTCTTCGGGCAGCGGTCGGTCGGCACGACATAACAGGATGTCGGGCTGAATCCCGATTTCGCGCAGTTCCTTCACCGAGTGCTGCGTCGGCTTGGTTTTGATCTCCCCCGCTGACGCGATAAAAGGTAATAAGGTAAGGTGAATAAAACAGGTATTATGGCGGCCCAGCTTGATGCTCATCTGGCGGATCGCTTCGAGAAAAGGCAGCGACTCGATGTCACCGACCGTGCCGCCAATTTCAACAATCGCGACCTCCGCCGCGTTTGCTCCCTGCAGAATGAAACTTTGAATCTCGTCGGTTATATGCGGAATTACCTGAACGGTGCCGCCAAGATAATCGCCGCGACGTTCCTTTCTGATTACGCTCTCGTAAATCTGGCCAGTCGTAAAGTTATTGCGCTTGCTCATCTTGGCATTGACAAAGCGCTCGTAGTGACCGAGATCCAGATCGGTTTCCGCTCCGTCTTCGGTAACAAACACCTCACCATGCTGAAACGGACTCATAGTGCCCGGATCCACGTTAATGTAAGGGTCGAGCTTGAGTAGGGTGACTTTGATGCCGCGCGATTCGAGAATTGCTGCGAGGGAGGCGGCGGCGATTCCCTTACCGAGGGAGGAGACCACACCGCCTGTTACGAAAATATACTTAGTCATGTAAAAAGCAGCAGCTTATAAACACCATGATAGCGCAAAAAACAACGGCTAACAATTAAACCGGCCCGCCCTTAAAGCCGAATTCCTTGTGCTTTGTTAAAATAGTGTGCCATCGAGCTTTCAAGTTTTGTATTTACCCTCTTATCCTATGAATGCCAGCTGGCAAGACTATTTGCAACGTGCAGGAGCAATGATTGAAAACCAGGTGGTATGCGATTTTGGCAATCCGCAGGCGGAACTTCGCGCCATCCAGACCGGCACTGTACTTTGCGACCTTTCCCAGTTCGGTTTGCTGTATTTCTCCGGAGAAGACAGCCGTGCATACTTGAGTAGCCAGCTTTCCAGCGACATACAAAGGCTGAGCGCCGGAACGGCTCAGTACAGCAGTTATTGCACGCCAAAAGGCCGCGTGCTCGCGAGCCTCCTGATTTGGCAGAGCGCCGAAGGATATTACGGCCAGCTACATGCCGATTTACGCGAGAACATCCGAAGCCGGCTCGCGAAATACGTGCTGCGGTCGAAAGTCAAAATCGGTGACGCGAGTGGCACTCACGTCTGCTTGGGTGTCGCTGGAAAGAACGCCGAATCGCTCGCGAATGAATGTTTTGGCAGCGTTCCAAAGTCCACGCTTGAAGTGGCACATGAAAAATCGGCAACATTGATCCGAATAGCGCCTGACCGATTTCAAGTGATTTGCCCTGCGCAGCAAGCTCCCGGATTGTGGGAACGATTAAGCGAGTACGCCATACCAACAGGAAGCGAGTGTTGGGATTGGCTCAACATACGCAGCGGAATTGCCGTCATCACGCCGGCGACACAGGAGCAGTTTGTGCCGCAAATGCTCAATATGGATATCATCGGGGCAGTCAGCTTCACTAAAGGTTGCTACCCTGGACAGGAAATTGTCGCACGGACGCAGCACCTGGGGACGCTTAAGCGACGCATGTATCTCGGCAATATCTCGAGCGAAATCCCTCCCGAACCTGGAGATGAACTGTTCACCGAAATCGTTCAAGACCAAACAAGTGGCATGATTGTCAACGCCGCTGCCTCGCCCGATGGCGGCTATGACGTGCTCGCAGTTATCCAAATTGATGCCGCCCGTAGTAGCGATCTCCGATGGCAGTCACCGGGCGGCCCGGTTTTAAGATTGTTGCCCCTGCCCTACTCCGTGTGATGCCGCTCAACGTCTACGTTTATTACCAGGTGGCGCGTGCCGGCACGAGCAAATCGGAAGCGCGCATTCACGAAATGCAGTCTGCTTTATGTGATCGCACTGGCGTTGCCGGACGCTTGCTCAAAAAAAAGGATCAACCACTATTGTGGATGGAAGTGTACGAAAACGTCACGGGAGAAGATTTTGAGGATGCCTTGACGCGTATTGTCGAGGAATATGGCGCGCGGCAAATTCTTGAACCGGGCGCGCAGCGGCATATCGAGTGTTTTGTTATGTGACTGCCGTTTCACGGTTAGATTATGTGCCTAGTCTTGCTCGCCTATAGGCTGTCCCCAGATTGGCCCTTGCTACTTGCCGCTAATCGGGACGAATACTATGAGCGACCGACTGCAGCAGCGGCGTTTTGGGAAGAGCAGCCAGAGCTACTTGGCGGCCGGGACTTGCAGAAGCGTGGGACCTGGCTCGGAGTCACGCGCGCGGGGCGCTTTGCTGCCGTCACCAATTTTCGCCAGGGTTTAGCCCAAAAGAAAAATGCTCCGTCCCGGGGCACCTTGGTGAGCAGTTTTCTTGCGGGTAAGCAAACGCCGCAGGACTATTTGCATTGCGTGCAGCAGCACGCCTCCCGGTACGACGGCTTCAATCTGATAGCCGGGAACATCAACGAAATTTATTATTGCTCGAACCGCGGCCGAAAAGTGGAAAAACTTGCTCCGGGGCTATATGGTCTGAGCAATCATCTCTTGGACACCCCCTGGCCTAAGGTGGAGCGCGGCAAGAAACACCTTGTCCAGCTGTTTTCGGCATCACAACCGGCATCGGTTGAAGCATTGTTCGCAATTCTCGCCGACCGCACTGTTCCAGCCGACAGTGAGCTGCCCAATACTGGAATCGGTTTGGAACGGGAACGGCAGCTGTCGGCGGCTTTTACCGCCTCAGCCGATTACGGCACGCGTTCCTCGACGCTGCTTTTTATTCATTCCAACAACCGCGTCGAGCTTATCGAACGTTCCTTCAAGCGGGCTGGCGTGGAGGGCGGTACGGTGCGTCACGAATTCATGATCGATCCGTCATCTCCTATATAATGCCTCAGCGATCGTATAGCGCAATATGAAAAGTCTGTGGAACGACAAAGAGGCGGCAAAGTTCAAGGGTGAGCTCGGGCTGCGAGTCTACACCTCGCGTTTGCTGGGCCAAGACAAGTCGCTGGTACTGCACGGCGGCGGCAATACCTCAGTCAAGATCCGCGAGCGCAATATTCTTGGAGAACAGGAGGACATTCTTTACATAAAAGGAAGCGGCTGGGATTTGGAAACTATAGAACCCGCCGGTTTTTCCCCGGTGCGTCTGCCGCATTTGTTGCACCTTGCAGAGCTCGAAACACTTTCCGACCCGCAAATGGTAAACGAGCTGAAAACACATATGACGCGCGCCACGGCTCCGGCACCCTCAATCGAAACCATTCTCCACGCGATTCTTCCCTACAAGTACGTAGACCATACGCACGCCGATGCAGTCATTACTGTAACCAACACCGCCAACGGGTTGAAACGTATCAGGGAAATTTATGGCGACAGTGTGGTAATCATTCCCTACGTAATGCCGGGATTCGAGCTAGCGAGGGTCTGCGCCCAGATATTCGCCAAGGAGGCCAAGCGGACCACATTGGGCATGGTACTCATGAACCACGGCATTTTTTCTTTCGGAGCAACTGCCAAAGAATCCTACGAGCGCATGATCGCATTGGTTTCACGCGCTGAAAAATATCTGTTTCAGAAAGGGGCCTGGGTAATCGTTTCGCGTTCTGGTTCCACTGACAAAAAAACTCTCAAAACGAAACTTGCCGTGTTGCGCGGGAAAATTTCAAAGGTTGCGGGTTTTCCGGCGATCATCACGACTTGCACCAATGACCGTACCCTGACATTCGCCAAACGCAAAGATATTGCAAAAATTTCGCAACAAGGCCCGGCCACCCCTGACCACGTGATTCGTACCAAACGGCTACCGATGCTCGGAAGGAATGTCGATGCGTATGCCAAGCGGTACCGCGACTATTTCCAGCGCTACGCGCGCACAGCGAAAGAACGGAAGACCATGCTGGATTCCGCGCCGCGCGTGGTTCTTGATCCTGAACTTGGCATGTGTGCCGTGGGACAAACTGCGAAAGACGCGGCCATCGTTGCGGAAATCTATTTGCACACTATCGAGGTTATTCTGCGCGCCACTGCTTTGGGTGGATTCGTCGCGCTACCGGCAAAGGAATTGTTCGACGTTGAATACTGGGATCTAGAGCAGGCCAAGCTCAAGAAAACTGGCGCACTCCCCGTGTACGCGGGTGAAATCGCTTTAGTCACCGGCGCCGCCTCGGGCATAGGCAAGGCGTGCGTGGATTCTTTGCTCGCACGCGGCGCGGCCGTCGTTGGGCTCGATCTGAATCCGTTAATTCAAACGATGCATAGCCGCAAAGATTTTCTTGGCATTCGTTGCGACGTTACGAGTGAAGGAGCGGTCGAGAACGCGCTTGAATCCGCGGTCAGGGCTTTTGGTGGCCTGGACATGTTGATACTCAACGCCGGAATCTTCCCGGCGAGCCGGCGCATCGACGATTTGCCAGACGAGGAATGGCGCGAGGTCATGAACATCAACCTTGATGCAAACCTGCTGATGCTGCGCGAATGCCACCCATTGCTGAAGCTCTCGCCCAGAGGCGGACGCGCGGTAGTCATCGGTTCCAAGAATGTCCGTGCCCCGGGCCCGGGCGCAGCCGCTTACTCGGCCTCCAAAGCTGCGCTTAACCAGCTCGCCCGAGTCGCAGCGCTGGAATGGGGCGCGGAAGGCATGCGCATCAATATCATCCATCCGAACGCCGTGTTTGACACCGCCATCTGGAGTGAAGCAGTGCTTGAATCGCGTGCAAAGCAATACGGGCTGAGTGTCGAACAATACAAGAAGAACAATATACTGAGGACCGAGGTAAAGAGCCGAGATGTGGCCGAGCTTGCCGCCGAAATGTGCGGCCCGCTATTTGCCAAGACCACTGCCGCGCAGGTTCCAGTAGATGGCGGCAACGAACGGGTAATTTAGTGACCTCGCGGCTAAATAAATTTGAAACACTGCGCTGGCGCAATGACAAACTGGAAATGATCGACCAGCGAGTTTTGCCGGAACGTTTGGAATACGTGAGCTTTGATTCCGCCGCAGCCGTTGCCGATGGCATCCGCAACATGGTGGTCAGAGGGGCGCCTGCAATAGGTTGCGCAGCCGCTTATGGCATCGCTTTGGAAGCGCAGCGTTTGCAACATGTGGCAGAGAACGATTTTCAATCGGGTCTTGAAAAAAGCTTCTCGGAGCTTATGCACAGCCGGCCGACTGCGGTAAATTTGTTCTGGGCGCTGCAGCGCATGCGCGGGGTTTGGAATGCCGCCAAGCAGCACCGTCCTGCGGAAATCGCGCGAAGGCTTCTGGACGAGGCTAAAGCCATTCACAGCGAGGACCTGCGCGTCAACCACGCGATCGGCGATCACGGCGCAGCTCTCATCAACGACAATGCGAGAATTCTCACCTACTGCAATGCCGGAGCGCTGGCCACTGCCGGCCACGGCACTGCATTGGGGGTCATCCGTTCAGCTGTGGCAACAGGCAACAAAGTCAGCGTATTTGCAGGGGAAACCAGACCATTTCTGCAAGGCGCACGGCTTACCGCCTGGGAACTGATCCAGGATGATATTCCAGTGACTTTAATTACCGACAATATGGCTGGCCATCTGATGAGCCGCGGAGAAATTGATTTGGTAATCGTTGGTGCCGATCGCGTGGCTGCAAACGGCGATGTCGCAAACAAAATAGGCACGTATATGCTCGCGGTATTGGCACAACGGCATCACATTCCTTTTTATGTTGCGTGCCCCTTGTCCAGCATTGATCTCGGAATCGCCGGCGGCGCAGATATCCCGATCGAAGAACGCCCGGCTTCGGAG
>DASPRI010000183.1:0-3630 GCA_035624535.1 Burkholderiales bacterium
CCACGCGAGGTACTATCATAGGTCAATTATCACTCATTGACACAACGTATTACGGTCAATTTTTATTTTGCCAGGCGTTCTGATGGTGGAGTGTGGGAATTCACTGGATGCCTTTCGTGAGTGTCCGCTTTGGGTCGAAAGCAGTCATTCGCGAACGTCCACTTTCGGCCAAAAGCGGACACTGGCAAGACTGATGGTTTCGAACTCCGTCCGACTCCCCGATCAGGGCAAAACTTGGCACTTCTGGGAATTGGCCGGATCCATTTCATACGGCGACAGCCCCGAAGAACTCAAAACGCAGAAACTTCTTTATTGGAGCACCGCTCTTTTCTGGAAGATTTGTGGCGCTCCAACGAGCGAAACCAGCCCGGAAACTTCGCTCGGCAGTTGCTCGTGCGTCCCGATCACAAAATAACCACGCGGTCGGAGCCGTTCTAGCATGCGCGCTAAGACCTTGCGTTGCAGCGGTACGGCGAAATAGGTGAAGGCGACATACCGGCAGAGGATGAGGTCGAAGAGACGTGGGGGCATCTCCGACCGCAGGTCCTGATCGAGAAATTCGATACTCTCTCTATGCTTCCGCTTGACGCAATACTGAGAGCCCACCCGATCAAAGGCCTGCTCAATGAGGGGCGGCGGCAGTTCGTGCAAGCTCGTCGGCTCAAAGCACCCCTCACGTGCACGCGCCAGCATTGCTTTGTCGACATCTGAGGCGATGATCGAGAGGGAGACGCTTGGATATGCGCTTGCGACCTCGACGTCCCAGAGTATTTTTAATGTGTAAGGTTCCTCGCCCGATGCACATCCGGCCGACCAGACATGGACGTCGCGTCCTTCGTGTTTAGCTCGCGCGACGATATCGGGCAGCACGCGTTTACGCAAGACCTCAAATATACCTCTGTCCCGAAAGAACCGCGAAATCGTGATGTGACAACATTCGTCAAAGACGCGCCACTCCGTCGGATCGGTTTCGAGCCGCGCTCGGTAAGCCGAAAAACTGTCCAGTCCGAGATCGCGCATCCGGTGCCTCAGGCGCTTGCACACCTGACGTCGCACTTTGCGGAAACCGGGCCAGCGCAGGTCGATCTGCGGTAACGCCCACTGCAGGAAGGCTGTGCAATCCGAGTCGCTCACGATGTTCCGGCTCAATCTCACTTATGGCTGTTGTTAGGCCACGTGGGTGCCGGCGCTGAATGTTTTGGCGCGCCCGGCAGGAATTGAACCCGCGACCCCTTGGTTCGTAGTCGGTTCTGCAACTAACGACTTTATTTTAAATCAATACGCTGCAACGCCCGCAAACACTTCGAACTCGCTACGCAAAGCCCCAGTAAGCCTCACGGCATCGTACCGAGTTACGTTTTATCTACGCTGCCAGTTGCGGATGCATCTCGCTACAGACTACGGGAGAAACCTTACTCGGGAACTTCCAAGGATCGTGGCGGGGTCTACTTATTTTCATCGGCTTGATGTAGCCGGAGTTAATATATATTAAGAAACCAATCCACGACATATTTTGAGGCACAATTAAATATTCTCGGCTATTGCTTGAATGGCAGCAATCGGCCAAAAGCGGACAGTGGAGCGAATCGGATCGCTTAAGGTGTCGCCCCACTCGGCTCCCCAAATAGGGCTCAATTCGATGATCTACAAATTACGAATTATTCCCGCGCTTGCACACTTTCAGACGTGATGTAAAAATTTTGACCCAGTGTTTGGCCGAATTCGCTGCAAGCCTGGCTTTCTTTTGGCCCCATCGGCCGCATGGGGGGCATGCCAGGCATTGCGAGAGGCAGTAGAAGTCCGAATGTCGGGACCCAATTTGATCCCGCATAATTACCCGTGGCAACGCCGGACTGAACCCCGTCCCGCAGATCAACGATTGATGCCGTAATGGTCGATTTCCAATGCATGCCTGCGACTACGCCGAGCGCTATGCCAGCGGCAGCAAGTGCTTTATTTGTTCCTTTGGTCGTTTGCACGTCCACAATTACGAGATAACGCAAATGAGCTGCGTTAAGGCGTCGCCTTAAATCCTGATCACGAAGCAATTCATTTATGGCTTCAGGCGTGGGTGGCGAGCTAGCGAAGACATTGTCTGGAAAGGTAATACGCCGGAACTCTTTTGAAGAAAGAACATCGAGCTTTGGCTGTTCCTTAAGTAATGAAACTGTTACGCAGTGTTCGAAATCCTGTGCGAGCGTTCCCGGCGACCAATCAGCGCAATCGCCCTTTTGGTCACTTTGCCTACAGTGTCTGTAGTGGTTTACGACTATAGACATAGCTTCGTCGGGCTTAATTTTTTGTTGGTGATCTTGAACGAAAAAATTTTGTCTCGTTTCTGATTGAGCGCATGCGCCGAGAAGGAATGCAAGCACAGCGACGAATTGAGTTAAGGATGTTTTCATGATGGTCTACTCGCTTGGTTCCATGATTTGTTGGGAGTCGGAGGGTTTTGCGGTAGCTTCCGTTGTGCTCGGTTCCTGCGGACATGCGCGCTGGGTTTTGGGGTCCATCGCTAAAGCCGGAATAACGAATAGCGCACCGACAACCTCAAAATATGCCGCGATCGGCCAGGCGCCGGGAATCGCCGAACAGGCGAGCGGGTCGCCGTCGTCACAACGTTGCATAATCTTCTGGGTTATTTTATTCGGGTTAGCCATCTCATGATAGGCATGCGCCGCAGCTGCAAGGCGCGAGCAGCTTTTCTTCCCATCCGCCGGTGGGCTGCTCGATTGGCCCTCCCGCGTAGTGGCACAGCCTGGCGCAAGGAAAATCGTGACGATTAGGCACAATCTCGCTAACAACCCCATGTAGGAGTCGTGGGACCATCTGAAGTTACTGTTTCGCAAACCCATTTTCGTTCCCCTCTCTGAATTTGCAACCTTCGCGCCACTTATCTATCACTCGCTAAAACTGGCGCCGCTATGAGACCCATAATGCGATAGGAGAACACTCCGATCGCATACGGATCGGTTACAGATGACTTACTTTTGAATGGGAGTACGTTTTGCAGGACACGCCGGGGTTCGAACGAAGGACTGGTATAGTGAGTTTGAATGTCCGCTTTGGGTCGATTCCGGACGATCGCAGAGGACAGTCCGGTGCCAAGCGGCTTTCGGACAGTCGTATCTTTGAAAGCTTCGCATCTTGAGCGGGACGGAGCAAAATACCAGCTGAATCCAGGCATGCAGGTTTTCGCTGAAAATAATTTAGGCAGCCGCACCGTCCTCGAATACCTGCTTTTGGCCATCCAAAGAACCATGCACGAAGATGCATAAATGAAACCACTGCTCACATTCTGCCTCATAGTGTTAGCTGCTGCTTGTAACGTGGCAAAGCAACAGCCGGTAGTCACATTTGATGAAGAGTATGGTTTTATTTCCGCGAATTCTTGGTGTGATTTAGCGCAGTGCTCAAGCAGAGTGGCCGTTGGTTTGAAAGTTCTGGAATTCAATGACCACGTGAAAACGGCTTTTGCCTTGGATCTTACCTGTCGCGGCATATCCCTTGTTCCATACGACACCAGCCATTTGAAAGATTCAGTCGCTAAGGTTGTTGTCGCAGCTGATTGGAGGCTGCGGTTTGATTTTGATGGTGGGCATGCAAAGCAGAAATGGGCTTTGTTCGACC
>DASPRI010000194.1:0-4529 GCA_035624535.1 Burkholderiales bacterium
TAACGTACCTGAACAATTTGTTGCTGCAAACAAAAGCAATTTGGAAATCGCTGCGGGAATTACCGCGGCCACATTGGATGCCGCCGAACGTCTGTTTGATCTGCAATTATCGGCAGCTAAAAGCAGCCTGGCAGAAAACACCTCAAACGCCAAGGCGCTGATTTCCGCCAAGGATGCCCAAGAAGTCATGGCCCTGCAAACGGCTATCGCCGAGCCGGCACTTGAAAAGGCCTTAGGCTTTTCGCGCCGCGTGTATGAAGTGGCAACCGAAGCTCAAGCAGAAATCTCTAAGCTGATCGAAGAGCGCGCCGCGGAATTCAATAAAGCGGTAGTTTCGGCTCTCGACAAGGTTGCGAAGTCTGCTCCGGTGGGTTCTGATGTGGCGGTCGCTGCCGTTAAATCAGCGATGGCCGCTGCCAATACCGCCTATGGCACCATGACCAAAACGGCCAAGCAAGTCGCCGAATTGACGGAAGCGAGCGTCGCTGCCGCGACCAGCCAAGTCCACCACACCAAGAAGAAAGCCGCCCAAGCTTAAGCTCTTCTCAGCTTTACAAAGCCCCCGCGTCAGCCGGGGGCTTTTTATTTGTCGCTTAAGAACTCAAAACACACCTAAGACCGATAGCGTAATCCGGTTAAACTTGGACTTTTAACCGATTTAATCGAAATCATCTCCTTCGCCCTGCAATCTTGGGTGCGCGGATCGCTTATAAACGAGATTTCACCATAAACATTGCAGATCAGGATAATTTGTAAATGGGACTGGCGCCGTGTGTGTTCGAAATTCTAATTTTGCGGAAGCTCCGGTGCGCACCAGCGCTTAGTCATCGAAGTAAATAATTGCCTCGAGCGCAATAAATAAGCGATACTTTTGTAATATCCTCTCCAAAACAAGAGGCCATCATGAACGAAGAAATCTTCAACTTGAGCATCCGGAAGTTCCTGAAAATGGTGGGCGTTAAATCGCAGCATGAAATCGAACAGGCGGTAAATAAGGCTTTGGCGCAAGGGGTAATCTCGGGCAAGGATAGCTTGCCAGTAAGCGTGAATCTGCGGATCAGCACGGTCAGGCTCGACGTCAAATTCGACGGCGAGATTAACCTCGAGTAATTGCGTCGCAAAGTTTTTAGATTGACTTTGGCCGCGCTGCGGTGCCCAGCGCAGCACTGATTTGCTGCTGGAACAGGCGCGAGCCCAGATCTGCATAATGCAAGGCGAGTGCCAAGTTGAGTGCCGGCGTCATCTGCTGCTGCAGGCCTGCCAGCTCTTGCGCGTTACCGGACCTAATGCGCGAAAGCACACCCGTTTCGTTTAGAAAATCAACGACCAGTCCTTGAATCGCGGTCTGCTCAGCGACGGCCATCTGCCAAATTCGCGCCATCGCGTCCAAATTAAAACTGAGACTCCCGATGTTTCTTATGACAGCCAGGCTTTGGTTCACGGTTTGGGATACACTGTGCTGGATGTGCTTGTGTACCTGCTCCAGGAAGTGTCCTGAACCGCTTGGCCCGCAATGCAGCCAGCGCTGAGGCGAGATTGCCTCCAAACAGGGTTTGAGCATATCAAGCGCTTGTGCCTCCCCTCCAAGCATGAGGGCATGATGCACGCCGTTGCCGCAAACCCCTGCGTCGATTAGTGTGATATGCCGCTCAGCCAGTTCTGTGGAGCGGCGCACGGTGTTCTTATAATGGATGACGGCGCAATCGACAACAATGTCGTCCGCCTCAAGCAGCGGCTCCAGGCGTTCGAAGCAAGCTGCGGCTCCCGGCATAATCCAAAGTCTGCGCGGGTTGCGCACAGAGGACACCAGCTCTTCCAAAGTGCGACAAGCGTGAATCGCGCAGGTTTTCGAGAACGCAACACTGGCCGCCACATCGGAATCATACGCAGCGAGGTCGAGCCCGCTTGCACACATGAGTCCGGCCATGCGTCTGCCGTCTCCGCTTAGTCCGATGACGCCAAATTTTCTCGTGGCTTTCTCCCCAAATAAACTGCAATTAATGAGCCGGGCTCAGCCCGGGCTGCTTCAGGATTAAGTATTCGCCCCGCTGGGTGAACTCCAAACGCCTCAGGAAACTCATGCCGAGCAATACTGTTTGCTGGTCCATCCCTTCACTGACTACCGCGCCGACATCATGCATCGCGATCGGGCCCAGACGCACTTCGGCAAGCCGCGTCAAATAACCAGTTACGCTGCCGTTTGCGGTATTAAGCGTTATAGGGGCGCCAAGTTTCAGTCCCAGCCTCCGACCGAGTTGTGGCGCCAATGCGACCTGGGTCGCACCGGTATCCACTAGGAATGTGACTTTGGCACCGTTGATCTCGCCATCCGCAACGTAATGGCCCGCCCGGTTATGCTTCAAAACAAGCTCGCCACCTTGCTGCTCCAGCAGCGCCTGTGGATTGGGATTCAACTGGCGCTGTTCCCAGCCACTGAAATACCAGTACGCCAGGCCAAAAACCAGCATCCAGGCGATAGCCAGCATGATAATACCGCTGCGGCGATGCGGATTTTGCTGCTGTTCCATGAAGAAGCAAGGGGTATTTATAATATAAGAACACCGTAAAATCACGATCTTATAAAATGATCGCGATAATATTTCATCTCCTCTATGGATTCGTAGATATCGGCAAGCGCTTCGTGTTTTCCCTGTTTGGCGAGCCCGCTCGCAATTTCGGGTTTCCAGCGCTTTACAAGCTCCTTAAGCGTACTGACATCCAGGTTGCGGTAATGAAAATAGGCCTCCAGTTGCGGCATGTAGCGTGCCAAGAAACGCCGATCCTGGCAGATGGAATTGCCACACATTGGGGACGCCTTGGCAGGCACGTGCAGGCATAGGAATGCCATCAGTTGCGCCTCAACTTGGGCCTCGTCCAAGCTCGAAGCCTTGACCTTGTCTATCAATCCCGTTTTGGCGTGTGTGGATCTGTTCCATTCATCCATCGCTTCCAACAAAGCGGCCGGCTGGTGTACTACCAGCACCGGGGCTTCGGCGACGGTAATCAAGTCGCTGTCGGTCACGACCAGCGCAACTTCCAGGATTTTGTCGCTGTCTGGATTGAGCCCACTCATTTCCATGTCAATCCAGATGAGATGATTCGCGTCTTGTGCCATAATGCAATTTGAATTTATATGGGGTTATTCTGTCATAACCTCGCGCTTTCCGTCATTCGAGTTGAAGCATGCACATTTTTACCGCCGTTTTTTTGGTCGCCTTGCTACTGACCACCGCAGCCCGCCTTTGGCTTGGATTCCGCCATATCAAGTACATTCACGCGCATCGCGAAAATGTACCGCAGGAATTTACTGCGCAAATCAACTTGCCGGCGCATCAGAAAGCCGCCGATTACAGCACTGCCAAAACCAGATTGCATATGGTACATGCAGTTATCGATGCGCTGTTGCTGCTCGCGCTTACTTTCGGCGGCGGGCTCCAGCTACTCAGCGATTGGTGGTCCGCACGGCTGGGAGAAGGCTTAGCTTTCGGCATCGCGCTGATTGCCAGTGTGGCAGTGATCGTCAGCATTATTGAAATTCCCATAGATTGTTACCGTATCTTTGTAATTGAAGCCCGATTTGGTTTTAACCAGATGACACCCGCGCTGTTTATCATAGACCTGCTGAAGCAAACTTTGCTCGCCACAGTATTCGGGATACCGCTTCTGTTGAGCGTTCTGTGGCTAATGGCAAAGATGGGCGAAAACTGGTGGTTCTACGTCTGGCTCGCTTGGGTTGCATTTAATGTACTCGTGCTTGCCATATATCCCACGTATATCGCGCCGCTGTTCAACAAATTCTCTCCGATGGAAAACCCGGATCTCAAATCCCGGGTGGAAAAACTGCTCGGCAGGTGCGGTTTCAAATCACAAGGATTGTTTGTGATGGACGGCTCAAAGCGCAGCAACCACGGCAACGCCTATTTCACCGGCTTCGGCACTGCCAAGCGCATCGTGTTCTTTGACACGCTGCTCTCCAGGTTGGAGCCTGCGGAAATCGAAGCGGTGCTGGCACATGAATTGGGCCATTACAAGCTTTATCATGTGATCAAGCGCATGCTCTGGACATTTGCGGTTAGCCTGGCGTTTTTGTGGCTTTTGGGCGTGCTGATAAACAAGCCCTGGTTTTACCAAGGCCTCAATGTCGCGACTCCTTCCACCGCGATGGCGCTACTGCTGTTTTTTATGATCACCCCGATTTTCACTTTCCTCCTGCAACCGTTCTTGAGCGCCTACTCAAGGATGCATGAATACGAAGCGGACAAATTCGCAGTGCAGTTTGCCTCTGCCCCGGATTTGGTACGTGCGCTGGTAAAACTCTACAAGGATAACGCCTCAACCCTTACACCAGACCCACTGCATTCCGCGTTTTATGACTCCCACCCGCCTGCCACGTTGCGCATCGCGCGGCTGCAGGCCGCGACACCCAATTAGCTTGACCCGGCTAATGCGGTAGAGGGGATACCATGAACTTGCGATCCTTAATGCCCTTGCTTCTGTTTGCCGCTTTGCCGGCCGCTGCAGATCCCTTC
>DASPRI010000015.1:0-3022 GCA_035624535.1 Burkholderiales bacterium
TCTTTTGCCGCTCCGACGATTTTCTGTTCCTGCTGCGACGTCAACCCGGTCGTGCCAATCACCATTTTTATGCCACGGCTCCGGCACAGCTCCAAGTGCTGCAGCGTGCCTTCGGGACGCGTAAAGTCAATGAATATATCAGTGCCTTTCAGCGAATCGGAGACATTGTCCGTGATGAACACCGTACATGGGCCGCCGCAAAGCTCGCCTGCATCTTTATTCAGATACGGACTGCCTGAGATGTCGAACGCGGCGTGCAATCGCAGGTCTTTTGCCTTCAGCACCGCTTCGATCAGCGCGCGGCCCATCTTGCCGGAACTTCCGGCAACTGCAATGTTAAGTTTGCTCATGATAACTCTTGGGTAGTTTTCAGGCGCTCGCGCCTTCGCCACTCACCGCCAACGTCCTTGGCGCCCGGTTCAAAGCGCGAAAGCATATTTGCCTAAACGTCTGCGCTGGCTTGGCGCTTCACGGTTTCGGCGCCTCCGACCTGGGCGCGTCAGGGCTGGACGTGTCGGGGTTGGGCGCGTCCGGTCTGGCCGCGGCGGGTGGCGCGGTGTTAGATTTTGACTCGTTGCTTGCCTGCTTGGGCTGCTGGTCCACCGTGTACGTTACTTCTGTTTCATCGCTATCGACGCCGATCAGACGCTTGAAGCGCTGCCAAGTCGTACCCTGTGGCGCCGTCTTTACTTTCTCGCCCGGCTCAATGTCCCCCGCTGCGGCGGCTTTCTCTTTATCACTGTCATTCTCAAGACCCAGGATCTGCCTCATTACCTGTTTGAAGCTTAGGCTGCTTAGTTTGGGAACGCTGCTGTTGACCTCGGTGTGCACCGGTGGTGCCGGGTCTTCGTTACTTTCGTTACTCTTAAAGCCGATCAGGCGCATGAAGCGCTCGCCTACAGTACGCTTCGGCGGAGGGCTGCGATCCGCGGTCACCACAGTATTGGTGGGCGCTTCCGCATCCGGTTGCGATTCAGACTGCGTTTCAGGCTCCGCCGCCGATCTCTCTTCTGATTTCGCCTGTTGTGTCGCTTCGTCTTTCTTGCCAAAGCCAAGTAACCGCATGAACCTCTCGCCAATACTCGGTTTTGGTTTTTCGGCTTGCGCTTGGTCCGCTGGTTCCTCATGAAACTGATCGGCTTGCTGTACGAGTTGTGCATCAGGCTTTTCTTGGGCTGGGGGCTGCTGTGTTTCATCTTTCTTGCCAAAGCCGATTAAGCGCATAAATCGCTCACCGAAACTCAGTTTGGGTTTTTCGGCTTGCGCTTGGTCCTGGCTCGCTTGTTCGACCTGCGGATGGGCTTGGCTTGCTTGTTCGGCCTGGGACTCACCCGGCGCCGGTTTCGCTGCTTCGGTCGCTAGAGGAGGCGATTGCGATACAACGCCGAGCACACTTTCTTCCTTACTCAGGTCCAGCACTGGTGGTTTATCGGCTTGATGCTGTTCCGGAGCCAGCGCCATGGCCGGAACGGGAAGCGGCGCAAAAGGCTTCACACCGGCTATATGATTGCCCGGCGGAAGCACGGTTCCCTCCACGGCCTTCAGCTTATCGCCCTCAAAGATGACCGTGAGCTTGCTTTGCCCGACCAGTTCGCCATCCTTTCTCATGCGATAAACATAATCCCATCGGTCGGAGTGAAATGGATCTATTATCAGCGGCGTGCCCAGTGCAAAACGCACCTGGGCTTTGGTCATCCCGGGCTTGACCTTGCGCAGCATATCGTCCGTCACGACGTTACCCTGCTGCACGTCGATTGTGTACGGGGTGACGAGCGCCTTCGGTGAGCAGGCAGCGAGGAAAAGAACGAACAGGAAAAAGCCGAATCGCATCAAAAATTGCCGTTCAAAGAGGGCTGTTATATGACTATAATAGCTCAAATAGTGCCACTCCATGGCTTGCAGCAAAATCATGAGTTCGCCCAGCGATCTGAAGACCATCGGCCTCAAGGCCACGCTTCCCCGCCTCAAGATTCTTAATTTGTTCGAAAACAGCTCGGTACGTCATTTGACGGCAGAAGATGTCTATAAGGTCCTCACCAAGGAAGGCCTGGATATTGGGCTGGCAACGGTTTATCGCGTACTCACCCAGTTTGAGCACGCGGGATTGTTGATACGCCACCATTTTGAAAGCGGCAAAGCGGTCTTTGAATTAAATCAGGGTGGACATCACGATCATTTGGTGTGCATCCAATGCGGGCGAGTGGAAGAGTTTTTCGACGCCGAAATCGAACGCCGCCAGGTCAAAATTGCCAACGAGCGCGGATTCACAATCCACGAGCATTCGCTCCACCTTTACGCCGATTGCACCAAGGCTAACTGCCCGTATAAACCTACGTAAGCCCTCGGGCCAGCAGCTATCTGCCGCCAGTGACATCGATGAACGCGCCGGTCGTATAGGACGATTCATCGGAGAGCAGCCACATGATCGCTCTTGCCACCTCGTCAGCAGTGCCTCCGCGTTTCATCGGCACCAAAACCTTGACGCGATCCACGCGGTTCGGTTCGCCGCCTTTTGCATGGATATCGGTGTAGATAAAGCCAGGCCGCACCGCGTTAACGCGAATACCCTCTTCCGCGACTTCTTTCGCTAGCCCTATGGTCATGGTGTCCAAAGCCCCCTTGGAGGCGGCATAATCCACGTACTCTCCCGGCGAGCCAAGCCGCGACGCAAACGATGACACATTGACTATGGCCCCTCCGGCGCCTCCATGTTTGGTGGACATTCGCCGTACGGCCTCGCGTGCGCACAAGAAACAACCGGTAATGTTTGTTGCGAACACACGCTCCAGACGAGTGGCGCTCATATTCTCGAGCTTTATCTGCTGCTCCAAAATCCCGGCGTTATTGACAAGTGCGGTGATTGGACCCAATTCCTTGTCCGCGGTATTGAACAATCGGACCACATCGCTTTCGGATGCGACGTCGGCGGCCACGGTTATGGCTTTTCCGCCCGCGCGCTTGATTGTGTCAGCGACCGCGTCGGCGGCTGCCCGGTTGCGAATATAGTTGACGCACACCGAAT
>DASPRI010000020.1:0-3990 GCA_035624535.1 Burkholderiales bacterium
AGGCGGAGTCAGTATATTGCGTAACATGCCGTTTCTTTGTTCAAAGCGTAATGTGTCGCGCTCTAGCGGATCAATGCGCGATGCTGTTTCTTTCCATTCGATTCGACGGAACCGCTGATTTGGCGAATCTTCGAGCACCGCAGCTGCGGCGCCGTCACCAAACAAACAGTCGCTGATCAGTACGCCCAGATCATTGTCTATGTAGAAAGCTGCGCTGCAGACTTCAGCGCAAATCGACAATACTCTTTTGCAACGTTTGGCAGCCAACAATGCCTCGGCAGTGCGCAAGTTCGGTAATGCGGCACCGCAACCCTGGCCTACCAAGTCCAATCCCAGCACATCTCCTCTCAGTCCCAAACGTTCGGCCACATAGCTGGTAAGTCCCGGGCAGAGGTAACCGGTACAGGTGCTGACGATGACCGCGTCTATATCATCTGCTTGATGGCCGGCTTGCCGCAACGCACTCTCAGCGGCCTGGGCGGCCAGCAGCGGCGCATGACGAGCAAAACGTTGATGGAGAACGTCGGGGTTAGCATCAAACACGTCTGTCAGCGGATCGAGAGCAAGGTACCTGGTGCGTATTCCATTCTCTCCCAGAAGTACTTTCTGCAATACCGTGCGCGCGCGCCGGTCGAGTTGCTCGAATTGCCTGCTTGCGCGAAGTGCTTGCCAGCACTCGGCCTGGGTGTAACGCCGGGGCGGATTCGCGGTACCGATACCCGTTATGAACATGGATTACTCTGAAAATGGAGGCATCAAGTTTGAATCGTATCCGGGTAATCTATTACTCCACAACTTCGATTATTCCCTGCATTCCCTTGTCCCGGTGGCTTGAGAAAAACAGCAACTTGTTTTTGCAATAAAAAACATATTTGCCTGCTGCTTTGGGCGTGAACCGGATGATTATGGGTTCGGTGCTCAAAGATTCGTCGAAGACGATTCCTGCTTCCGGTGCCTTGGCCACTATTGAATGCGGCACCATGCCCGGTTCCTTGCTCACCATGAGCTCCACGGGCACATCTTTTTTCACCACAATAATATTGGGCTTAAAAAAATAATCGCCGCCAAGGATACGAACATGTTGAACACCGTCCTGATCCACGGTGGCGGTATACGTTTCCGCCTGGTTCTGGGAATAGGCAACCGCCGTGCCGATTAAGAATACGGCTATACCGAGGATAAATCGTGCGCGCAATCCATGCATGGCTTTCCCTCCAGGCTTTGCAAGACAGACTTAATTCTACACGTTGGCGCGGCCAGGGTTTTGTCGATTGGGCTGTCAGCTGTATGCCCGATGGATTGGGCGTTGCGAGCCACACGTGCAACTAGCAGAAACCCTCACGCCTTGACGGAAAAAATAACCCCGGAATTATTGAGCACTCGATAAGAAACATGTTACCTGCGGCGGCTTGGTTCATTAAATACCGCTAAGGTCAGACGGAATGCCTAAAACGCGCCGCGCGTGACGCGCTGGCTGGCGGATTCAGTCTACTCCCTGCCGTTCCACAGCCGGCTGTTCTTGGGGACGTGCGCGAGAAGATAGTCCATCTGGTCAGCAAGTATATGGCGATTCGCTAGTATCATTCCCTCATAGCGGTTCGGAGCATAAGGCACATACAAAAGTTTCATTCCCGCTTCCTCAGGTGTCCGGTTGGCCTTGAGCTCATTGCAAGTGCGACAGGCGGTCACCACATTGGTCCAGCGGTCGCTTCCCCCTCTTGAAGTCGGCGTGACATGGTCCTTGGTTAGATCGTGCGCGTGATACTGGCCGCCACAAAACGCGCATATGTGCCGATCGCGTCGAAATAGTGTATCGCGGTTAAGCCACGGCTCGGATTCAAAATGCGCGGTATGGACCTTGCCCCGTACCGCGATTATGGGTTTTGGGGCAATTTCCGAACGCCTGCCGGTCAGCCTTGAAATTCCCCCACGGTAGACGCACACCGGGTTTCCCAGCGACCAAGTGACCAAATTACGCGCGTAATACAGAACCGCCTCTTGCGTGTCAATCCAGCGACGAGGAAGGCCCGCAGCATCAAGTGTTAGTACTAGCGGAGTAACCATCGTTCATTGCCTAAACGCACAGCCAAAATCATATGCCCAATATGCCCATACCTCAGAAATGCACATTCCAGCGCGCCTATTCTAACCTGAGCTCGAAATTTACGCGAGAGGTATTGTTCAAATAATTAGCGACTTACCAGAATCATTAAATCCACAGATTTAAACAATCTGCCACGCTCACTGCCAGGGAAAACCTGCCAACGAAACCGCTTGGAATCACCACAGCCGATGCAGCAGGCCAAGAGGCGCGCAAGGTTCAATTGCTTTGTTGCTTTTTTTCCAGGATTTGAAAAAAGATTTCGTCCTGCTTGATCATCCCAAGTTCCGAGCGCGCACGCTCTTCCACCGCATCCAGTCCCTGCTTCAGGTCGCGCACCTCGGCATCCAGCGCGGCGTTCCTCGCCCACAGCTTTTGATTGGTCTGAATTTGATCCTGAAGCTGTCGGTCAACCTCCCAAACGTTGGACCAGCTACCCTTGCCCAGCCACAGCGGGTATTGCAACGCGGCGATTAGAACAATCAAGATCAGCGTAATGAACTTCATTCAGCGCAGCTGGTTAAAAGCGTTGCGCCCGGCATAAACCGCGACGTCGCCGAGGTCCTCCTCGATCCGCAGCAGTTGATTGTACTTTGCCAGACGGTCGGTGCGCGATATCGAGCCCGTTTTTATCTGCATCGCGTTGCTGGCCACCGCGATATCGGCAATCGTGGTATCCTCGGTCTCCCCTGAGCGATGCGAAATTACCGCGGTATAGCCGGAGTGTCTGGCGAGTTCAATGGCGGCAAATGTTTCACTCAGCGTGCCGATTTGATTAATCTTGATGAGCACCGAGTTGGCGATCTCCTGTTTGATACCCTCAGAAATGATCTTGGTGTTGGTAACGAATATATCATCGCCAATCAGCTGCAAGGAATTGCTCAAGCGCCGAGTCAGAGTCTTCCAGCCTTCCCAGTCGGTTTCCGCCATGCCATCTTCAATGCTGATGATGGGATACTTGTCCGCCCATACGGCGAGGTAATCGCTGAATTGCTTGGAATTGAGGCTAAGCCCGTCAGCACTCAGTTCGTACTTGCCGCTTTTGAAGAACTCTGAACTGGCACAATCAATGCCGACAGCCAAGTCCGCGCCTGGGCGAAAGCCCGCCTTCTCGATCGCCTGGACAATCAATTGCAGCGCTGCTTCATTGTTTTCAAGATTGGGGGCGAAACCGCCTTCGTCGCCGACAGTAGTGGGCATGCCTTTTTCTGCAATTAGCTTTTTCAGTGTATGGAACACTTCCGCGCCGTAGCGCAGCGCTTCACGGAAACTTTTTGCTCCGAGCGGGATTAACATGAACTCCTGCATGTCGATATTATTATTGGCATGCGCTCCACCATTGATCACGTTCATCAATGGCACAGGCATGTACATCGGCCCAGATCCGCCCAGGTAGCGGTATAAAGGCAATCCAGCCTCTTCCGCCGCAGCCTTGGCCACTGCAAGCGAAACCGCCAATATGGCGTTCGCCCCCAACCGCGACTTGTTTTCAGTTCCATCGAGATCGATCAGAGTACGGTCGATAAATGCTTGCTCTACGGCGTCCAGCCCGATGATCGCCTCGCATATTTCGGTATTAATATTTTCCACCGCTTTGAGCACACCCTTGCCAAAATAGCGCTGCTTGTCGCCATCCCGCAATTCAATCGCCTCCTTTGTTCCGGTGGAAGCACCAGACGGTACCGCGGCGCGCCCCAACACTCCCGATTCCAGAAGAACGTCCGCTTCTACGGTCGGGTTGCCCCGCGAGTCAAGAATTTCCCTTGCAATTACGTCGACGATAGCGCTCATTTTTGACGTTTTCTTGTGTGCTTAGTCTGGTTCGTATGAACCGCTTGCTCCACGAAACCCTGTTGCTTGACCAATTGATCCAAAGCTTTCAAGGTTTG
>DASPRI010000023.1:0-8169 GCA_035624535.1 Burkholderiales bacterium
TCGACGATGTTCCGGCTGCACTCCACGCAAAGATGAAGCCCGTCCATTAGCGATTGATCCGATATTTGGTTTGAGCCGATCTCCGGGCTGCCCATGCGGTCCAGAGTCGGCTCAACCAAGTAGTCGGGCGCCACCACCGGCAGCGGGCGACTGGTCAGCTGTTTATACGATAACGAAGCATGGACATGAGACGCGGACCCGAGTTCTGATGTTGGGTCGCAAAGAGTGCCGATATTTTTCCAGGATCGGCAATTCGCAGCGAACCTCTGCAGATGGTCGGGTGTCAGCTTCGAATGACTTCAAAGGAGTAAGACATGGAAACTCTAATTACGGACAACGATGCCGGAGCAAAAAAGATATCACGGTTGGCGAAACTTGTTGGCGCGGTGCTCGCAACTTTGTCGATAGGATTGTCGAACGGATGCTCAGTATATTTGGCGGCACATCAGCCGGATAAGAAGGACATCACATTGCTAAAGCCTGGAACACCCCGCAGCGTTTTGGTGTCCGAGTTTGGGCAACCTGCTTCCAGCGAGACGAGGGACGGGAAACGCGTCGACATTTTCACGTTCGTTCAGGGCTACAGCGAAGGCGCGAAGACGAGTCGCGCGGTATGGCACGGAGTAGCAGATGTATTTACATTGGGGCTGTGGGAGATAATCGGTTATCCGGTGGAAAAAACATACAGCGGAGAGAAAATGACCTACGAGGTTACTTACGACGCTGACAACAACGTGGAGAAGGTCGTCCCAATTGGGCAAGAAGCAAGCGCCGCCCATGCAGGCCAATCCTCGCAAACGGCGCCTGCTTCCGAGGGCACGGGGAATTAGCCAGGTAAAAAAATAATTGCAGGGTCAATTACGCTTAGTTGGAATGTGCCAATATGGCCGAAGGGAGCGATTGCTCGAGTCAGATCCTAAATATTCTCTTGAGGACTCGTTGGTTGCTGCGCTCATACTGACTGATTTGAATCAACGGGGCACTTGTAAGTTCTTGCAGTTTTTAAACCGATTGACTCGAGTCGTTGATCGTCAGGATCGCGTCGAAAGGAAATATTCGCGAACGCCGGTTCTTGGCCGAAAGCTGTCATCAAAGCGATGGCCAAAACAATTTATTTAAAACAAAATAGTGTTGTGCATTTGACCATCGAAATTTATTAATTGAAGCTTCGCAAGATCAATGCAAAGAATAAACGCTGCAGCAATCCTTAGACTTGCGATTAGCCGTAGATTTGGATACGGCGCGTATCGCTTTCTGGGTAGGGGTATTGCATGTGCCGAGCAGTCGCCCTCGCCACGGCCACGCCGAAGTAACGCGCCACCACCTTGAGCGACATATCGATGCCCGCCGAGATGCCGGCAGAGGTGAACACGTGGCCATCCTGGACGAAATGCTTGTCATAATCGACGGACACGGAGGGAAAGGTATCCCGCATCCAGTCGAGCGGGCGCCAGTGGGTCGTCGCATGCCGCCCATCCAGAAGTCCGGCAACCCCGAGCAACATCGAGCCAGTGCAGACTGCCGCAAACGTTTCTGCCTTCGGGGCGCGGATACGCAACCAATTGAGCATGATCGGGTTCGTCAACTGTTTCCGGATACCCCATCAACCCGGGGACACAATGATATCGAGACGTGGGCAGTTCTCGAAAGTGTGGTGAGGCAAGATGGTCATGCCGCCGGTTGTAGTTACTGGGCCCGGATTCTCGGCAACCAGTACAACCTCAAATGGCGAATCTTCTTCACGCCGTTTCTCTTCGTTCAACCGGGTCACTGAGAACACCTCAAACGGCCCGCAAAAATCGAGCACTTCGACGTTCTCAAACAAGATAATGCCCACGCGCTTTTTATTCATCTGAAACTTATTACCTGGCTGCCAACCCGTTCTTGTCCAGCACCACAGGTCGATAATGTCCCGTTATCGCGATAAGAATGAATTGTAATCGTGCGTCTGTGTTAATTGCTATTCTTAACCATTTATTGGAAGCTTTAAATGACCGCCGCAAGCCTCCGATTTCGGCCAAATGCAGACGCACCCGAACGACCGCTCTCGACCCAAAGTGGTCGTTGCGGAGGTAAGGGAGATATGCCGACGCGTGGTATCGTGGGGAGCACTAACGATCACGATATGAACTACAATGGGCAAAATGAAATCTTTGCACCGTGTGCCGGTTGCTGTCTTGACCGCGTTCGCAATGTCCGGTTGTGCCGGCGATATCCCCTATCGAAGCAAAGCCTTCGACCCATTACCGGATGCCAACTGCGAGCAGCTCTACGACCAGTATGTGGACGATCGGGAACTCGACGCATCCGATGCGGCTAGTCCGTGCTGGCAACGCACGATAGAAGAGCGAAAAGCGGATTACGACTTGATGTTCATTGAGTTCGATGACCAAGGCTGGGTGGAAAAAAGCTCGGACCTCGCGCGTCCGAACAAGGACTTTCTCGATAGCTTCTTCCACCAGTTGGAGCTGCTTCGAAACGAATATGCCGCGCGCGGTCTGCAGCTCGTCGTCTTCGTCCACGGCTGGCACCACAACGCGCAGGCAAATGATCCAAATGTCCGTGCGTTCAGAAAATTGTTAAGCGACTTTGCCACGATCGAAGGCGGCAAAGACAAAGGTGAAGCCGGTCGACGCGTGATCGGCATTTACGTCGGCTGGCGCGGCGAGTCCGTCACCATACCAATCGTCAACGAGCTTACCTTTTGGGATCGCAAAAACACGGCCGACCACGTCGCACAGGGATCGACGCGCGAATTGTTCGCCAAGTTGGACGCCTTTCGCGACCGCGCCAACCAGGAGTACACGGCGAGTGGGCAATCCGCGAACGTCCGTATGCTGACAATCGCCCATTCCTTCGGCGGCCTGATTGCCTTTAAAGCGCTGAGCAATGAATTTCTGCAAGCCGCCGTTCGTCACGAAAAAGGTGATTTCTCGCGCCAGGGCGATCTCGTGGTAATCGTCAACCCGGCTTTCGAGGGCAGCCGTTATGAGCCGCTGAAGATCGCCGGCCAGCGGTTAGATAAGCTTAACCCCAAGCAGCTGCCGGTGCTTATCATAGCGACATCGGAAGCCGACTGGGCAACAGGCATTGCTTTTCCTGCTGCGAGGACCGTCAACGCCATCTTTGAATCAAGCCCAGGCTATGAGGGCAAGGCGAATACTCGAACCGTGGGCCATAATGATCGTTACACGACTCACAAGCTCTCCACCTGCGACGCGAGCGATAAGGAATGCCAGAAACCCTGCGAAGGTGCCGGCCTACCAGTAGAGAAAATTAATGAGGCCAGGCGCGCGCACTTCGACAAAGAGAGTAAGCATATGTCCAAATACGCAGATGAGGGGTTCAAGACTAGGCCCGAATATTTGTGCAATGGATTGAAACTCGCGCCGACCGTCCAGTGGTATCCTCCCAGCAATCCATTTTGGGTCGTCGAGACGACGAAGGCCATAATGAAAAGCCACGATGACATTTTTAATCCAAACATGGAAGCCTTCGTTCGCCAGATGTACGAAGCTATTTTGCGTTCTGCCGGCAAATCCGCGCGCAGCCGCGGACAGTAGCCGCTGCAGGGCCATCCAAGTGGCCCATTCCCGAAATACTTGAGCACCATCTCGAGTGGGCATATCTATATATTCGGGCTGCGCCCTTGTAGAGAACTGCAATTTCTTCGGGCATAAAACATATTGTCATTTAAACTAAGCGTGCGCCGCGATTTATTCATGTGGCAAGGGGCGCACTACCTTCTTTACATTCCAATAATGTGCATCGCAATGTTGCTTTTTTTTAATGTCAGCGAGTCGATATTCGGTCATCAGACGGAGGGTTGCCCACCAATGACGCGGACTTCGCGTCGGGGGTAGGGAATTTCGATACCCGTCTCCCGGAATCTCCGCAAGATTTCCATATTTATGTCAGAGCGTAGATCGAGTTGTCCTTCTTCGATGTTGTCAATCCAGACGCCCAACTCCAAATCGATACCGTTTTCGCCGAAGGACTTGAGAAATACTTTCGATTCGGGGTTGGTAAGCACCCTCGGTTGATTTGCAGCCGCCTGTTTCAGGATTTCCATTGCACGGTGCAGGTCGCTCTGATAGCTAATCTGTACAGGAATGCCTATTCGCACTTGGCGACTGCTGTACGTGTGATTGATAACAGTGGAGCTGACGAGAGTTTCATTGGGGATGATCGCCTCCGTGCCATCACTGCTTTGCAGCACCAAATAACGCGCAGTTATTTTCGAAACTTTGCCGAAGCGCCCGTCCACTGTAAGCATATCGCCCGGATGGATGGAACGGTCGAGCAGAACGATAAAACCACTGATGTAGTTGCTGGCGATCCTCTGCAACCCAAAGCCGATGCCTACGCCCAATGCACCCCCGAAAAGAGAAAGGACCGTAATGTCAATATGCGCCAAAGATAGCGCGATAAAAACGCCGACAACGATCAGAGAAGCGCGGATTGTCTTGGATAGCACCACGCGCAAATTCATGTCCAGGTTACCTGCGGCCATTACTTTGCGCTCCAGCACCCGCGCAAGCCAAAATGCCGCCAGCAGGGTGACGAGAACAGACAGAATCCCACCCAGGATATCGGTCAACGAGATCTGCTGACCGCCAACAGTAAAGCTGGCGTAATCCATCGCGTCGAGGATATCGGGGAGCAACCCTGTGACGTACAAGGCGAAGACGACCCAGATCGTCGTGGCGATGAGCAGCTCGGAGCCCGAAAGCCAACCACTTGGAACGAAGACTTGGCGCAGAACATAGACGACAAGGCGAATCAGCATCAACGCAAAGAGGAGGGGAACAACGATATTTAGAAGATTGACGGGATACCAGCTTTTGAGCACAGCCCTTCCTATCAACACCAGTCCCAACGCAAACAGCGGGAAAGCCACGCGGTACACGCCAACCAATCCAACTTTTGAAACACCTTCGGGCTTGGGAAGCCGCTTCAACAGCAAACGGTTTATTCCCCATCCAAGCACCAGACTAATCGCCAGCACAGCTAGCTGCCAAAGAATCGTGGTTTGTCTCAGGTCGGAAAGAACATCGATAAGCAGATTGTGGGTAGCAGTAAGCATGAGCGGGAATCCGTGTGGCGTAAATAAATTAATTCTAGCATGGCCGAATTATTGAAATTTCGGGCAGGACTTAAAACGGAAAAGTAACTTGGCTGAGCGATTCAATCATGCAGTCTGCTTCAATGAAATGCCCGCCGCTGCGTTGTTTCAAAGAATGGTCAAAACAATAAAGGCGTTTACGGATCGAAATGCGGCGTTTATCGATGTCCGTCTCTGGCCGAAAGCGGACGCTCGCGATTTGTCGGGTTCAAACGATAAGCTAATCCGGGTGTGGATTCGCAGCATCACGATTGATCGCCCGGTGCTTGTGCCCAAGCGGCACGCCCGGTACAGGTTGGCTGTCTGCCCCAGCTCCAATGAGCTCGTCAACTAGTGGCCGTTGGATATGACCTTATGGCGTTAAGCTGAATCTACGAAGATCATGTTCTCCGCATGGTTATCCGGGAATTCCTAATACTTTGTGAAAAAAGCTTACAAGATGAAACGTGATTATTGGCGACACCGGAAGAAGAAGTAGTCCGACCACAAGACCGCCGAGTTGTTGCCACAACAGCTTTGCGTGTCCCTTTTTCAGCACCCAGATGAAAATGGCGGCTCCCAAGACGGGCGACCCGTCTCCAATTGCCATACCCAATACGCCCGTCCCTGCTCTCCCTGGGTGGGCAAGAAAATACGACCAAAACTCCGAAGAAACATCTCTTGGATACTGCTGCGCAGCGACTGTGACTAGCCACATCAACGCAACAAAAAGAATGAATGTTTTGCCGCTTTTTCGCTCAAGCGCAGCTGGTGCCAGAAGTGCGACCAGGACGAGCGGCAGTGGTAAAGCGTACATAGTCCATAGAATTTCGGATAACATCGTTCATTCCCCGTCTAGTTAATCATTACGCTCGCGCTAAAGAGCATAATAACACTCACCCTAGCCCAAAGTTACACATCCGGATTGCTTTAAGATCTCCCCGCTTTATGCCCTCGAAAAAAACAAGCATGCACCTTATCGCCTACTACGCCACGCTGCGCGAGGAATCGAGCGGCCACCAATGAAATTGTGACAAAACTGAAATATTAGCGTATAGCCGCAGTTGTTCTGGTTTTCCATGTTGACAAAATGGGAATTTTGCCTTCATCGTTTCGCGCAGATGGCAAGCAGCCATTTTATCTTCCAGGCGGGTCGCCAATCATCGCAAACCAGAGCATCAAGTCATGAACTCATCTCGTGGATACGCAAGAGCAGGGCTGGCATCTGTTCGAATCAAGCCGACGCGACGATGTCCCAGGTGATCCCGCAGTGCATCCCGTCTCTATTGGAGATTGATCAATGGAAACTCTTAATATCAATGGTCGCAATGTCACGATAGACGTGCCTCAGGATATGCCACTGTTGTGGGCATTGCGCGACGTGATTGGTCTGACTGGGACCAAGTTCGGCTGCGGTGTCGCACTGTGTGGCGCCTGCACCGTTCATCTTGACGGCCAGCCGATACGTTCCTGCGTCACACCAGTCGCCGCTGTGGCCGGTAAGAAGATCACGACCATCGAGGACATAGGCAATACGACTGCAGGCAAGAAGATTCAGAAAGCGTGGCTCGATTTGGAAGTCGTTCAATGCGGCTATTGTCAGTCAGGCCAGATCATGTCCGCGTCAGCGCTGCTCGCAAGCAATCTGAATCCCAATGACGCCGACATCGACACTGCCATGGCAGGCAATATTTGCCGCTGCGGTACGTACAGCCGCATTCGTGCCGCGATCAAATACGCAGCGCAGATCAAGCTCTCTGCTGCGGAGGAAATCTGACCATGAATCTCGAGCACTTGCTTAATCGCGAGGCGATTGGTGTCGGCCCGGCTGGTCATATCGGTTTCTCCCGGCGCAGTTTTTTGAAGGCATCCGTGGCGGCCGGGGGTGGCTTGCTGCTGAGCTTTACTCTGCCGGACGCCGTGCGCGACGTCGACGCGGCCGGGGAGGCGGGCGCAGAAGAATTTGTTCCGAACGCTTTTATCCGTATCGGGCGCGATGGTCGGGTGACGCTGATAGTGGCGCAATGCGAGATGGGCCAGGGCACCTATACTTCGCTGCCAATGCTGCTCGCCGAGGAACTGGAAATAGGGCTCGGTCAGGTTCGCGTTGAGGCGGCGCCACCAAATAATAAACTCTACGGCAATCCACTGCTGGGGTTTCAAGTGACCGGAGGCTCGACCTCGGTGCGCGGGTTCTGGAAACCGCTACGCCAAGCCGGAGCCAGCGCTCGCGCCATGCTCTTGTCGGCTGCGGCGCGGACCTGGAGTGTAGACCCGAATTCCTGCCGTGCTGAAAATGGCACGGTCATTCACATTCCGACCGGCCGCAAGCTTGGCTACGGAGACCTGGCTGAGATAGCAGCAAGATTACCTGTGCCGGAAAAAGTTGTGCTCAAGGAGCCGAAGGACTTCAAGCTCATCGGTACCGCAGCCAAGCGTCTGGATACGCCGGAGAAGGTGAACGGCACAGCGCAATTCGGCATCGACGTCAGGGTGCCGGGCATGAAGATCGCCACGGTCGCGGCCTGTCCGGTATTCGGCGGCAAACTGGCGAGTGTCGACGAAGCCAAGGCGAAGGCAATCAAGGGCGTACACCAAGTCGTGCGCCTCGAAAATGCCGTGGCGGTGGTCGGTGACCACATGTGGGCCGCGAAGCAGGGCTTGGCCGCGCTCGACATCAAATGGGACGAGGGTCCGAACGCAAAGCTCAGCACCGGCGACATAATTCGGCAGCTTGAATCGGCCTCACAGAAACCGGGGGTGGTCGCGCGCAAGGAGGGTGATTACGCGAAAGCCATGGCGGGTGCCGCGAAAAAGATTGAGGCGGTATACCAGTGTCCGCTTTTAGCGCACGCCACCATGGAGCCGATGAACTGCACAGTACACGTGCGCAAGGACGGATGCGATGTATGGGTAGGGACTCAAGTCCAGACCCGCGCCCAGGCTGCCGCCGCGCAGGCGACGGGGCTACCGCCTGAGACGGTTCAAGTGCATAACCATTTACTGGGTGGCGGTTTTGGCCGCCGGTTGGATGTGGATTTTATCTTCCAGGCTGCGCAGATCGC
>DASPRI010000027.1:0-3233 GCA_035624535.1 Burkholderiales bacterium
GTGCGGCTGCCGAGATTAATTTCGGCGGAAACCTGCATTCCCGGGCTCAGGTGATATTTCGCGCCGTCGCGCTCAAGGTATGGCGCTTTCAGAGAGACGATCGTTCTAAAGCCGCTTTGCGCCGGATTGTCGCCCGGCAAATTATTTTTGTCCGATTTCGTTGGCAACTCGCTTGCATCGGGGCTCACCTGCAATACTTCACCGTCGAGCATGCCGTATTGCTGAAATGGATAAGCCGTGAATTTCAGTTTCACCGGCTGCTTGGGCCGCACGAAACCTGCATCCAAATTGGTTACCCACACTTCCGCCTGCATCGGGTCATTGCGAGGAACTAGAGTGAGCAGCACAGTTCCAGGGGAAACCACGCTGCCAACCGTATGAGTAGCGAGGTCCTTGACGATCCCGTCCTGCGGCGCTTTAAGTTCCAGCAGCGCATAGCGGTGCGATTGCTTTTCCCAATCCTGCTGTAGTTTCTCGTATTGGCCCTGGGCTTCCACTTGTTCGTTTTGCAATTGGCTGCGGTATGTTGAAGTTATCTGCGCGATCTTTTTCTCCGATTGGGCGATACTGGCTTTCAGGCTCGCGACAGCGTAATTCTGCGCTCGCAGGTCCTGTTCTTTCTCGATGCGGTCGCGGCTTTTTTCCAATGCCATGATCTTGGTGGCATAGCCGTCTTTGGCGAGCTTGGCAAAGGCTTCTTCCTGCTGGCGGTAGGTGGGAAGCGTTTGGTTCAATTTCTCCTGGATTTCTACGGCGCTTGCCAGATCTTCCTTGGCCTTGCGAAGTGCGGCCTGCTCTTGCTGCAAGCTGTCCAGATAAGCCTGGCGTCGCTCGTGGTACTGCGCATCCACTTTGGCGTAGAGTGCGGGCGAGTCGTTTGCTTCTTTCTTGAGCGGAGCGCCTGAAAGCTCGGCTTCAATTCGCCGCAGCTGAAGGCTCTTCAGCGCGAGTTCGCTTTGCAGGCTCTTGATGTCCGCCTCCGAAATGCTGGTATCCATGCGAATTAAAACTTGCCTTTCGCGAACTTCATCGCCTTCCTTCACCAGAAGCTCCTTGACGATCCCCGAATCGGCGGGCTGGACGATCTTGAGAAAGCTTTGCGGCACCAGTTTGCCTTGGGCCACTGCGATGATATCGAGCCGCCCGAAGATTGCCCACAGTAGCATCACTCCGAACAGAACCAGTACGGTATAAAGCACGAGCCTAGGCAAAGGCGAAGGCGGCTGATGCTGCGCGCGCAAAATGGCCGGCGCAAAATCCAGCGAGTCAGCCTGAAGCTTGCTTATCCGTTGCAGCATTTGCATTCTCATCACCCTTTTATTTATCACTCACCGTTTACAACTCAATCTCGCCGTTGCCTTGCAATCCCCTGTGAGCTGCGGAGCAGCACAGCCCAAGCGAGAGTAGTCGGCGAGCACTGTCTGAGCGCGACGCGCGAGTTGCGCAGCCGCCCGCTTGGGCGAGCAGCACAAGGTACCCCGAAGGGGCAGCGAACCGGGGTCGCGTTCTTTTTGGTTACTTTTTCTTGGCGAAACAAGAAAAAGTAACCAGCTGCCGGGCTGCCCCCGGCGAATTTGCAACTCTCCCTTCACACTTTGCTCCTTAGCCCTTACCGTTTACCGCTTCCCGCTCACGGGTTTTAGCTTAACTTGATCGTTCCCTCTTGCAACGTCTCAAGCGGGTGCAATGTTTGTGCTTGCGTGCCAAACTGAGGCGAATTGGTCACGTCCTGCGCCGCGGTCAACCCGATTCCCGACAGCGTACCGGCGTGGCCGTATTGATAGGCCAGATCGCCGCCCAACGCTTCGGTGTCGCTTGCCGCAAGATGCGCATCGAGAAGACTGTTCATCATGCTCCACTGATCGAGGTTGTTATTCCCAGCCAGCGCTTGATCAAATTTACTAACGAGCGCATTTAAATCGAAGTCATTTACCCGATGGTTGAAAAGAGGATTGGATGAATTTGGGTCATAACCCTTCATGGCATCGGTGATGACTTGCAGATTGAGCACGCTGTCGTTCTTTGTGGAAGCGTACCAGTCCTTGAGGGTGATGGTTTCGCCTTTGCCGACCTCGACAATGAGATCCTTATTGTTCTTGGTAAGCGCGAGATCCTTGTAGCGTATCCCGCCGCCCAATGACAGGGGGTTGTCTTGGCCGTGGCTCGCATCAACCGTATCGTTTCCGTCGCCTCGATTAAAAGCGATGATGTCGCTACCCTTGCCAGTTGTTATGCTGTCATCGCCCTCGCCGCCGATGAAAAGTCCGTTGCCGCTACCTCCGGTGAGGACATCATTACCTCTGCCGCCGTCGAACAGATTGTTTCCAGATTTATCTCTCAGAATGTCCTTGCCGTTTCCGCCTTGCAGAATGTCATTTCCTTTACCCCCCTTGAGGACATCATTTCCATTGCCGCCGCTAAGAAAATCATTTCCCCCTCCTCCACGAAGGATATCTTTGCCATTGCCCCCGAACAATAGGTCATTTCCCGCCCCGCCGGTGAGGACATCTTTGCCGTTGCCTCCGACAAGGGTAACACCTATAGGCTGGCTGCTTTGCAAAGCCAGTTCATCGAGGGTTGCGGCATCCCATGCCGTGCCATCTGCGAAGGTGGCTTGTTGAATGGGCGCAGTATTGGCATCGGCATACCAGTTGGATACCCGCACTTCGTTGCCGCTTGTGTCAGTTAAAAGCAAATCCAGTCCATCGCGGCTTACGGTGATGTCACTCGGCGCAATGCCGTTGGAAAATTGAACGCTGCCCTGGTTGCTGGGATTGGTAACGACATCCTGGCCGAAGCCCGGGTCGAATATATAGGTATTGTTCCCTGCCCCGCCGTTGAGACTGTCATTGCCCCCAAGACCATTGATGCGATCGTCTACATTCGTGCCCGTGATGGTGTCGTCCCCGGCTGTTCTCGTGATATCGAAGCCTTTAGCGATGAGGTCGGCATAGCTCAATACGGTGCCATCAGAGAACTGGAAGTTTGAGATGGAGGGATTGGCAAAGACATCGTTGGGGTCGAAATCATCAATGTGGATGGCGTCGCCTTGATTCCCTACGTGCAAGAGCAGCGAGCCCAGACCCAGTGAAATGGAATCCGGCGTGATTCCGGCACCGAAAGCAATGGTGTTGGTGCCGCTCGAATCCTGAATGCGGTCAATGCCATCGCCTGGGTTGAAAACATAAGTGTCGTTTCCAGCGCCGCCAATGAGTGTGTCCCCCGGTCCGCCA